>NZ_QKSG01000003.1:0-428125 GCF_003234035.1 Curtobacterium sp. MCPF17_031 | reverse complement strand
GGAATTGCTTCATGACCCGACCAGCCGAAACCGATCGAGCACGAGGTCAATAAAATTGGCATTGACAATGTGCACGCTGTTGAGTTCTCAAGGACCAGACGCACTCCCCACACAACACCATCACGATGTCACGCTAGAGAGGCTGTCGTTCTCGAACCCACCGATGTCGTCGAACCCAGCCACACAACCGTGCAACCAGATCCAGTGGCTCATCCCGAAGGAGAGAACCGGTGGAGTAGTCATCCTAAGCGTCGAAGCGAACCAGCACAAGGCCAGATCTGATCTCCAGTGGAGGATGGTCCCGCTTGAGGGCCGACGTGCTCTGGGCTTTCGCTCCAGCCGCTCCGCCGCACCTTTGGGGTGACGAGGGATTACTTTACGCAGCCACCACCCCCACCACCAACCCACCCCACATCCCGGGCGTGTCGCACACTGCAACACACGGAGGGGGCCTGGGTCAGGACACCGTCACGCCAGCCAGGGTCTTCTTCCCCCGTCGGAGGACGAGCACACCCGCCGGCAGTGCAAGGGACGCCAAGGTCGCCGCCGGGTCCTCAGCTCGCTCGTTGTTCACGTAGACACCGCCCTGGGTGATCGCACGCCGTGCCTCACCGAGGGACTTGACGAGTTCCGTCTCGACCAGGGCACGAGCGAGGTCCGCGGCTCCCTCGATGGCGACGGACCCGGGGAGCTCCGCGATCGCGGAACGGAGGGTCTCGGGGTCCAGAGCAGCGAGGTCACCGTTGCCGAACAGTGCCGCCGACGCATCGATGGTCGCCTGCGTCGCGTCCGCGCCGTGGACCAGGGTGGTGACCTCGACTGCCAGGGTGCGCTGGGCCTCCCGGCGGAACGGCTCGTCGGCCACCGCCTGCTCGAGCCGCTCGATCTCGGCACGCGACAGGAACGTGAACTCCCGGAGACGGGCGATCACGTCGGCGTCCGCCGTGTTGAGCCAGAACTGGTAGAAGGCGTACGGCGACGTCATCGCGTCGTCGAGCCAGATCGCGTTGCCCTCGCTCTTGCCGAACTTCGTGCCGTCCGAGTTCGTGATGAGTGGCGTCCCGAGCGCGTGCGCGGCCACACCCTCGGTACGCCGGATCAGCTCCGTCCCCGAGGTAAGGTTGCCCCACTGGTCGGATCCGCCAGTCTGCAGCGTGCACCCGTACTGCCGGTACAGCTCGCGGAAGTCCAGCCCCTGCAGGATCTGGTAGCTGAACTCCGTGTAGCTGATGCCTGCGTCGGAGTTCAACCGGGCGGCGACGGCGTCCTTCTTCAGCATCGAGTTGACGCGGAAGTACTTGCCGATGTCGCGCAGGAAGTCGATGGCCGACAGCGGTGCTGTCCAGTCCAGGTTGTTCACCAGGCGGACGCCGTTCTCACCGTCGGGGCTGAGGAAGCGGGAGACCTGCGCTTGCAGACGACCGACCCACTCCACGACGGTCTCGCGGGTGTTGAGCGTGCGTTCCGCCGTCGGACGCGGATCACCGATCAGGCCGGTCGACCCGCCGACGAGCGCGAGCGGCTTGTGTCCTGCCAGCTGGAGCCGGCGCATCGTGAGGAGCTGCAGCAGGTTGCCGCAGTGCAACGACGGAGCCGTCGGGTCGAAGCCGCAGTAGTACGTGACAGGTCCGGCGTCGAGGGCCTCTTTGAGGGCGGTCTCGTCGGTCGAGACGTGCACCAGACCACGCCAGCGGAGCTCGTCCCACACCGAAGCGAAGGTCCGGTCGTTCTGCTGGCGCGTCAGGACATCGGGAGCGGTATCACTGGACACCCCGTCATCGTACCGGCGCCGAGGCACACCCTTCAGTCCAGGGCGCCCTTGTGACGCCGGTACGCGGAGACGGTGGGTTCGTCCCGCAGCCAGAAACGCCACGGGAACGAGGCGCCACCAGCGACACCGCCGACCCCGGTGCGTGGACCACACGCGATCGTGCCGGCGGCCAGGAGGTCGTCGACGACCGCAGCCGGCGTCGATGAGGCGAGTCGGGCCTCCAGTCCGGGTGCCAGGGCGAGGCGGTACGGGCCGGAGCCGTCGAGGAGCGACGTCCCGTCGTCCTCGCCGAGGACGGCGCCGAGAGCGACGCCGAGGTTGCCCGGTCCACGCGCGAGGGCGACGTCCGCGACGGATGGACCGCGCCGCTGGCGTGCGGTCTCGACGCCCGCGACGACCTCTGCCCCTCGGAGCAACGACCCGGACGAGACGCCGTCCGGTCCGCTCACGACGTTGACGCAGGTGTGGATGCCGTAGGACCGGTACGCGTACAGGGTGCCCGGTGGGCCGAAGAGGTGTCGGTTGCGGGCCGTCATCCCGCGGTGCCCGTGCGACCCGGGGTCGGTGGGACCGAAGTAGGCCTCGACCTCGGTGATGCGGAGCGTGACGCCCTTGCCCGCCACGGTGGCACCGAGGAGGGCCGGGGCGGAGACCGGGGCGGGCTCGGACAGCACGGCGAGGAGCGCGGTGGTCGTCATCGCGCCGTCGCCGTCGCCGTTGCCGTCACCGTTGGTCCGGGCGTTCCGGTCATCGAGCGAAGGGCGTCCCCGCGGCGATCTCGGCCACGGACCGTGTCACGGCGGCGAGCTGCTCGGCGACCCGCTCCGGCGCGGTTCCGCCCACGCCACGACGCGAGGCGACGCTGCCCTCGATGGTGAGGACCGCACGGACGTCCGGCGTCAGGTGCGGTGAGACGGACGCGTACTCCTCGTCCGTCGGGTCGTCGAGGTCGATGCCGCGCTCCTCGCAGTACCGCACGAGCGCACCGGACACCTCGTGCGCGTCGCGGAACGGCACACCCTGACGGACCAGCCACTCGGCGACGTCGGTCGCGAGCGAGAAGCCCTGCGGCGCGAGCTCCGCCATCCGAGCGGTGTCGAAGGACAGTGTCGCGACCATGCCGGTGAACGCGGGCAGCAGGACCTCGAGCTGGGCGACGGAGTCGAACACGGGCTCCTTGTCCTCCTGCAGGTCCCGGTTGTACGCGAGCGGCAGGCCCTTGAGGGTGGCGAGGAGCCCCGTGAGGTTGCCGATCAGTCGGCCGGACTTCCCGCGCGCCAGTTCGGCGATGTCCGGGTTCTTCTTCTGCGGCATGATGCTCGACCCGGTCGAGAAGGCATCGTGGAGCCGGACGAAGCCGAACTCCTTGGTGTTCCAGAGGATGACCTCCTCGGCGAGACGCGAGATGTCGATGCCGATCTGCGCCAGGACGAAGGCGAACTCCGCCACGACGTCGCGAGCGGCGGTCGCGTCGATCGAGTTGTCAGCCGGACGGTCGAAGCCCAGCTCGTGGGCGATCGCCGTCGGGTCGAGGCCGAGCGAGCTCCCCGCGAGCGCGCCGGCCCCGTACGGGCTCACGCTGGCGCGGCCGGCCCAGTCGCGCAGCCGTTCCAGGTCGCGGACGAGCGGCCAGGCGTGCGCGAGCAGGTGGTGCGCGAGCAGGACGGGCTGCGCGTGCTGCAGGTGCGTCCGCCCCGGCATGATCGCGCCCTCGTGCTCGGACGCCTGCTGGCTGATCGCGTCGACGAGGTCGATGACCAGGCGACCGATCCGGCGTCCGTGGTCGAGCATGTGCATCCGGCCGAGGGTCGCGATCTGGTCGTTGCGGCTCCGACCGGCGCGGAGCTTCCCGCCGAGTTCCGGACCGACGTCGGCGATGAGCAGGCGCTCCAGGGCACCGTGCACGTCCTCGTCGGATTCCGCCGGCTGGAGGGAGCCGTCGAGGAACGACGCCTCGAGACGGTCCAGCCCCGCGAGCATCCGATCCAGTTCATCGGCCGTCAGGTAGCCGGCCGTCTGCAGCGCTCGGGCGTGCGCCCGGGAACCGGCGAGGTCGTACGGTGCCAGCTGCCAGTCGAACTGGGTCGACTTCGACAGCGCTGCGAGCTCGGCGCTCGGACCGTCGGCGAAGCGACCACCCCACAGAGCGCCCGTGTTCGTCGCGTCGGTCTTGCTGCTGGCTTCTTCCGGCCGGGAGGCCCGGGGCACGTCCGTCATGTCGTCCTGCGTGGTGAGTGGTGGTCAGATGGCGTCGGACGGGCCGGGGCGGTTCGCTCCGGCCCGTCCGACAGGGTGGTGCTGTGCTGTGTTCCGGCTAGTTCGCGAGGTCGCGGCGAGCGGAGATCTTGCTCGGCAGCGACCACAGTTCGATGAAGCCCTTGGACAGCGACTGGTCGAACGTGTCGCCGGTGTCGTAGGTGGCGAGGTCGAAGTCGTAGAGGCTCTGCTCCGAACGACGACCGGTCACCGTGGCACGACCACCGTGCAGCTGCAGGCGGATGTCTCCGGACACGTACTCCTGCGTGGAGTCGATGAAGGCGTCGAGGCTGCGCTTCAGCCCACCGAACCAGAGGCCGTCGTAGACCAGGTCGGCCCACTCCGACTCGACACCGCGCTTGTAGCGGTTCACGTCACGCTCGAGGGTGAGGCTCTCGAGCTCCTCGTGCGCGGCGATGAGCGCCATCGCTGCCGGGGCCTCGTAGACCTCGCGCGACTTGATGCCCACGAGACGGTCCTCGACGACGTCGATGCGGCCGACGCCGTGCTTGCCGGCGAGGGCGTTGAGCTCCTGCACGATGCGCAGGACGCTGAAGCGCTGGCCGTCGATCGCGACCGGCACGCCCTGCTCGAACGTGATGGTGACCTCGTCGGCGTCCCGCGGGACGGAGGGGTCCTGCGTGTAGGCGTAGAGGTCCTCGATCGGCGGGTTCCACGGGTCCTCGAGGAACCCGGTCTCCACCGCACGACCCCAGACGTTCTGGTCGATCGAGTACGGGGACTTCTTGCTCTGCAGGATCGGCAGGTTGTGCTCCTGCGCGTAGACGATCGCCTTGTCACGGGTCAGGGCGAGGTCGCGGACCGGGGCGACGCTCGTCAGGTCCGGAGCGATGGCGGCGACGGCGGCCTCGAAGCGGACCTGGTCGTTGCCCTTGCCGGTGCAGCCGTGCGCGACGCTGTCGGCCCCGAGCTGCTTGGCGGTGAGGGCGAGGTGCTTCGCGATGAGCGGGCGGCTCAACGCGGACACCAGCGGGTAGCGCTTCTGGTACAGCGCGTTCGCCTTGAGGGCGGGGACGAGGTAGTCGTCCGCGAACTCGTCCTTGGCGTCGATGACGACGGACTCCACCGCACCGCAGTCGAGCGCGCGCTGCCGGATGGCGTCCATGTCCTCGCCGCCCTGGCCGACGTCCACCGCCAGTGCGACGACCTCTTTGCCGGTGGCGTCCTTGAGCCAGCCGATGCCGACGGAGGTGTCGAGCCCTCCTGAGTACGCGAGTACGACGCGGTCTGCCATGGGTTCTCTCCTGTGTGGTGGTGGTTGTCAGTTGCCGGGGGTCGCCACGTCTGCGGCGGTCGGGGCGTTGGCGGCGAGGAGCCAGGCGAGCAGGGCCTTCTGGGCGTGCAGGCGGTTCTCCGCCTCGTCCCAGATGATGCTGCGCGGCCCGTCGATGACCTCGGCGGTGACCTCGTAGCCGCGGTCGGCGGGCAGGCAGTGCATGAACACGGCGTCGTCGGCGGCGTGCGCGAGCAGGTCGTCGTCGACGCGGTAGCCGTGGAAGACCTCGAGGCGCTGCTGCTTCTCGTCCTCCTTGCCCATCGACACCCAGGTGTCGGTGACGACGACGTCGGCGCCGGCGACCGCTGCGACCGGGTCGGTCACGACCAGCACCGAGCCGCCGGTCTCCGCGGCGCGGGCTTCGGCGTCGCTGACGACCTCGGCGGCCGGGGCGAACTCGGCGGGGGCTCCGACGCGGACGTGCATCCCGGCGGTCGCGCAGGCGAGCAGGTACGAGTGCGCCATGTTGCTGGCCCCGTCACCCACGAAGGCGATGGTCTGACCGGCGAGGGCGCCGCGGTGCTCACGGATGGTCAGCAGGTCGGCGAGCAGCTGGCACGGGTGGAAGTCGTCCGAGAGGGCGTTGACGACGGGCACGGTGGTGCTCGCGGCCATCTCCTCGAGCCCGGCCTGGCCGTAGGTGCGCCACACGATGGCCGACACCATGCGCTCGAGCACGCGAGCCGTGTCGGTCGGGGTCTCCTTGCCGCCGAGTTGGCTGTTCGCGGTCGAGATGATCAACGGGCTGCCGCCGAGGTCGCTGATGCCGACGTGGAAGGACACGCGGGTCCGGGTCGACGACTTGTCGAAGATCACCGCGACGCTCTGCGGGCCGGCGAGCGGCTTGCTCCCCCAACGGTCGCGCTTCATCTCGACGGCGAGGTCGAGGATGGCGGACTGCTCCGCCTGGGTGAGGTCATCGTCCCGGAGGAAGTGGCGGGTCATGCGGTGGTCTCCTGGTCGGCGCCCGTGACGGCCGCCATGCTCTGCGCGAGGATCGCGAGGAACTCGTCGATCTCGTCGTCGGACACGATGAGCGGCGGCGCGATGCGCAGGCTCGATTCGTTCGGGGCGTTGATGATGAGACCGCGGTCGAGCGCGGCGGCGGACACGGCCGCGGCGACCGGCTGGCGCAGGCCGACGCCGATGAGCAGGCCGCTCCCGCGGACTTCTTCCACCAGGTCGGAGCCGAGCGCGCTGATGCCCGCGCGGATCCGCTCCCCCTTGATGACGGCGCCCTCGACGAGACCGGCTCGCTCGATCTCGGCCAGGACCGCGTTGGCGACCCTCGTGCCGAGCGGGTTTCCGCCGAAGGTCGACCCGTGCTGGCCGGCCGAGAACAGGTCGGACGCCGCACCGAAGGTCACGAGGGCGCCGATCGGGAACCCGCCGGCGATGCCCTTGGCCACGGTGATGGCGTCCGGGGTCACGCCGGTGTTCTGGAACGCGAACCATGCCCCGGTCCGGCCGATGCCCGTCTGGATCTCGTCGAGGATCAGCAGTGCACCGTGCTCCTCCGTCAGTGTCCGAGCGGCCTGCAGGAAGCCCTCGGGCAGGTCGACCACGCCGGCCTCGCCCTTGATCGGCTCGAGGATGAGAGCCGCGACGGTGTCGTCGATCGAGCGTTCGAGGGCCTCGATGGAGGTCTCGATGTGCTCGACTCCGGGGATCATCGGCAGGAAGTCCTCTTGCAGAGCGGGCTTGCCGGTCAGGGCGAGCGCTCCCATGGTCCGGCCGTGGAACGCCTGCTGCAGCGCGAGGATCCGGGTCTTGCGACCGTCCGTCCCGCGGTTCAGCCGTGCGAGCTTGAACGCGGCCTCGTTCGCTTCCGCGCCGGAGTTCCCGAAGTACACGCGGCCGGCGTCGCCGGCGCCGGAGATGCGCTTCAGGCGCTCCGCCAGCTCGAGCTGCGGCGGGGTGGCGAAGTAGTTCGACACGTGCACCAGCTTGGCTGCCTGGTCGCTGATGGCCTCGACCAGCGCCGGGTGGGCGTGGCCGAGCGAGTTCACCGCGATGCCGGCGAGGAAGTCGAGGTACTCGTTGCCGTCGACGTCCCAGACGCGACAGCCCTCGCCGCGCTCGAGCATGATCTTCGGCGGGGTCAGGGATCGCATGAGCGACGCCCCGAACCGGTCGTTCCAGGTCTCGGTCTGCGTCTGGGTGCTCACCGTGGTGTGCCCTTCTCGTCGTGGTGCGGGGTGGTGTGCTCGCCGGCGGCGCGGCGGCCGATCTCGGCGTGCGTGTTCTGGTTCTCGGTCCGTCGGCTCGGGTCCGGGATCACCTCGGTGCCCGCACCGCGGAGGGTGAAGACCTCGAGCAGGATCGAGTGCGGGATGCGACCGTCGATGATGGTCGCGCCGCCGACGCCGCCGACCACGGCGTCCAGGCACGCGGTCATCTTCGGGATCATCCCCGACTCGAGGGACGGCAGCAGCTGCCGGAGTTCCTCGACGGCGATGAGGTCGATGATCGAGTCCCGGTCGGGCCAGTTGCGGTACAGGCCGGGGACGTCGGTCAGCATCATCAGCTTCGACGCGTTGAGCGCGATCGCCAGCGCGGCCGCAGCGGCGTCGGCGTTCACGTTGAGCGCCTGGTCCGGGTGCGCGTCGTCGATCGCGATGCTCGACACCACCGGGATGCGGTCGGCCCGGATCGCCGCGAGGACGCCGGACGGATCGACGTGGGTGATGTCGCCGACGTGACCGAGGTCGAAGTGCTCGCCGTCCACGACGACGCCCTTCTTCTCGCCGGTGAACAGCGACCCGCCGTCGCCGAACACCCCGACGCCGAGGCCGGCACCGTGCTCGTCGATGAGGTCGACGATCTCGCGGTTCACCTCGCCCGCCAGCACGTCGCGGACGACGGTGATCGCTTCGGTCGTGGTGACGCGGTAGCCGCCACGGAACTCGGACTCGATGCCCTGTTCCTTGAGCGCCGCCGAGATCTGCGGACCGCCGCCGTGCACGACGACCGGGTGCAGTCCGGCGTACCGCAGGTAGACCATGTCCTCGGCGAACGCACGCTTCAGGTCGTCGTTCACCATCGCGTTGCCGCCGAACTTGACGACGACGATCTTGCCCGAGAACCGCTTCAACCACGGCAGGGACTCGATGAGCGTCGCGGCCTTGACGGTCGCGAGCTCGTGCTCTTCTTCCTTCGAGAGGTCCGGATCGCTCATCAGCTGGAGTACGCGCTGTTCTCGTGGACGTAGTCGTGCGTCAGGTCGTTCGTCAGGATCGTCGCCGCGTGCGGCCCGACCCCCAGGTCGATCAGCACATGGGTGTCCCGCGGGCTGAGGTCGACGCTGTCGCTCGGCTGGTCCGGAGCGCCGGCATGGCAGACCCGGATGCCGTTCATCGAGACGTCGACCGCGTACGGGTCGAACTCGGCATCGGTCGTGCCGATCGCGGCGAGGACCCGACCCCAGTTGGGGTCGTTGCCGAAGACGGCCGCCTTGAAGAGGTTGTTCCGGGCCACGCTCCGGCCGACCGCCACCGCGTCGTCCTCGCTCACGGCACCGACGACCTCGATCGCGATGTCGTGCGCGGCGCCCTCGGCGTCCTGTTGGAGCTGCCGGGCGAGGTCCGCGCAGACGGCGGTCAGGGCCTCCCGGAAGTCGCCGACCTCGGGGGTCGTTCCCGACGCGCCGGACGACATCAGCACGACGGTGTCGTTCGTCGACATGCAGCCGTCCGAGTCGACACGGTCGAAGGTGACCCGGGTCGCGGCGCGCAGTGCCTGGTCGAGTTCGTCGGAGGTCAGGGAGGCGTCCGTCGTGATGACCACGAGCATCGTCGCCAGGCCCGGCGCGAGCATGCCCGCGCCCTTCGCCATCCCGCCGACCGTCCAGCCGTCGACCGAGACGACGGACTGCTTCGGCTTCGTGTCGGTCGTCATGATCGCCGTGGCGGCGTCCGCTCCCCCGCCGTCGCTGAGGGCGTCGGCCGCGAGCGTCACGCCGCGGAGGACGCCGTCACGGAAAGTCTGGTCGCCGACACCGATGAGGCCGGTCGAACAGACGACGACGTCACCCGCACCGATCCCGATGGCGTCACCGACCGCCTCTGCGGTCAGGTGCGTCGTCTGGAAGCCGAACGGACCCGTGAAGCAGTTCGCGCCTCCCGAGTTGAGGAAGACGGCTCGCGCCACCCCGTCCCCCACGACCTGGCGGGACCAGATCACCGGGTGCGCCTGAGCGCGGTTCGAAGTGAAGACGGCGGCCACGGCGTCGGACGGGCCGTCATTGACGACGAGCGCCACGTCCGGCTTGCCGCTCGCCTTCAAGCCCGCGGTGACGCCGGCGGCCCGGAAGCCCGCCGCAGCGGTGACGCCCTGCAGCGCGCCGTCAGCGGACCGGAGGCCCGTGGCGGCGTCGTCCGCGCCCGATGCATCGGTGATGTCGGTCACGGGGCGACTCCGTCCACGCTGAGGCCGAGCGTCTCGGGGAACCCGAGCGCGATGTTCGCGGACTGCACGGCTGCGCCGCCGGTCCCCTTGGCGAGGTTGTCGAGCGCGGTGACGGCGACGACCCGACCGGCCGCTTCGTCGACCGCGATGCCGACCAGGGCGGTGTTGGCACCGATCGTGTCCGCCACCCGCGGGAAGACGCCCTCGGGCAACAGGTGCACGAACGGTTCGTCCGCGTAGGCCTGCTCCCAGGCGAAGCGGACGTCGTGCGCGGTGACACCGGGTGCCAGGCGCGCGGTCGTCGTGGCGAGGATCCCACGGGCCATCGGCACGAGCACGGGGGTGAACGAGATGCGCACGTCCGAGGCCCCTGCCACCCGGAGGTTCTGCTGGATCTCCGGGACGTGCCGGTGACTGCCGCCGACCGCGTACGCGCTGGCCGAGCCCATGATCTCGGCGGCGAGGTACGTCGGCTCGAGCTTCTTGCCGGCACCGCTCGGGCCGACGCTGAGCACGGCGACGATGTCGTCGGACTCGACGAGCCCGGCCTGGACACCGGGCTGGATGCCGAGCGTCACCGCGGTGACGTTGCAGCCGGGGACGGCGATCCGCTTGGTCGCGGCCAACTCGGTCCGCTGCCGGCCCTGGGCGACGATGTCGTCGACGTCGCGCCACTCCTCCGCGGCACCCGGGGCGGGCGGAGCGTGCAGCAGTTCGGGCAGGCCGTAGGTCCATGCGCCGTGGAAGTCGCCACCGTAGAAGGCCGCCCAGGCGCTCTCGTCCGTCAGGCGGTGGTCTGCGCCGCAGTCCACCACGAGGGTGTCCGCGTCGAGTTCGGCGGTGATCGCGCCGGACTGGCCGTGCGGCAGTGCGAGGAACACCACGTCGTGACCGCGGAGGTTCTCGGCCGTCGTCTCCACCAGGGTGAGGTGCGCGAGCGACCGGAGGTGCGGCTGCGTCGCGATGAGCGGCTGTCCGGCGTTCGAGAACGCCGTCACCGTCCTGACGTCGAACTCGGGGTGAGCGGAGAGGATGCGCAACAACTCGCCACCCGCGTAGCCGCTGGCTCCCGCCACGGCGACGGATACGGACATGGGTTCCACCTTTGGTCGGACTGTTCGTCGAGAGAGTCGGAGGCGGCGACCCCGGGCGGTGATCCGTCGTGGATCAGTCGCGCAGGGTCGCCCCGAATCGCTCGCCGGCACGTCGGACAGCGCCGTCACGGGCCTCGGAGGCCTCGGCAGCGGTCAGCGTGCGGTCCGTGGCACGGAAGCGCAGGGCGAACGTCAGGGACTTCTGTCCCTCGTTCACGCCGGCACCGCGGTAGTCATCCACGAGCCGAGCATACTCCAACAGGT
Organism: Curtobacterium sp. MCPF17_031; assembly: GCF_003234035.1. Classification (NCBI taxonomy): domain Bacteria; kingdom Bacillati; phylum Actinomycetota; class Actinomycetes; order Micrococcales; family Microbacteriaceae; genus Curtobacterium; species Curtobacterium sp. MCPF17_031. Next base: position 417,036 of record NZ_QKSG01000003.1, on the reverse strand, counting down.
CTCCGGCACCAGCGCGCACCTCGGTCAGGACGTCACCGGCGGGCACCGACACGTCCACCACCAGGGACAGGTCCTGCGTCGCTGCGGGGTAGGACACGATCGCCGAGACGTGCACGAGTTCCGGGGCAACGGCGACCAGGGCGTCGAGGTCGAGCTCGACGACGGCCACCACCCGGGGCAGATCGGCGTCTGCCGTCCGTTCCGGCAGCAGCTCGCCCGCCACACCGACGACCGTGTCACCGACGAGCAGTGATGCCGCGCGTCCGGGGTGCAGCGCCGGGTGGCTCGTCTGCGTGATGGTCAGCTCGACACCGACGGCCCAGGCCACCGTGCGCGCGACGTCGAGGGCGTCGGCGATGCCGAACGTCTCGACCGCGGCACCGGGCTGCTTGAGCACGGCGTTGCCGAGGAGCAGCGCGGTGACGTGGAACGGCTGCGGCGGCAGCGACGCGTCGAGGGCGGCGAGGGTCTCGGGCACCGGGCGCTCGGCGCCGGCGGGGACGTCGGTCGTCCCGAGCTCGACACCGGGCTCGGGCAGGAACACCCGGGACGTCTCGTACACGGCGACGTCGACCAGTCCGCGGGACACGTTCCGCCGTGCCACGTCGACGAGGGCGGGCAGACCGCTCCGACGCAGGTGGTCCTGCGCACTGTCGAGTGCGTTCGCCAGGACGACGCTCGGCCCGCCGGTGGGGTCGATGCCCGGGTACGCGGCAGCGGTGGCGGCGGAGACGAACGGTGCCGTGACGACCTCGGTCAGACCGGCGGCGGCCAGAGCAGCCGAGACACGGCGACGCGCCTGCTGGTGCCGCGTGAGCCCACGACCCGGCGGCGCGATCGGCAGGACGCTCGGGATGCGGTCGTACCCGACGATGCGGGCGATCTCCTCGACCAGGGAGACGTCGTCCACCAGGTCGGGGCGCCAACTCGGCGGGGTGACGACGAGCAGGTCACCGTCGACGTCGACCGACGCGCCGATCGCACGGAGGGTGTCGAGCACCTCGGCGTCGGTGTAGTCCACGCCGATCAGTGCAGCGGCTCGACCGAGACGCATGGTGACGGTGCGGCGAGGCGACTCGTCGACGAGGGTCGATCCGAGCGCGTCCGGTGCGCCGCCGGCGAGGTCGACGAGCAGTTCGACGGCCCGGTTCGCCGCGGCCTCGGCGACGAGCGGGTCGACGCCACGCTCGAACCGGCGCGATGCCTCACTCGGCAGCTTGTGGCGCCGCGCGGTCCGGGCGATCGACACCTGGTCGAAGCCGGCGGCCTCGATCAGGACGTCCGTCGTCGACGCGGTGATCTCCGTCCGGGCACCGCCCATGACACCCGCGAGGCCGACGGCCCCGGCGTCGTCGGCGATGACCAGGTCCTCGGCGTCCAGCTCGCGCTCCACGTCGTCGAGCGTGGTGAGCCGTTCCCCGGCGGTGGCCCGGCGGACGGCGAGCCCGCCCTGGACGGTACTGAGGTCGTACCCGTGCAGCGGCTGGCCGAGCTCGAACATCACGTAGTTGGTGATGTCGACGGGCAACGAGATCGAGCGGACGCCGGCGAGCGACAGACGGGCGACCATCCAGGCGGGGGTGGGGCGGCTGGCGTCGATGCCGCGAACGACCCGCGTCACGAAGGTGCTGGCCCCGATGCGGCCGCGGATCGGTGCGGCGTCGTCGATCGTCACCGCGAAGCCCTCGCCGGTGCGCGGTAGGACGCGGTCGACCGGGTCCGAGAAGGTCGCCCCGGTGGCGTGCGCGTACTCACGAGCGACCCCGCGCATGCTCATGGCGTAGCCGCGGTCCGGCGTCACGTTGATCTCGACGGCGGCGTCGTCCAGGCCGAGCAGCGCGATGGCGTCCGCCCCGACCTCGGGCTCCATGCCGAGGTCGGCGAACCGGAGGATGCCGTCGTGCTCGTCGCCGAGTCCGAGTTCACGCGCCGACGCGATCATGCCGTCCGACACGTGGCCGTAGGTCTTGCGTGCGGCGATCGGGAACGGCCCGGGCAGCACGGCGCCGGGCAGGGTCACGACGACGAGGTCGCCGACGTCGAAGTTGTGGGCACCGCAGACGATGCCGCGGGGTTCGGCTTCGCCGACGTCCACCTGGCACCAGTTGATCGTCTTGCCGTTCTTCTGCGGCTCCGGGACACGCTCGAGCACCCGACCGACCACGACGGGTCCGGTCAGGTCGAAGGTGTGCACGGCTTCCTCTTCGAACCCGACCGACACCAGTGCGGCGTGGACGTGCTCGAGTGAGACGTCGTCGGGCAGGTCGACGGACTCGCCGAGCCAGCGGAGTGGGACGCGCATCAGACCACCGTTCCGAACTGCTGCGAGAAGCGGAGATCGCCCTCGAGGAAGTCACGCATGTCGTTCAGGCCGTTGCGGAACTGCAGCGTCCGCTCGATGCCCATGCCGAAGGCGAAGCCCTGGTACTCGTCCGGGTCGATGCCGGCGGCCCGCAGGACGTTCGGGTTGACCATGCCGCAGCCACCCCACTCGACCCACCGCGCGCCGCCCTTGGCGTTCGGCTGCCAGACGTCCATCTCGGCGCTCGGCTCGGTGAACGGGAAGTAGTTCGGACGCAGTCGGATCTGGGCTTCGTCACCGAACACCTGACGGGCGAAGTGCTCGAGCGTGCCGCGGAGGTGCGCCATCGTCAGGCCCTTGTCGATCGCGATGCCCTCGACCTGGGTGAAGACCGGCAGGTGCGTGGCGTCGAGTTCGTCGGCGCGGTACACGCGGCCCGGGGCGATGACGTAGAGGGGCAGGTCACGGGACAACAATGACCGCACCTGGACCGGTGAGGTGTGCGTGCGCATCAGCAGGTGCCGGTCGACGGGCTCGACGAACACCGTGTCCGCCATGGCCCGTGCCGGGTGGTCCTGGTCGAAGTTGAGGGCGTCGAAGTTGAACCACTCGTGCTCGAGCTCGGGGCCCTCTGCGACCTCCCACCCCATCCCCACGAAGACGTCGGCGACGGTCTCGTTGAGGACCGACAGCGGGTGCCGCGAACCGGGCGTGTGGCGAGACGGCAGCGCGGTGACGTCCACACGCTCGGCGTCGAGACGTGCACGCTCTTCGGATTCGGCGAGGACTGACTCCTGCGCGGCAATCGCCTGGTTCACCTGGCTCCGGGCCTGACCGACGAGCTTGCCCGCGGCGGCCTTCTGCTCCGGCGGGACGCTGCGCATCGACGCGTTCATCCGGGCGAGCGTCGACTGCTCGCCCGTGTGCTCGGCACGGGCCTGCTTGAGCTCGGCGACGGTCGTCGTGGCGCGGACGGCGGCGAGGGCCGCTTCCACGGCGCCGGCGACCGCCGGTTCGCTGATCTCGAGAGGTTCTGACACGAGAGCCAAGCCTACCGGCCGCTGGGATACCGTCGCCCTCCACCGCCCCACCGTGGACGGAGGCGAGTCAGTCCGTGGCTGTGGAGGAACGGGTCCGCTGCGCGAACGCGCTCTCGTAGAGGCACACCGAGGCAGCGGTCGCGAGGTTCATCGACTCGGCCCGGCCGTAGATCGGGACCTTCACCGCGCGGTCGACCAGCGCCAGGTCCTCTGCCGTCAGCCCGCGGGCCTCGTTGCCGAAGACCCACACCGTGGGCCCGTCCAACATGCCGTCGGCCCGGACGTCCGGCAGGTCATCACCGGAGACGTCGGCCGCGAGGATCGTGTAGCCGAGCCCCCGTGCGCGCTCGATGGCGTCCACGAGGGTCACGCCGACCGAGACCGGCACGTGGAACAGCGACCCGGTGGTGGAGCGGACGACCTTCGGGTTGTACGGGTCGACGCTGCGCCCGGTGAGCACGACGGCGTCCGCACCGGCCGCATCCGCGGCACGGATGATCGTGCCGGCGTTGCCCGGGTCACGCACCTCTTCGAGGATCGCGACCAGTCCGGGGAGGGCGCCCGACGCGTCGGGGTCGGCACGGGCCTCCAGGCGGGCGTCCGGGAAGACGTCCTTCACCGACGTCGGGAACTGCTGGCACACCGCGACCACGCCCTGCGGCGTCACGGTGTCGGCCATCGCGTCGAGCACCTGCTCGGTGACGAACCAGGTGTCGACCGGGGCGTCGTCCAGACCGTGACGCGCCGCCGCGGTCGGCGTGACGTACAGCTCGCGGAGGAGCTCGGGGCGGTACTCGATCGCCTCGCGCACGGCCTGCGGGCCCTCGAGCAGGAACAGCCCGGTCTCGGCACGGACGTCCTTCTTGGCCAGGGCGGCCACGGCCTTCACTCGGCCGGCACGGGGGTTCTCGAGGAGTTCGCTCACGTGCCCAGTCTAGGAACGACCGGATGCCCGGCACGACCGGACCGCAGTCGACCGACGCCGGGAACGACGGAACCCCCACTCCGCAGGGAGTGGGGGTTCCGGTGCACGGGTGACGTGGCTCAGGCTGCCTTCGGCGCCGAGGTGTCGGCCGGCAGGGCCTTCTTGGCGGTCTCGACGAGCGCGGCGAACGTCTCGGCGTTGTTGACCGCGAGGTCCGCGAGGATGCGACGGTCGACCTCGACGCCGGCCAGGTTCAGACCCTGGATGAGGCGGTTGTAGGTCAGGCCGTTCGCACGCGACGCAGCGTTGATGCGCTGGATCCAGAGGCGACGGAACTCGCCCTTCTTCGCGTGACGGTCACGGTACGCGTAGACGAGGGAGTGGGTGACCTGCTCCTTCGCCTTGCGGTAGAGGCGCGACCGCTGGCCGCGGTAGCCCTCTGCGCGCTCGAGGATGACGCGACGCTTCTTGGCGGCGTTGACCGCTCTCTTGACTCTTGCCATTGATCTGTTCCTTTACGATCCGGGTCGACTCAGTGGCCGAGGAGCTTCTTGACGTTCTTCGCGTCGGCCTTCGAGAGGACCTGGTCCTCGTTGAGGCGGGCCTTGCGCTTGGAGGACTTGACCTCGAGGTTGTGGCGCATACCGGCCTGCTGCTTCATGATCTTGCCGCTGCCGGTGACCTTGAAGCGCTTCTTCGACCCGGAGTGGGTCTTCTGCTTGGGCATGTTGATGCCTTTCCGTGGGGTGGATGGGGGCCGCGTCGAGCGCGGAAGCGGTCTGGGAGGACCTATTCGGCCGACGAGTCGGCCGGTGCTGCTGCTGCGGCGGGGGCGTCCGGGGCCTGGTCCGCCGGCTGCGACTTCGCGGAGTGCTCGGTGGCCTTCCGCTCGGCCTTCTCGGCGGCGCGCTTGGCGTTCTGCTCGCCCTTGACGTCCGACTTGTTCTTCAGGGGCGCGATGATCATCGTCATGTTGCGGCCGTCCTGGGTCGGACGGGACTCCACGACGCCGAACTCGGCGATCTCCTCCGCGAACTTCTGGAGGAGTCTGACACCCTGCTCGGGACGCGACTGCTCGCGACCACGGAAGAGGATCATCGCCTTCACCTTGTCGCCACCGAGGAGGAACCCCTCGGCGCGCTTGCGCTTCGTCTCGTAGTCGTGCACGTCGATCTTCAGGCGGAAGCGGACCTCTTTCAGGTCGGTGTTGACCTGGTTGCGGCGGGCTTCCTTGGCCTTCTGAGCGGCTTCGTACTTGAACTTGCCGTAGTCCATGATCTTGGCGACGGGCGGCTTCGAGTTCGGCGCGACCTCGACCAGATCCAGCTCGGCTTCCTGCGCGAGGCGCAGTGCGACGGCGATGGGGACAACGCCGACCTGCTCGCCCTGGGGTCCGACCAGTCGGACCTCGGGGACGCGGATACGGTCGTTGGTACGGGGATCGGTGATGCGGAGCTCCTTCAATCAGGTGGTGGCCGTCCGGGGCGTTTGCCCGGGACGACGGCACGAGAGAGGAGATCTGACGCACGGATCGGGACCCGTTCGGCAGCCGCCCGACGCCGACCCTTGCGGTCCGGCCTGCCGATGCCCACATGGTGGACCCCGGCGGAGCGGTGGTGACCCGATAGCCTTGGTGCAGCCGCGGGTGGGAGGAACTCCTCTTTCGTGACACTGTCCTGATCCGGGCCGTCCCGGTTCGAACCGGAATGATCCGGGTGCATCCGGAAGGTTCCGGGCGCGCGGACAGTGTCTGCCGTCGGCGAGTCTAGCAGAGGAGCACCGTGACCGACACCCCGAGCAACCCGGCCCCCGCATCCGACGAGTCCGACGAGGCCGCGCGCGACATCGCCGAGGTCCCCGCGATCGAACTGATCAACACCGTGGCCGTCCACCTGCTCAGCGCTGCCGCCGTCAAGGTGGGTCTGGCCGACGACCCGGAGCAGCAGACCGACCTGGACGAAGCGCGGAAGCTCATCACCTCGCTCGCCGGCCTCGTCACCGCCGCGGCCACCGAGATCGGCGACCAGCACGCGCGTCCGCTCCGCGACGGGCTGCGGTCGGTGCAGCTGGCCTTCCGCGAGGCCTCCGCGATCCCGGACGCACCCGGCAAGGGCCCGGGCGAGAAGTACACCGGCCCCGTCAACTAGTCGGGCGGATCGGACGGGAGGCCCGTGGCGGTGTCGCCACGGGCCTCCCGTCCGTCATCCGGTCGCGCCACGGACGCGGCCGCTCGCCGTCAACCGTCCGTGCGTGCGACCAACCGGTCGACCGCGGCGATCGGGATGCCGACCCAGGTCGGTCGGTTCCGTGCTTCGTAGACGACTTCGTAGACGGCCTTGTCGAGCTCGAACGCGTCGAGCAGGGCGCGGTGTGCGCGCAGGTCGGACCCGCTGCCTCGCTCGTACCCGTCGAGGAACGCCGTGCGTGCTTCGTGCGCCCAGTCACCCGTCTCCACCGGCTCGTCCTCGTGCGCCAGCGCGCCTGCGACGTAGTCGAAGGACCGGAGCATGCCGGCGACGTCGCGGAGTGCGACGTCCGGCCGCGAGCGTTCCGGCATCGGGCGGAGGGGCTCGCCCTCGAAATCGAGGAAGACCCAGCCCCGGGGTTCTGGGGCCGACAGCACCTGACCGAGGTGCAGGTCTCCGTGGATGCGCTGCATGGTCGGCCACGGCACGGAGGCGGCACGATCGTAGACGCGACCGACGGCGGCGGCGTGTTCGGCGACTTGCGGCACCTCGGCAGCCGCGGTGTCGAGGCGGCGACGCATCGTCGCGATCGCCTCGTCGACCTGGTCCGGCCCGGAGGTCGCCGTGGGCATGGCACCCGCGAGGACCGTGTGCACCTCGGCGAGCGCGGCACCGAGCCGATCGGCCGCGCTGGCGAAGGACTCGCCGTTCCGGGCTGCGGTGAGGGCGACGCGCCACGCGTCCTCCAGCCCGGGCAGGAACTCCTGCGCGAAGGCGAGGTGCCCGTGTGCGGTCCCGCCGACCTGCCCCTCGTCCGGCCATTCCCCCGCCAGGGCGCCGAAGGTGCGCGGGACGCGGACCGACCCGGCGCTCGACAGCGCGCGCTGCGTCGTGACGTCGGGGTTCTCACCGTCGTGCAGGACGCGGAAGACCTTCGTGATGACCTGTCCGTTCTCGGCGGTCCCGCAGATGACGGACGTGTTGGACTGCTCGCCGCTGAGGACGCGGGCGTCCGTGACCGGCCCGATGTGTTCGCCGTCGGCCTCGATCCGGCCGAGCAGCCAGCGCGCGTAGGCGACGTCGTGCGGAGCGTCGTAGACCGCAGCTCCGTCGAGTTCGGTGACCAGGGCGTGGGCGAGTTCGGGGACCGCTGCGGGTCGCACGGTGAGCGGCACCTGGTAGAGGACGGGGCCGGTCGGGGCGTCGTCCAGCACGAAGAGGGTGCGGATCGTCGCGTGGGCGGTGGTGCCGGTCTGCTCGGCGACCACCCGGATCCTGGGGGTCCCGCCCTTGGCGGCGTACCACCGTTGGTCGGCCATCCAGCCGGCGACGGCGGTCTCGAAGGGGTCGGCGTGCACAGCGTCGGTCATGTCGGGGACGCTACCCGTCGCTGCTGCGCCGGTCCGCGGGATCGCGCGGAGGACGGTGTCACCCTCCCTGCACAGGGGCGGTCCGGCCGGGAGGCTGTCCACAGTTCGCGGGGACCGCCTCGGCGCCGGGGCGGTCCGGACGACACTGACTCGCATGCACCAGCGAGACGATCCCCACGACGACGACTTCCCGGCTCCTCGCGTGACCTGGCGGGTCCCGGACGCCCGGCGACTCCCCGCCCTCGAGCCCTACGCGGACGTCGTCGGGCGGGTCCCGGACGTGATGGTGCGTGAGACCGTCTGGGACACGTTCGACGGGGTGCTCGCGGCGGCCGGGGTCGAGCTGGTGCGCGGTGAGGACGGCACGTGGACGGTCGATCGCGGCGAGGGTCCGGAGCGCCTCGCCGACCGGAGCGCGGACGCACCGGTCCCGGAACTGGCGGTGCACCTGCGCGGTCGGCCCCTGACCGCCGTCCGGCTGCGGGACACCACGACGTCGCTCCTGGTCCTGCACAGTCGGGACGGCCGGGTGCGGGCCGAGGTCGCTGACGTCCGGGTCGACGAGGGCTCGCCGGACGAGGCTGTGCTCCGGGCCGGTCGCTGGTGGGCGCTGGCGGACGACGGCAGCGGCCACGCGCTCGTCCGCGGCGTGGAGCGGGCGCTCCGGGACGCGGCCGAGGATGCGGACACCGACGCGGGCGGACCGGACACGGACGGCGGCGGCGGCGGTGCTGCTGCCGACCGCGCTCCGGTACCGCGGCTCGCACCGCTCCGCCGGCCGTCCACGTCGCATCGTCCGCGATCCGGCACGGCCGCCCGGTTCGTCGTCGACGCGCTGGCCACGCTCCGCGCCGACCTGGTCCGGGTCGACCCGCTCGTCCGACGCCGGGAACCCGACGCGGTCCACGCTCTCCGAGGGTCGCTCCGACGGATCCGGAGCGTCCTGGCGGTCTACCGCGGCGCGCTCGACCGCGACGCCAGCGAGTCGGTGCGACGGAGCCTCGGCGCCGTCGGACGTGCAGCCGGGACGGTCCGTGACGCCGAGGTCCTGGCCGCCTCGGTGCAGATGCTCGCGGGCCGTGCGCCGGAGGGGCTCGTCGACGACGCGACGCTCGCCGGACTCGTGGGCCGCATGGGGTCGGCGCACGGGGACGCGACGGCGGGGTTCGACGAGGTGCTGTGCTCTGCCGAGTGGTTCTCCGCACTCGACGCACTCGACGCGCTCATCGCCGACGCACCACCGGGCCCGCGCGCAGGGGACGCCGTACGACCCTTCGTGGAGCGGCGACTCCACCGGGAGCGTCGTCGCATGCGCCGGGTGCGGGACGCGGCGACACGGTCTGCTGACCTCGAGGTGCTGCACGACGCCCGGAAGGCCGCGCGACGGCTCCGCTACGCGATCGACACTGCAGGTGGGTTCGACGGCGCGCACCGACACCTCGGCCGACTCCGCCGGGCGCAGGCGTCCCTGGGGGACGGACTGGACGCCGCGAACGCCGTTGCGGCCCTGCGGCACGAGGCGGACTTCACCGCCGGGGTCCTCGCGACGGTCGGCCGTCAGCGGGCCGACCGTCGGCTCAGACGTGGGCGTGAGCTGCTCGCCGGTCTCTGATCAGGACGTGCACTTCGTGGTCGAGAACTCGTTCGAGCCGACCACGTCGTTGTCACACGACACCGTGTTGCCGAGCACCGGGCGGAAGGCGAAGGCCACACCGTCGCTGTTGCCGAGGTCCACGGTGTTGCCGGAGAACGTGTTGTCCGTGCCCCAGCCGTCCAGGAGCTCGTGCGTCTGGAACCCGTCGAGGATCGAGTGCACCCCGCGGTTCCCGGTGACGCGCCAGCCGTTGCCCTTCACGTCGACCCAGGAGTCCGCATGGTTCTGCCCCTGCATGCCCGCACCGTCGAAGGAGTTGTCCGACAACACACCACCGGTCGTCCCCTCCTTGATGTCCACGTTCTCGGCTGCGGTGCCCGTGACCGTGTTCTCCGTGACGACGTTCCGGTCGCTGCGGTCCGGCTTGCAGTCGGACACGTCGCACCAGTTGTTCTTGGACGAGCCGATGTAGATGCCCTCGCCGAACTGCGGCTTCCGCAGTCCGGTCTCGGAGACGTGGTTGCCGCGCACCGTGTTGTCGCTGCTGTTGCCGCGGACGTGCACCGCCTCGTCCCCGGTCTTCCGGACCGTGAGCCCCTGGAGGACCGAGTGCTGCGTGTCGTCGAGCATCACGCCCTTCTGGCCGTTCTGCACCGTGAACCCGGACAGCGTCCAGTAGGCACCACCGTCGAGGTGCATGACGTAGCCGTCGGACGGGTCACCGCCGTCGAGGACCGCGCCGCTCCCGCCACAGAGGGCGATCGGCTGGCTGGCCGTGCCCTTCGCCGTCCCCTCGAAGGTCCCGTCGTAGGTGCCGTCGGCGAGGGCGATGACGTCCCCTGCCTCGGCGTCCTCCAGTGCGGACGTGAGTGCGTCCGCGGTGCTGACCCGGATGATCGGCGACGTGCATGCGGCGGCGGGGGCGGCTGTGGCCGTCCCCGTGGAGCCCTTCGCCGTGCCGCTGGTGGCGCCGCCGCCCTCGTCGGACTTCCCGCTGTCGGATCCGCCGTCGTCATCCAGCGTGCCGAGCTTCGGGGTGCGGCTGGCACTCGGCGTGCGGCCGGGGTCGGTGGTCGCCGAGGAGGTCGGCACGGGCGCTGCGACCGTCTCGGGGTCACGGACCGCTGCGCTGACGCCCCAGATCCCGCCGATGAGCACGGCTCCGGCCACGAGACCGACGGCGCCGGACACGATCTGGACGCGATGTCGTTCGAACAGGTTCGTCATCCGCGTCACCGGCGCGTCACGGCGAGCGCGGCGTCGACGTCCGCGGCCGGGGCGGCATGGGCTGCGCGCCGGCTGCCGTCCTGGTCCGTGGCCGCCTGGCCCGTGCCTGCCTGGTGCGGTCCGGCCTCTGCCATCGGCGACGAGATCGGCGAGGCGGGCAGGCCCAGCGTGGTCGGGTCGACGACGCCCCGGGTGAAGGAGGACAGGGGAGCGAGTTTGGCGTACGGGTGCTCGCGGGCCTCGCCCCGACGGCCGCGGATGACACCACCGATGGCTGCGGCCAGGACGATGAGCAGCAGGATCAGCCAGAGCACGGTGAGCGGTTGGAAGATGCCGCGCAGCGTCACGAGCAGCGGTTTGGTGGAGTGCCAGCCGGTCGTGGTGTTGCCGTGTTGAACGGCCTGGTCCGAGCGGGCGAGGTCGATCGCACTCGGTCCGCGCCCGGACACCGAGTTGTCGGTCACGGTCGTGCCCTTCGACGGGCCGACGACCGTCACCCCGTGGGTCCGCGCACCGGAGATCTCGTTGCCGTCCACGTCGGCGTCGGAGCCTCGGCTGTAGATCCCGATGTCGGCGCCCGCGATCGTGTTGTCGCTGACTTCGGAGGACCGGACGCCGTCGAGCACCGAGATGCCGTTCTGGGTCGAGCCCTTGATGACGTTGTTGCGCACGGTGGTCTTCACGGCGTCCTGACCGACGACGATGCCCATCCGGTTGCGGTCCATGGTGGAACCGCTCACCTTGACGTTCTCGCCACCGAGCACCTCGACACCGTACCGCCCGTTGTCGGACGCGGTGCTGTCGGTGAGGGAGTTGTTGCCGTAGTCGCCGGTCGGCATGCCGACGGCGTTCGGCCCGTCGGCGAGCGCCCCGCCGTTCAGCGTGATGCCGTTGCGTCCGTTCCGGTTGGCGGTCACCTGGCTGAGCACGATGCCGGTGGAGGCGCGGGTCATCTTGATCCCGTCCACCCCGTTGTCGTGGGAGTCGACCGAGGACAACGTACTGTTCGTCACGTAGCGGTGCAGCACGAGGCCGTCGATGAGCGAGTTCTCGATCGTGGAGTCCGACATCACGACCCCGTCGGCGCTCGTGAGGAACAGTCCGTACGCGTTGCCGTCGAACTCGGTGTGCTGGATCTTCGCCGAGACGAAGCTGTAGGACCCCGCGGCGGTGCTCTCACCCGGGGTGGTCCCGTCGACGGCACCGGTCGGAAGCAGGGTGGTGCCGAAGACGTCCTTCGTGGTGCGGAGGGTCTTCGCCGCCTGGGTGCCCGACGCCGAGTCGAGCGTGGACAGGTCGGTGCCGGTGAGCGAGACGCCGCCGGTCGTGCCGCTCCAGAAGCCGAGGTCGCGGAAGGACGCGTAGCTCAGGGTCGCCGTTCCGCCCTGGACGCGGACGTAGGCACGACCGTCGGTGGTGTCGGTGTCGACCTTGCCGGCCTGCGGGTCCCACGAGTCGATCGTGACCGGGGCCTTGGCGGAACCGGCGATCTGCAGGGCTCCGGCCTGCGTGACGATCGACACGAAGCCGCGGTCGTCGCTCTCCATGTGGATGTGCAGGCCGTCCGGGCTCGCGAGCTGCAGGGTGGCCCCGTTCTCCACGACGATGTTCTCGCTGAGCAGGTACGAACCGTCGGGCTGTTTGACGAAGGTCGAGGGTGCGAGCTGCTTGAGGTCGTCGACGGTGTACGCGGAGCCGCGGGCGACGAGCACCAGGGTGTACGAACTGCCCGTGGCGAGTCGGTACGGCTTCGTGGTCACGAGGCCGCTCCACCGTGCTGCCGAGGCGAGGGCCCGCACGTTGTAGATGCGTTCGTTCTCGGCGGCGACCAGTTTGGCCTCCTTGTTCGGGCTGCCGGGGTACGCCTCGCCCGTGACGACGGTCGACGCTCCGGCGTCCGCGGTCGACCCGGCGGTCGCGGCCTGCGCCGCGGTGGGGAGGGACAGGGCACCGGCGCCGGCGAGCGTCAGGGCGAGCGCGGAAGCAGTCGCGATGCGGCGACGACGAACGGACGTGGTGCGGGTCGGGTCGGTGCTCATGCTGCTGCCACCTCTCCGGCCTGGAGGCTCGTCGCCGGCTGCGACGCACGCTGCGTCCCCGACGTGGTGGCGGCGGCCGGCTCGGCCGTGTGGGACGCGGCCGCCGCTTCCGTGGTCGGCGCTGTGACGGTCGGCGCTGCGACGGTGGCCGTTGCCATCGTGGGGGCTGCCATCGTGGCTGCCATCGTGGCTGCCATCGTCGGGCCTGCCATCGTCGGCGCGCCCACCGCCGGTGCCGCAGTGGCCGCGAAGGCCGGAGCGGGGGTCGGGGTCGGTACGGTCTGCCCCGCCGGACGTGCGCCGGGACCGTCGAGGGTCGCCGCGGTCTGTCCGTCACCGCCCATCTGGTCGGCGTGCCGGGTCAGCCAGCCCTGCTTGTTCATCGTGATGAACGAGAACACCTTGATCGGCAGGGCGATGACGATCACCACGACGGCCAGGATCGGCAGGACGAAGAGGTCGAGCGGGTGACGGCGCAGGTTGGAGAAACCACGGACGGCACGACCGGCGAGCAGCCAGGCGAGGGTGAACCCCGCGCCGATGACGCTGAGCTCCAGTCGGCTGAACAGCAGGTACCACATGGTGATGCCCATGGTCACGGGCGTCAGGATGATCTGCAGCACGGTGATCTTCGTGACGAAGGGCACGCGCCAGATCCACCCCTTGGCGATGGCCGTCAGGTACGTCCGGTACGAGTTGCGGCTCCAGCGGATGCGCTGCTTGAAGAACGCCTTGCCGGTGGCCGGGAACATCGAGAGGGCCTTCGCGCTCTCCTGGTGCACGGTCTTGAAGCCCGAGGCGAGGACCAGCCAGGTCAGCCGCCCGTCGTCGCCGGCGACGCAGCGGCGGCCGAGGAAGAACTCGTTCTCGAGGTTGTCGAGCACGGGCAGCACTGCCGAGCGACGGTACGCGGCGGTGCGTCCCGACAGGCAGGGCACGGCACCGGCGGCGCCCATCGCTGGCACGTAGTTGAAGTACCGCAGGTTCACGAGCCAGTCGGCGATGATCCGCCAGATGCTCGAGTTCCGCTGGTAGACGTTCTGCTGCGTCCCGACACCGCCGACGGTGGTGTCCACGAAGGGCATCTGCACGTTCTCGAGCAGTCCCGGCTCCCAGCTGGTGTCGGAGTCGACGAGGACGACGACGTCGTACCGCGCGAGCCGGATGCCCTGGCCGAGGGCGCTGCGCTTGCCGACGTGGTGGAACAGGATCGGTTTCACGGTCGGGTCGCCCACGGCGACGATGCGCTGGTAGGCCTCGGTGTCGGCGACGTCCAGCACGATGATGATCTCGTCGGGGTTCTGCGAACGCCAGGACTCGAGGCAACGGAGCAGGATGTCGGGGTCTTCGTGGTAGCTCGGCACGACGACGGAGGTCGTGGTGCGGAAGCCGTTCACGATCGGCTTCGCCCGCGCCGACAGCACGACGCGGTAGAGCCACAGGGCCCACACGATCACACCGGCGATGCCGACGGGCACGTACTTGAGGGCTTCGTGGCCGAAGGCGACGAGCTGGTCGATGACGACCTGGGTCGATGTCTGGGATGCGGCGAGCGCGGCCAGGGTGTCCATGGGTTCGGGTCCTTCGGACTGGCAGGGTGGATGATCCGGGGCGCTCGGTGGGTGGCCGGGCGCGGACGGTCGGCGAGTGGGTGGCTCACACGGCGGTCGGTACGGCGTCGTGCTGAGGACGCTAGGCGGAGCGCCGACCAGGCGACAAGGGGCTGCGGGGCACTCTTGCGCGTTCGCGCAAGGCGCTGCGGAAGTGCGGGGGGCGCGCTTTCCGGCCCGGTGCCCTCTGCTGCTCACGGCGGCCAGCGCGCAGATCACGAGGTCCGCTCCACGCCCTGTACAACGCTGTACCGCTTCCGCCAGCATGGGGACATGAACGCGCACCTCGGCAACGACGCCGCCACCGCCCTCCCGCTCGCCAGTCGTCAGGACGGCGAGTACCCGCGCCCCCAGATGATGCGGTCCGCCTGGGCGGACCTCGACGGCACATGGTCCTTCCGCAACACGGATGACGACCCCGCCTGGCGGAACGGGTTCACGGACGCGCGCGACATCACGGTGCCGTTCCCGCCGGAGTCCGTCGCCTCGGGCATCGACGAGCCGGGCTTCCACCCGGTCGTCTGGTACTCGCGGCAGATCACGGCGGCGGACCTGGCGGCGGCCGGGCACGGTGCCGAGGCGCCCCGTGTGCTGCTGCACTTCGGCGCGGTCGACCACCGCGCTCGGGTCTGGATCGACGGGCAGTTCATGGGCGGGCACGAGGGCGGTCACACTCCTTTCACCCTCGACGTGACCGAGGCGCTCGGCACCGGCACGAGCACCGGCACCGGCACCGGCACCGGCACCGGCAGCACCACGCCCCACACCCTCGTGGTCCGCGCCGAGGACGACCCCCACGACCTCACCCAGCCCCGCGGCAAGCAGGACTGGCACGAGCAGGCGCACGACATCTGGTACCGCCGCACGACCGGGATCTGGCAGACCGTCTGGCTCGAGGCCGTCCCGGCCACCGCGATCCGCTCCCTCCGCTGGACGAACGTCGACCACGAGACGATGCGCCTCACCGTCCGGTTGACCGGTGAGCACCCGGTCGGCACGCGCCTCCGGGTCGAAGCCACCTGGACCGAACACGACGAGCACCTCGCCACCGTCGAGACGACCGTCGGTGCGACCGCCCACGAGAGCGAACTCGTCGTGCCGATCGCCCGACAGGCGAACGGTCAGGCGGAGCAGGAGCTGCAGTGGACCCCGGACGCGCCGCACCTGGTCGACGCCGTCGTGACCCTGCTGGCCCCGGAGGGTGACCCGCTCGACGCCGTGAGCTCCTACTTCGGCATCCGGACCACCCGGGTCGGCGGTGGTCGGTTCCTGCTCAACGACCGCAGCATCGACGTCCGGAGCGTGCTCAACCAGGGCTACTGGCCGGACTCGCACCTGACGGCCCCGACACGGCAGGCCCTGCGCCGGGAGGTCGAGCTCATCAAGGAGCTCGGGTTCAACGCCGCCCGGAACCACCAGAAGATCGAGGACCCGCGGTTCCTGTACTGGGCGGACCGTCTCGGGCTGATGGTCTGGGGCGAGGCCCCGGGCGCCTACGCGTTCTCCCCCACCGCGGTACAGCGACTGATGCGGGAGTGGATGGACGCCGTGGAGCGGGACGCCTCGCACCCGTCGATCGTGACCTGGGTCCCAGCGAACGAGAGCTGGGGCGTGCAGCACATCGCGACCGACCCCGCCCAGCAGGCCTACGCCCGTGCCCTGGCGGACGTCACCCGAGCGCTCGACGCGACCCGGCCGGTCATCTCGAACGACGGCTGGGAACACCCGGACTCCGACATCGTCTCGGTGCACGACTACGAAGGCGACGGAGACCGTCTGGCACGCACTTACGCCGACGACGAGGCGCGGACCCGGCTCCTCGCGGGTCTCGGACCGGCCGACCGCCTGGTCCTGGTGGGAGGTGCTGTGGACCGCGGGCAGCCGGTGATGCTGACCGAGTTCGGTGGCGTGAACCACCAGCCGGGTGCGCAGCGCGACGACGCCTGGGGGTACACGACGGCGGCGGACGGGGACGACTGGATCGCTCGCATCACCGCGCTGTACGACGCCGTGCGTGCGAGCTCGTTCCTGGCCGGCAGCTGCTGGACGCAGCTCACCGACACGATGCAGGAGACGAACGGGCTCCTCAACGCGGACCGGACGCCGAAGGAGCCGATCGAGCGGATCCGCCGCGCTGTCCTCGGAACGCCGGAACGCTGACACCGGAGGCGGTACGGCGGCCGTGCCGCGAGCTGACTCCGGAGCGTCTGGGAGGATCGGGCGCGTGACGGACCTGTTGGAGACGACCCGGGCCTCCGGACCGACCCGCCTCCGCCGGGCGGTGACGGCCGTCCTGGAGGCCCCCTCCAGCGGGTGGACCACTCCCCTGCTGCTGTGGCTGGCCTCCCGGGTGGTCAGCACCGTCCTGCTCGGGACCGTCTACCTGCTGGCGACCACGAACGGGTGGCACTTCGCCTCGTACCGGCGCGATCCGTCGTTCGCCACGTTCTCCGGGTCGTGGGACGCGTCCTTTTATCGGACCATCGCCGAGCACGGGTACCCGCACGTCCTGCCGACGGACCGGTCCGGCCACGTCGTGCCGAACCCGTGGGCGTTCCTGCCGCTGTTCCCCGGGGTCGTCCGCGCGGTGATGAGCGTGACCGGGGCCTCGTTCTGGGCGGCCGCTGTCCTGGTCGCGTCGGCCTGCGGTGCGGGTGCGTGCGTGGTGCTGTTCCGCCTCGTGCTCGCCGTCGCCGATCGACGCCGTGCCCGGTGGGCGACGGCGCTCTTCGCGTTCGGGGCGACCGGGTACCTGCTGCAGGTCGCCTACGCCGAGAGCATGTTCCTGCTGCTGCTGTTCGGGGCACTGCTCGCGCTCGTCCGGCGGCGGTACTGGCTGGTGGCGGTGCTCGGGGTGGTCGCCGCGTTCACCCGGCCGGGGGTGCTGGCCCTGGCGGTGGCGCTCGCCGTGCACCTCGTCGTCCGGTGGATCGCTGCCCGTCGCGCTGCCGGAGCGCCGGCCGGCGTCCAGCAGACGTTCCCGTGGCGGGAGCGGTTTGCGGTCGTCGTCGCGGGTCTGGTGGTGGCCGCGGCCGGGCTCGCCTGGCCCGTCGTCGCGTCGGCGGTCACCGGGCGGCCCGGGGCGTACCTCGACACGGAGCTGTCCTGGTGGGTCGGGTTCGTCGGCCGGGTCGACTTCACGCCGCTGACACCGTGGTTCCTGATGGCTGGACGGTGGCTCGGGCCGGCGGGGCTCGTCCTCGTCGTGGTCGTCCTGGTGGTCACGGCGTGGTTCCTCGGGCGACGTGACGTCCGGGCGCTCGGTCCGGAGGTGCTCGGCTTCGTGGTCGCCTACGTCGCCTACCTCGTCGCGGTGTTCCTGCCGCAGCAGAGCCTGCCCCGGCTGCTCATGCCCGCCGCACCGCTGCTCGGGTCGGACGTGTTCCTGGCGACCCGACGCCGGGCGGTGGGGTGGCTCGTGACGGGCGTGTGCCTGCAGGCCGTCGCTGTCGTGCTGCTCTGGTTCCTCGGGTTCCCCTGAGGGGTGCGGGCCTCCTGCCCGCCGCCGCTAGGCGTCGAACGTGTGGAACCAGGCGGTCCCACCCGGGTGCTGCACCGTGATCATCTCGTCGAGGTCCCGGTAGGGCCCGTCCTGGTTGTGGCTCGCCGACTTGATGCGGATGGTGCCGTCGGGCTCGGTGAACACCTCGGACACGATGGTCGTGTGGTCCGGCGACCCGTTCGCGTTCCAGTCGAACATGACGATGTCGCCGACCTTCACGTGCTGGCGCTCGTCGGACGTCCGCCGGGTCAGACCGAACGCCGAGGCGTTCTGGTCGAGCCACGGGTCCATCGCCGGGCAGTAGGTCCAGGTGGCCGAGTGCTGTGCACCGCCGGCTCGGTTGTACCAGTCGCTGCGCTGCTGCCACCCGCGGGCCTGGAGCGTCTGGTTCACGTAGTTCGCGCAGTCCCCACCGATCGGGTTCATCGTGCCGTACTCGGCCGTGTTGTAGTCCGACCAGTGCCGCATGGCGTACTGCAGCTGACGGTCGACGTCGGTCTTCGCTGCGTAGGCCACCGTCGTGGTGACGACCGCGGAGCTCGCGTCCGGCACGGCAGCCGCTGTCGGGGTCGGCGTCGCGGTGGCCGAGTCCTGCGTCGAGCCGACCTGCCCGTCGTTGGCCGCGCTACCGTTGCCGTCGGACGTCTGGTTCGCCGAGGGGACCGGCTGCACCGCCGTCGTGAACAGTGCGACGTCCGCCGATCCGGCCGTGTACATCGCCTGGTGCGGGGCGGTGAAGGTGACCGTCGTCGCGGTGGCCGACACGTCGCGGGCCGCGACACCGCCGACCGTGACCCCCGTCACTGCGGCGAGCCCCGTGCCGGAGACCGTCACGGTGACACCGCCGGCGAGCGGGACCTCGGCGGGCTCCACGGACGTGGCCGTCGGCTTCGCGCCGGAACCCTTCGCCGGCCTCGAGGCGTCACCGGAGTTGGCGGCACCCGAAACGCGGGGCGTCGAGGACCCGGCACCCGGGCCGTCGGACGAGCAGGCAGCGGCGACGAAGCCGACACCGGTGATGCCGGCGAGGGACAGGAGGGTACGGCGCGTGATCGGGGCAGTCATGACGCGTCCCAGGCTAGGCGACGCAGTCGTGTGATCGACCACCGACTCGGCGGACTCGGATCGGTCCCGCCGCGGCTGGTCAGGCCTCGGGCTGCTCGGGCGTCGGCTGATGCGGCGTCGATGGCGCCACGGTGATGTTCACGAGCCACGTGATGCCGAACCGGTCCGTGACCATGCCGAACTCGTCACCCCACGGCGCCTGCGTCAGCGGCTCGAGCACCGTGCCGGCGTCGGAGAGCGCCGCGAAGTACCCGCGGAGGTCGGCGGCGTCCGCTCCGTCGCCGGAGAGTGACATCGAGATGTTGTTCG
This sequence comes from Curtobacterium sp. MCPF17_031, assembly GCF_003234035.1. NCBI lineage: Bacteria > Bacillati > Actinomycetota > Actinomycetes > Micrococcales > Microbacteriaceae > Curtobacterium > Curtobacterium sp. MCPF17_031. The sequence continues at coordinate 397,867 of NZ_QKSG01000003.1, read as the reverse complement.
TGTCCGACCGGCTCATCGACGACGGGGTGTCCGACGCCATGAGCACGTAACCCCGGGTGGTCTCGAGCTGCCCGTGCATGATCTTGTCCGCATCGGCGGGGTCCTGGGCGGCTCCCATCTCGGCGAAGGTCCCGATGCGCAGATCGCCGCCGAACACCGATCGGTAGAACTCCAACGCCTGCCGGGCGTCGTCGCGGAAGCCGAGGTACGGGTTGAGTCGTGAGGTCACGATGGGCTCCTTCGTCCGGGGCTCATGGTGCCAGTGCGCCCCGGCCGCCGCAAGGACGGACCACTCGCGAGCAGCCCGCCCCGGTCAGGCCGACTCACGTGCAGGAGACGTCACGGTCGATCGTCGTCTTCCCGAACGTGGTGACGTACTGGGTCATCGCGGTCTTGCCACCGGCGAGCCCGGGCGCGGAGCACGCCTTCTGCGCCGCGGCGAGCGTGCCCGGGCCGATGGCGATCCAACTGCTGCGGCCGTACACCGTACTGGTCTTCGGGACGACGCCGGCGACGGTCGCCCACTGGCTTGCCGTGGAGTAGAACCCGATGGACTTCGCGCCGCCGCTCTGCAGCCCGGCGATCATGCCCTCGAGCACGGTCCGGTTCAGGGCGGTGTCGGTCTGGTGGGAGAACTGCGTCTCGACGTCGATCCACCAGCGGTGGGAGCCGGGGTTCGCGACACCGCGCTTCGTCGTGTCGTCACCGCCGAGGGCGTACCCGTAGAGGAAGGAGCACGCCGGGCTGTTCTGCGGCTTCCCGCCGGCGCGGGTCGAGCACGAACCGTAGGGGTTCTTCGGCGCGTACCCCTTGAACACGTTCGACGTCGGCCAGGTCGAGGCGGCCGCGGCGGCGGGGTTCGCGAAGAGCACGTAGAGCTGGGCCTTCGGCTGGGCGGTCCCACCGGCCGAGAGACCTGCCCAGGCGAGCTGGCTGCTGAAGCACGGGTTCGTGGTGTTCGCCAGGGCGGCGTTCACCCCCACGACACCGAACGCCTGATCGGTCGGCAGCGCCGAGCCGCACTGCGGGTACGACACGTCCGCGCCGGTGCCGACGCCGGAGGACCCGTCGACGAAGTAGCCGACCGCGTCCAGGTTGAGCGCCCCGCTGCCGGCCTTGGCCCGCGTCTGCACGGTGCCGGTCGGGGCGATCGGTACGGTCACCGTCGCGGCGAGCGACTGCGACTTCGCGACCACCTGGGTCGTGGCCACGGCGGCACCGGCTGCGCCGACGTGGAACCAGCCGCTGGCGCTGAGCCCCTTCGTCCGGGCGGTCAACACGGCGGCTCGTGCGGTCGTCGGGATGCCGCCGGCGCCGGCGACACGCACCCGCTGCACCGTCGAACTGACGGTGGTCGAGGCGACCCGTGCGCCGTCGGCGGGCACGAACACCAGACCGGAGGCCTTCGCCGACCAGTAGCCGACGACGGTGACCGTGACACCCGAGGCGACGCCGGAGGTGCGGACGTCGACCGCGCCGCTCGCGGGCAGTCGCACGGTCGCGGTGTTCGCGATCGACAGGCCCTTCGACGAGAACGCCTGGGTGACGGCGGCACGGTTCGACACGCCCTGCGCGGTGACGCTCACGCTGCCGGCCCCCGCCGGGCTGCTGACCCGGACGTCGAGGACCGCGGCGGTCGCCCCGACCGGCACGCCGGCCCGACCGGTGACGCGGACGGTGGTGGGTCTGGTCGCCGCGACGGTCCCGGAGAAGAGCGACGCGGGGGTCACCGGTGCGTAGGTGGACCCGCTGCTGCCGTACGACCCGGCGACGATGAGCGAGACCGTCGCCGTCCCCGCCGAGAGCACCACCTGGACCCGACCGCCGGAGACCGCCACGGTGGTCGCGCCGGCGACCGCACGGCCGCGGACGTAGTCCTGCAGGGGCGGACGGTCTGCGCTGCCGACCGGCACGACCGAGACGGCGCCGGCTGCCGTGGGGTCGGCGACCTGCACGACGAGCGTCGCGGCGGTCGCCGTCGCCGGGATCCCGGGGAGTGTGACCGTCGTCGGCGTCGTCCGCACGGTGCCCCGCCAGACGGTCGGTGCCGCGAGCGGCGTGTAACGCCCGAAGCCCGGTGCAGTCGTCGCCGGTGCAGTCGTCGCCGATGCGGTCGTCGCGCCCGTCGTCCCGGCGGTGGGGGCCGCGGCGGAGGCTGACGCGACCGGGCCGACGACGAACCCCGTCGAGACGACGACTGCTGCCGCGATGGTCGCGAGCGCTCGTGTGAAGCGGTGCATGGCACTCCCCTGGTGTCCGCCCGGGCCGGGCGCAGCAGGAGTCTAGGGGCCGGGTGTGGCGCGCCGACAGCCCCAGGACGAGACCTGTGGAGAGCCGGATGCGACGGCGGGAACACGTCAGGCCCGGAACCGGACGGTTCCGAGCCTGTGTGTTGCTACCTGGTGGAGCTAAGGGGATTCGAACCCCTGACCTTCTCATTGCGAACGAGACGCGCTACCAACTGCGCCATAGCCCCAAGTGCTCGACCACGATAGCACCGCGGTGCAGCGAACCCGAAATCGGGTCGCAGCGGTCGGGCGTGCCGCAACCGGTCAGACCGCGCGACGCCGACGCATGATCGCATCGAGGTCGGTCTGCCCGTACGCGTCGTCGCCGAGGACACCCATGCCGGCCCAGCGGCTGGGCGGGCCGGGGGGTGCAGCCGGGACGTCACGAGGAGCGGACGGGTCCGACCCGGACGCTTCCGCGGGCGACGACGAGGACCCAGACCGGGACACAGACGCGGGCGCCGCGCGGAGCCCGAGCCGCTCCGCGAGCCGCCCCTGGTCGTGCGAGGACAGTGCCGCCGCGGCGTCCTCGACGTCCGCACGCATCCGCGACACCCGCGCCAGCGACGGGTCGGACCCGGCCGCCCGGATCGCGGCCGCCTCCGCGTCCGCTTCGGCCTTCGCCTGCGCGACACGCTCCCGCAGCCGCGCGGCGAGCACGGCTGACGACTCCGGCGACGGCTCGGGCGCCGTGGGCGCCTGCACGTACAGCGGCTTGGGGACCGCCCCGGGCGTCCAGGTGCGCTCGGCCGGCGCTGCCTCGGGCTGCTCTGCCGACAGCGGCGGCGCGGGGTCCGTCCAGGTGGTGGCCGGACGGGAGGCCCGGCGCTGCTCCGGCGCGCCGGCTGCGGCCCGACGGCGCCGCGCGGTGGCGACCTGGTGCAGCTGCGCGAGCACCGCGGCGGAGCCGCCGACCGCGACGAGTCCGGCGACGGCGAGGATCCAGGCACCGGGTGCGGCGACGAGGACGACGATCGCCGTGAGGAGTCCGAGCGCGCCGAGGGTCGTGGCGCCGAGGCGCGAGCGACGCATCCGCATCGCGGTGAGTGCGGGCACGGACGACACCTGCTCGAGCACGGGCGCCTGCGCGGCCAGACGACGGGTGATCTCCCGCTGTCGTGCGGCTTCGTGGGCGCGGACGATGGCGGCGCGCTTGGCCTCTTCCGACCGGGCGACGCGCTGCGCCTCGGCGAGGGACTTCGCGTTCATCTCCACGCGGACCTCGTCGGGCAGTTCGGCGGTCTGCGCCAGGATGCGGAGGGTCTGCTGCAGGCGGATCGCGTTCCGCTCGGTCGCCAGGTACTGACGTCGCGCAGCCCATGCGGGCATCAGGTACACGACCCAGAGCACTGCCGCCACGAGCAGCACGACGCCGCCGCCCCAGGTCCCGAATCCCATGGGGCAACGGTAGGGGGAGCGCACCGCCGGGACGCCCATTGCCGGGAGCGTGTCGAGCGAGTCGCGACGGATCCGTCGAACGGGGGACGGGCCTCCTGCCCGGCAGCGGCGCGACGCGGACCGTCGGCCGCAGGCCCGGTCAGCCGCGCGGGGAGATGGGCAGCGGCACGGCCGCTTCGTCCCAGGCCTCGTCCGGCACACGGCCCGCGCCGAGCGGGACCTGCCCACGGACCCAGCGGTCCAGGACGCCGTCGCGGACCTCTTCGGCGACCAGGCCGAAACAGAAGTGGTCACGCCAGTCGCCGTTGATGTGGATGTACCGGCGGCGCAGGCCCTCGTAACGGAAGCCGAGCTTCTCGACGACCCGGAGGCTCGGGGCGTTCTCCGGCCGGATGCAGATCTCGAGGCGGTGGATGCCGACGACGCGGAAGCAGTGGTCGGTCGCGAGGGCGACCGCGGTCGGGGTCACGTTGTGACCGGCCGCGTCCTGCACGACCCAGTACCCGATCGACGCGCTCGCGAGCGAGCCGTACGTGATCCCGGACACGTTGAGCTGGCCGACGAAGCGACCGTCCAACTCCATGGCGAACGGGAGGCCCAACCCGGCCCGGGCGTTCGCCTGCAGTGCGCGGATGCTCCCCCGGACGTCGGAGGACGCCATGCCGGAGGGGTTCGTAGCCTCCCAGGTGCGGAGCCAGGAGCGGTTGCCGGCGAGCGCGAGGTCGAGGTCGCGGGAGTCACGGACCCGGAGGGGGCGGATGGTGACCCGCCCGTGGGTGAGGGTCGGGATCGTCGTCATCGCTTCTGGTTCCTCCGGGGTCCCGATCTGGTCGGGACGGGTGTCCCGTACGGGTCCGGGTGCACCGGCCCCGTACGGGATGGGTCGACTCATTCGCCCGCGTTGAACTCCTTGAGCCAGGACTTGAGGTCCGGCCCGAGGTCCTCGCGGTCCGAGGCGAGCTGCACGATCGCCTTGATGTAGTCGAGTTTGTCACCGGTGTCGTAGCGGCGTCCACGGAACACGACGCCGTACACGCCACCTGTCCATTCCTCGGCGCTCGCCATCTTCATGAGCGCGTCGGTGAGCTGGATCTCGCCGCCCTTGCCGGGCTCCTGCTTCTCGAGGACGTCGAAGACCTCGGGGCGGATGACGTAGCGGCCGATGATGGCCAGGTTCGACGGGGCCTCACCCTGCGCCGGCTTCTCGACCAGGCCGGTGATCTTCACGACGTCGTCGGTGTCGGTCGGCTCGACCGTGGCGATGCCGTAGAGGTGGGTCTGCGACTCCGGGACCTCGAGGAGCGCCACGATCGTCGCGTTCTTCTCACCCTGGACCTCGATCATGCGCTTGAGGAGCGGGTCACGGGCGTCGATGATGTCGTCGCCGAGGAGCACGGCGAACGGTTCGCGGCCGACGTGCATCTTCGCGCGGAGCACCGCGTGGCCGAGGCCGAGCGGGTCGCCCTGGCGGACGTAGTGCATGTCCGCGAGGTCGGTCGACTGGTTGACCTTCTGCAGCTTCTCGTGGTCGCCCTTCTTGCGGAGGGTCTCCTCGAGCTCCGACACGTGGTCGAAGTGGTTCTCGAGCGCGTTCTTGTTGCGCCCGGTGATCATCAGGACGTCGGTGAGACCCGCATCGACGGCCTCTTCCACGACGTACTGGATGGCCGGCTTGTCGACGACGGGAAGCATCTCCTTCGGCATCGCCTTGGTCGCGGGGAGGAAGCGCGTGCCCAGCCCTGCAGCGGGGATCACGGCCTTCGAAATCTGGAAGCCCATGCAGCGACCGTATCCGATCCCCATTTCCAGGGCATGTCAACGGATAGGGGGACAGCGAGATCGGCGGGAAACCGCATCGCCCGCGATCGCTACAATCGTCGCCATGACCGCCGATCTCGGGAACGAGAAGCGTGCCCTGCGAGCCGACCTCCGGCAGCGGCGGCGCAGCCGGACCTCGACCGAACGGGACGCCGACTCGCTGTCCCTGACCGCGACGTTGCAGCGGTTCGTCGAGGAGCGCCAGATCACCTCGGTCGCCGTGTACCTCTCCGCGCCCGACGAACCCGACGTGCGCCCCTTCCTCAACTGGGCGTTCGACCGGGGCCTCCGCGTGCTGCTCCCGGTCACCCGCGAGGACGGGCTGCTCGACTGGGCGGTCGGCGACGGCTCCTCCGAGCGCGAAGGGCTGTTCGGCATGCCCGAGGTCGTCGGCGAGGTGCTCTCCCCCCTGGCGATCAACGACGTCGACGCGATCCTCACCCCCGCGGCCGCGGTCGGCCACGACGGGGTCCGGATGGGATGGGGTCGCGGGTACTACGACAAGACCCTCGGGTCCATGGCGAAGCGCCCGCCCGTCTATGCTGTGGTGTTCGATGCGGAGTACCTCGACGAGGTCCCGCGCGAAGCCCACGACGAACCCGTGGACGGCATCATCACGCCGTCACGCATCATCACGTTCCGGAGCTGACGTGCCCACCTACTCGTACCGCTGCACCGAGTGCGGCAACGCGTTCGACATCAAGCAGTCGTTCTCCGACGACACCCTGACCGAGTGCCCGGTCTGCGGCGGAGTCCTGCGCAAGGTCTTCTCGCCGGTCGGCGTGACCTTCAACGGGGGCGGCTTCTACCGGACGGACTCGCGGCCGACGCCGAAGAGCGAGGGCGGGTCCGGGTCGAGTTCGTCCGGGTCCGGGTCAGGCGCGGGCTCGTCGGGCTCCGGCTCCGGCTCCTCCGGCTCCTCCGGCTCCGGCTCGTCCGGCTCCGGCTCGTCGGGCTCCGGCTCGTCCACGAGCACGTCGAGTTCCGGCTCCTCGGGGTCGTCGACCTCCGGATCCTGACCGACGCCGCGCCCCCTGGATAGGTTGGAGCGGGCCGCTGCACGGTGGTCGTCCACGACAGAAGGGGGCCCGCGTGAAGGGCTTCAGGGAGTTCCTGCTCCGCGGGAACGTCATCGACCTCGCGGTCGCGGTGGTCATCGGCGCCGCGTTCACCGCGATCGTCACGACGATCGTGAACTCGCTCATCAACCCGCTCATCGGTGCCGTGTTCAACGCGTCGAGTCTCGACAAGGCGTTGGTCTGGGAGATCCCGACCGTCTCCGGGGGTAGCGCGCCGATCCTGTTCGGCGCGATCATCGGCGCGGTCCTGAACTTCGTCATCGTCGCCGCCGTCGTGTACTTCGCACTCGTGGTCCCGGTGAACCACCTGAAGAAGGTGGCCTTCGACCGGGTGAAGAACAACGAGGAGCAGACGCCGCAGGACGTCCCGCCGACCGACGTCGAGGTGCTGCTCGAGATTCGCGACCTGCTCCGCCGTCAGGGTGGCGACGACGCAGCGGTCCCGACCGGCGGCGGCACACACGTCGCACCGTCCGACACCTCCGAGGGTGCCGGCATCGCCGGCTCGACGAAGCTGTAGGACTCAGCCGCTCCCGCCGAGCGGTCACGACACCCCGCGGGCCCGTCGCCGACCGGTCACGACACCCCGTTCCGCCGGAAGGTGAACAGGGTGTTGTGACCACTCGAGGGTGGGCGCGCGGTGTGGCGGGCGTCAGCCGGACCTCCCGTGGGTCACACGACAGGCCGTAGCCACCCCCGCCGAGCGGTCACGACGCCCCGCCAGCGTTGCGCCGAGCGGTCGCGACAGCCCGCCGAGCCGGAAGATGAACGGGGCGTCGTGACCGCCTGGTGGAGGGACGCCGGGCGCGCCGGGAAGCCGGGCCGACGGCCAAGGGCCAACGCCTACGCCGGAGCGCGCTGGGTCCGGTGCTTCCGGGACATCTCGGCCGCGTACTGCAGCCCGGCCAGGACGTGGCCGATCGTCCCGAGCCAGACGAACACGAGCGCCACGTTCCGGATCCAGTGGTGGTCCACCGCGACCGACGTCGACGAGAACAGCAGCACCGGCAGCCCGACGAACAGCAGCGCCGACCGGATCTTGCCGGTCCACGTCACGCGCAGGTCCGGGTTGCCGCGGAACCACGCGCTCGACAGGGCGAGGAGCGCCAGGTCGACGGCCACCACGATCGCGACGACGATCCACGGCAGCAGCCCGACGAGCACGAGCGAGAGCACGATCGCGACGATCGCCAGCCGGTCGGCGATCGGGTCGAGGGCCTTGCCGAGCGCCGACTCCTGGTGCAGCCGGCGGGCCAGGAACCCGTCCGCCCAGTCGCTGACGCCGAGGACGACGAGCGAGGTCAGCGCCCATCCGGGGTGGCCGGCGACGACGAGCGCCACGTAGACCGGGATGAGGACGAACCGCACCATCGTGATGAGGTTCGGCCACGTCTGCCAGTCGGGCCGGGTCCGCCGGGAGGGCTCCGTCATCACACGCTTCCGTTCGGGGTTCGCTGACCCTCAGCGTACCGGTCAGCCCCAGTGCGGCGGTCGGTCGCGGAGGAGACGGTCGTCGTTCTCCCCCGTCCCGTGCCGCGGGGGCTCGGGTGACGGCGTCGGGTCACTGCCCGGGACGGGCGTCGTGGTGACGCGACGGCCGGACCGGACGAGACCACGGGTCGGTGCCGATGCGGTGTCGACCGCCACCCGCGGGACGGGAGGCTCGGCTGCGGTCGGCTGCGTGCCTCCCGTCCGCGAACTGGTCGCCTCGGGCGTCCACGCGCCGGTCAGCTGTTCCGTGGTCGGCGTGACCGGACCAGCGGGCCGGGCGGCCCGACGTGCGGGCCGCGATCGCCGATCGGTCATCGGCGTGCGGGCACCGGGGGGATCGAGATCTCCTGCGTGGCGCCGCGGTCGACGCCGAGCACCTGCGCGACCGTGTTCGCGACCCGGTCCGGGTCGGAGAACAGCTGGAACGCGTGCACGCGGACGTAGTGCCAGCCGAGTCGGCGGAGCACCTCGGGGCGGAGGCGCAGCGACTCGCGGAGCGACCCCTTCACCAGGGACGCGTCCGTCTCGATCGTCACGCAGACGCCGCCGTGCGCGGCGACCAGGCCGAGCTTGCCGCGGTGCCCGAGCGCGACCGGGATGCCGCGCATCTCGAGCCGACGGGCCAGGTCGACGAGCAGCGGGTCGGAGTCGTCCGGCACGTACTCGGCGGTGGTGCGGGCGCGGACCTCGGCCAGGATCTCGGCGAGGGCGACCGTGCCGTGGCCCATCCGCTCCGCTTCGATGTCGGACGGCTGGAAGCAGGTGACGATGACCATCGAGCGACGAGCGCGGGTCATCGCGACGGCGAGCAGGCGCTCCCCGCCGGGCTTGCCGAGCGGACCGAAGTCGCGGAGAACGCGGCCGTGCGGGGTGCGCCCGTAGCCGATCGAGAACACGACGCGGTCGCGGCTCTGCGCCACGGACTGCTCGAGCGTGGCGACGATGAACGGCTCGGGACGGTCACCGATGACGAACTCGGTGAGGTCCTTGTGACCCTGTGCTGCGGCGAGGACGGCCTGCTCGACCCGGACCGCGTGCTTCGCCGAGGCCGTGATGACCATGAGCGACTCGGTCGGTCGGGTACGGGCGTGTTCGATGACGTGGCGGACGACACGGTCCACCTCGGCGTCGACGCTCTCGACGGCACCGGACTCGGGGTCCGGCACGGCCTTGCCCTCGCTGACGTAGTCGAGCGCGATCGACCCGTGACCGAGGAACGACCCGGCCCACGGCAGGGACTCGATCCGGCCGCCGTAGAAACGACGGTTGACCAGTTCGGCCAGGTCCTCACCGCCAGCCCGGTACGAGCGGGTGAGCGACAGGGTCGGCAACAGCGTGGACAGCTTCGCCAGGGCGGAGTCGGCGTGCAGGGCGTCGAGGGTCTCCTCGTCGACCTGCAGGGCGCGGTGCTCCGGGTCGACGGCGATGCGGAACGGCGACGGCGTCTGGGTGACCGGGTCGCCGAACACGACCGTCTGGCGGGCCCGGCGGACGGCGCCGACGGTCTCGGCGATGGTGACGGCTCCGGCGTCGACGAGGATCACCGTGTCGAACGGCATGGTGTCCGCGATCTGTGCGACCTCGTACGGCGAGGCAAGCCAGACCGGTGCGATGGCGCGGGACAGGTGCGGTGCGGAGTCGTGGAGCAGGCGCGAGGTGATCGCGCCGTCCCGGAGCTGGCTCTTCAGCGCGGCGGACTCCTCCGGCCAGTCCACGAGCCCGACCTTCCAGTTCTCGGCGAGCTGCCACGCCAGGCCCTGGGAGACCCCGGCCGCGTGCGCGTCGTCGACGAGTCGGAAGTCGGCCTCGACCCGGTCGAGCATGTCGGTGTTCGCGCCGAGGAGCGCACGGTCGGACTCGAGCATGGTCTCGAGCGCGGACTGCCACCAGGCGAGCTCGAGCTCGGCGGGCACCTGCACGTCGGGGACGTGCCGGTTCGCCAGGTCGGTGAGGAGCGGCTCGAGCTGCAGGTCGCGGAGCGTCTGCATGAGCTCGGTGCGCTCCTGCAGGTTGTGCAGGACGTCGGACTCGGCGGCCAGCTCGGCGATCGTCGGTACGAGCCGCTCGATCGGCAGGTTCGCGAGCTGCTGGTCACGGCTGGTGCGGCCGAGCGGTTCGTCGAGGCGCGCGAGGTCCTCCACCACGTTCGAGAACAGCACCTGGACGTCCGCGATGCCGGTGGGCACCTCGGGGTTCACACCGGCGGCGACGTAGCGCTGCCAGAGGACGCGCTGCTGCTGGACGCGGGTGAGCGCTTCGTGCAGGTCGGACACGTGGACACCCGGACGGACGTACTCCCGCGCGAGCTTCTTCAGGCGGCGTCGGTTGGTGCTGGACATCGGCGCGCCCTCGCCCCGGGGTGCGGTGGCGGCGACGAGCTCGGACACCGACCGGTCGAAGACGATCGGCAGGAAGCGGTCGAGGGTGTCGCGGATCTCGGTGAGCAGGCGCAGGTAGATGCCGAGCTCGTTGATCGTCGTGAACTGCCGCATGTGCGTCGAGGCGACCAGGTCGTGCGCACGCTGCAGGAGGGCCGGCAGTGATCCGCCGTCGAGCTCCTGCGCCGTCGCGTGGGCGCGCTGGGCGCCGTCGCTCGAGCTGAACTTCGCGCCGTACCAGGGCGAGTCGTCCGGCCCGTAGCGGAACTCGCCCAGGTTGGCGGCGCTGACCATGGTCTCGGCGACGCGGGCACGGCCGGACACCATCGACACGACGGACTGCTTCGAGAGCCGGGCCGTGGTGGAGGGGGCGACGGGCAGCAGGGACAGCCGCGAGAGCTCGACCAGGCAGTCGAGCACGCTGACGCCGAAGTCCGGGTCGGTGCGGGTGAGGGCGCCGCGGTAGTCGGTGAGGACCTTGCGGAGCCGGACCAGGGCGTCGTCGACCTCGCGGAGGTTCGGACGGCTCGACTTCTCGTTGCGGGCGATGGCCCGGACGACGTCTCGGCGCAGGGTGCCCGGCGTGACGGCGACGCCCGGCAGGTGCACCTCGCCGAAGCGGGCGGCGATGCCACGGAGCGTGGCGCGACGGGGGCTGACCACCAGGACGCGCTTGTTCGCGGCGACCAGGCCACCGAGGGCGTTCACGATCGTCTGCGTGCCACCGGTCCCGGGCAGCGTCTTCACGACGATGGAGTTGCCGGCCGTGATCTGTGCGATCACGTTCTCCTGCTCGTCGTCGGCGTCGAGCAGCAGGGTGTCGGTCTCCGGCGAGCGCTCGTCCGACGGGGTCTGCTCGACCGGGTGGTACGACTGCTCGACCTGCCACTTGGCGCTGGGGTTGCCGGCGAGGGCGTCGAGCACGGGGTGGGCCAGGTCGTCGGTGTCCTCGACGAGTCCGGTGGCGACCTCGGCGAACGTCGACACGACGAGCCGGGCGTGCACGGTGAAACCGGGGATGTGTGCGGTGAGGCCGCGGAGGCGGTCGATCACCGGGTTGGGGGTGAACGAGCCGTCCTGCTGCGCGAGGGCGACGAAGGACTGCGCGTCGAGTGTCACACCGAACTGCTCGCGGAGCGCGTCGGACAGCCCGGGGTTGAGCACGGGTTCACCGAGCAGGCGGACCTCGAAGTCCCGGCCGTGGCGGCGGATCGCCAGCGGGCGGAGCAACACGGGTCCGCGGAAGTGCTCGTCCCCGTGCTGCCAGTCGGCGATGCCGATGCCGAGCTTCACCGCGTCGATCCCACGGACCGTGGCGAGCTCGGTGCCCTTCGCCTCGACGTGCCCGGCGGCGACGCGAGCGGCTCGGAGTGCCACCTCGTCGCGGATCAGGCTCGACAGCAGGGTCGTCTTGCCGGTGATGAACTGCGCCAGACCGCCGGGATGGGTCGTCGAGAGCTCGATGCGCCCGCGCGGGTGGTCGGTGAAGTGCACGAGCGGGCTGGTGCCACCGACGCCGGCGAGCTGCTCGCGCCAGGCGTCCCACGCGGGCTCGGCCGCGTTGCCCGCGGTCAGGCGCGGGTCGCCGAGGCTGATCGCGTGCGGGCTGGTGACCTGGAGTTCGGGGCGCAGTGCGGACCGTTCGTCGGGCAGGTCCGTGCCCTCCGCCGCTCCGCCGTCGACCGAGGCGTCGTCGTTCGTCACGTCGTCCTCATCGCCGGTCGTCCTGTCCACTCGCCACACACGCCCACTGTAGGCGGAAGCGCAGTGGCACTCCGGCAATGAGCCCGCGGTTCCGGGTTTTCGCCCGGTCACACCGTCGGCCACACCGAGCCCGGACGCCAGCGTGTGGTACCAACGGTGCATGGCCACCGACGACCGCCCCGCTCCGTCCACCCCTGCCGTCTCCCGGCGTCGATCGGTCCCCGCCGAGATCTCGCGTTCGTGGCTGCTCGTCGCCGGCACCGCCGAGGACCGGTTCGACGGTGCCACCCGCTCCCGCGCCGACCAGGTGATCCTGGACATCGAGGACGCCGTCGACCCTGCGGTGAAGCCCGCTGCCCGCGCCACGGTCGCCGCGTGGCTGGCGGGCTCCGGGGAGGCCTGGGTGCGCGTGAACGACGTCACGACCGACTTCTGGGAGGACGACCTCGAGGCGCTCCGCGGCCTGCCTGGCCTGCAGGGTGTGATGCTCGCGAAGACCGAGAGCCCTGCCCAGGTCACCGACACCTGGCACCGCCTCGGCGGCCACACGCCGGTGATCGCCCTGGTCGAGTCCGCGGTGGGGATCGAGGAGGCCACGAGCATCGCCAAGGCGCAGGGCGCCTTCCGCCTGGCGTTCGGCAGCGGGGACTACCGCCGCGACACCGGCGCCAGCGCGGACACCCTGGCGATGGCGTACCCCCGCTCGCGTCTGGTCGTGGCGTCCCGCGTCGGTGACCTGCCCGGCCCGATCGACGGCCCCACGGTCGGGTCGTCGCACCCGATCCTCCGCGAGCAGTCGCAGGTCGCGGTGTCGCTCGGCCTGACCGGCAAGCTCTGCCTGGACACCGAGCAGCTGCCCGTCATCAACGAGGTCATCTCCCCGACGCCGACCGACGTCGCGTGGGCGCAGGACTTCCTCGACGACTTCGAGGCCCGTGGGCGGGTCATCCGTGACGGATCCGACCTGCCGCGCCTCGGTCGCGCGCAGAAGATCCAGCGCCTCGCCCAGGCGTTCGGGGTGGAGCCCCGGTAGGACGGACACATGACCTGGTCGAACGTCCCCGGAACCGGACCGCAGCGGCACTCTGAGGCAGAGCGTGTGGCGTGGGAGCAGGGTGCCACGTCGCTGTTCCCGCCGGGCAGGATCGCCGACCGCGTGTCGACCGTCCTCCTGCTGGCCGCCGGCGCGGTCCTCACCGTGGTCGCGGCCGTCGCCGGCGTCATCGCGGTCGCGTCCGCGGCGACCTCCTGCGGCTCGTCCGGGGTCTCCTGTGCGCCCGGCGGGTTCATCGGCGGTGCCGTCCTGGCCGTCGGCGGGGCCTTCGTCGTCGGCGTGGTCACCCTGGTGTTCGCGATCCGGGCCTGGATCCGTCGTCGCACGTCCTGGTGGATCGCCGGCATCGGGTTCGTCCTCACCGTCGCCGTCGTCACCTGGGGCACGGTGCTGTTCGCACAGGCCCTCGACCAGCAGGGCTCCGGCCGTGACGGAGGCGCCGGGACTGCGGAACTGCGGACCTCCTGACCTCGAGCGGTGAGCCCGCTGGACGCCGGATCCGCCGGCCGGCGCATGCTGGGCGGATGAAGCAACGAGTCATTGGAGACACGTCCGTCAGCGCCATCGGACTCGGCGGCATGCCGATGTCCATCGAGGGGCGGCCGGACGAACGGCGCTCCGTCGCCACCATCCACGCCGCCCTCGAGGCCGGCGTCACCCTCATCGACACCGCGGACGCCTACCACCTGGCCGCCCACGACGAGGTCGGGCACAACGAGGAGCTCATCGCGAAGGCCGTCCGGGAGTACTCGGGCGACACCTCCGCGGTCCTCATCGCGACCAAGGGCGGGCACCTCCGACCCGAGGCGGGCGCCTGGGCCCAGAACGGCGACCCGGCGTACCTCAAGGAGGCGGCGAAGGCCTCCGCGAAGCGCATCGGCGTCGACGCGATCGGCCTCTACCAGTTCCACCGCCCGGACCCCGCCGTGCCGTACGCGGACTCGGTCGGGGCGCTCGCCGAGTTGCTCGACGAGGGCGTCATCCGCATGGCGGGCATCTCGAACGCCACCGTCGACCAGATCCGGGAGGCGAACGAGGTCCTCGGCGGTCGGCTCGCCTCGGTCCAGAACCGGTTCTCCCCCGTGTTCCGCTCGAGCGAGCCGGAACTCGAGCTCTGCGACGAGCTCGGCATCGCGTTCCTGCCGTGGAGCCCCCTCGGCGGCATCGGCGGCGCGGCGGACCTCGGCACGACGGCGGAGGAGTTCGCCGTCCTCGCCCGCGAACGCGACGTCACCCCGCAGGTGATCGCCCTGGCGTGGGAGCTGGCGAAGAGCGACGTCGTCGTCCCGATCCCGGGAGCGTCGCGTCCGCAGTCGATCCTCGACTCCGTCACGGCGGCCACCGTCAAGCTGCGGCCGGAGGACGTCGCCCGTCTCGACGCGTCGCGACCGGACCAGGCGGCGTAGTCGGCCGGTCCACCGGACGCACCACGGGCCTCCAGGCTGCTCGGCCTGGAGGCCCGTAATGCGTCACCGACGTGCGTCGCGGCTCAGGACGCGCAGGTCGAGTCGAAGTCGGTACCGGCGGTCTGGACCGCGGTCGCGGAGTCCTGGAACGCCGACAGGTCGGCGGACTTCGGGTCCTTCGTGATCGCCTCGAGACGGGTCACCATGTCGCCGTAGGCGCTCTGGAACGCCTCGGCCTTGCCCTTCACCTCCGTGTTCGTCACCGCGTCGACACCGTCGTCGATGCTCGAGTCGAGCTCCTTGAGCTTCGCGACCGCGGCCGCCGGGTCGGACTGCAGCTTCGCGGCCTGGGACTGCAGCCCCTCGGCGGCGGACCGGACCTTGCTCTCGAAGGCCTGGCACGCGTCCGCCTTCGACTGACCACCCGAGGCACCGGCGGCCTTCGTCGGGGCGCTCGACGACCCGCCCGAGCTCGCACCGGTCGTCGCCCCCTGCGACGACGAACCCGTCCCCGTCGTGCTGCCGCCACCGGAACAGCCGGTGAGCAGGACCGCGGCGAGTGCGGCGGTCGCGAGGACGGTGAGGTGCTTCGTGGACATGGGATCCCCCTGGGTTCGCGACGTGTCCCTGATCGGACACGTTCGCGACCGACAGTACCGACGGCTCCCTCCGGGCGGCCGGTCGCGCGACGGGAGCCGGACGGGCGGGCGCGTACGGTCGAGGGATGCGTGCGATCACGATCACCAAGCCCGGCGACGTCGACGTCCTGACCCTCGGCGAACTGCCCGACCCGGTCCCCGGTGACGGCGAGGTCCTCGTCGAGGTCGCCGCCGCCGGCGTCAACAACGCCGACCTGCAGCAGCGACAGGGGAACTACCCGCCGCCGCCCGGAGCCTCGGACGTGCTCGGGCTCGAGGTGTCCGGCACCGTCCGTGCCCTCGGCGTGGGCGTCACCGAGTGGGCGGTCGGCGACCGGGTCTGCGCGCTCCTCAGCGGCGGCGGGTACGCCTCGCTCGCCGTCGTCCCGCAGGCGCAGCTGCTGCCGGTGCCGGACGACCTGGACCTGGTGTCCGCGGCCGGGCTGCCCGAGGCGGCCTGCACCGTCTACTCGAACATCGGGATGCTCGCCGGACTCCGGCCGGGTCAGACCCTGCTGGTGCACGGCGGGACCGGTGGGATGGGGTCACACGCGGTGCTCTGGGCGAAGGCCCTCGGCGCCCGGGTGGTCGCGACCTCCGGTGGCGAGCGGAAGGTCCGGGCCTCCCGCGAGCTCGGCGCGGACCTCGTCGTCGACCACCGGGAGGAGGACTTCGTCGAGCGGGCGCTGGCCTTCACGGACGGTGTCGGCGTGGACGTCGTCCTCGATGTCGTCGGCCCGTCCTACCTGCACCGGAACCTCGAGGTCCTCGCGCCGAACGGCCACCTGGCGATCATCGCCGCGGGTGCCGGACCGGACGCGACGCTGCCGATCGGGCCGCTGATGCGGAAGCGCGCGACCGTCAGCGGCACGACGCTCCGGGCACGTCCCGCTGCCGAGAAGGCGGAGATCGTCGCCGCCGTCCGTCGGGACGTGTGGCCGTTCGTGGCGGACGGTCGGGTGCGACCGGTCGTCGACGCGGTGCTGCCGATCGGCGACGCGGCCGAGGCGCACCGCCGACTGGCGTCCGGCGACGTCATCGGCAAGCTGCTGCTCGCGCTGTAGCGGGGCGGCGGCGGTTCCGGGGAGGTCGGCGAGGCCGCCCCGCTACGCCCGGACCCGCGCCAGGAACGTGCGGAGCGCCGGGTGCTGCGGGTCGTCGAGGACCGCCGCGGGAGCGCCCTGCTCGACGACCTCGCCACGGTGCAGGAACACGATCCGGTCGGCGACGTCCCGGGCGAAGTGCATCTCGTGCGTCGTCATGAGGATCGTCGAGCCCTGCTGCTTGAGTTCGGTGACGAGGTCGAGCACCTCGCCCACGAGCTGCGGGTCGAGCGCACTCGTGACCTCGTCGAGCAGGAGCAGCTCCGGGTCCGACGCGATGGCGCGGACGATCGCCACGCGCTGCTGCTGCCCGCCGGACAACCGGTCGGGGAACGCGCCGGCGAAGTCACCGAGTCCGATCCGGTCGAGCAGGCGGCGCGCGTTCGCCTCGGCCTCCGGACGGGAGGCCCGGTGCACCTTCCGCGAGGCCAGGGTCACGTTGTCGAGGACGCTCATGTGCGGGAACAGGTTGAACTGCTGGAAGACGACGCCGATCCGGGCACGGGTGGCGTCCACGTCGACGCGGGGGTCGGAGACGTCCTCGCCCTGCAGGAGCACCTGGCCGTCGTCGATCCCCTCGAGCAGGTTCACGGTCTTCAGCAGCGTCGACTTGCCCGAGCCTGATGCCCCGATGACGCAGATCACCTCGTGGCGGTGCACGGACAGGTCGATCCCGCGCAGGACCTCCTGGCCGCCGAAGGACTTGCGGAGGCCCCGCAGTTCGAGGACGGGAGCGGTCTCGTCGGTCACACCGCGCCTCCGATCTGTTCGCGCTGCTGCTGCTTCCGGGCGATCGCATCGGTGACCCGGATGAGCGGCAGGCTGATGAGGACGAAGAGCAGGCCGGCGACCAGGTAGGGCGTGAAGTTCGTCTGCTCCGCCTGGGCGATCTGCGCGCTGCGGACCGCGTCCACGGCACCGAGGATCGAGACGAGCCCGACGTCCTTCTGCATCGACACGAAGTCGTTCATCAGCGCGGGCGTGACCTTGCGGATCGCCTGCGGCAGCACGACCAACCGCAGCGTCTGGGCGTGGGACAAGCCGAGCGACCGGGCGGCCAGGCGCTGGGACGGGTGCACCGCCTCCATGCCGGCACGGAGCACCTCGGCGACGTACGACGAGTAGGTCAGCACGATCGCGATCGTGCCCCAGAACTCCGGTGCCAGGCGCGGGAAGACCCCGAGCCCGGGCAGGCCGAAGCCGACCAGGTAGAGCACGATGATGAGCGGCAGTCCGCGGAACAGGTCCGTGTAGCCGGTGGCGAGCATCCGCAGCGGGAAGAACACCGGGTTCCGCAGACCACGGACGACCGCGAGCAGGGTGCCGAGGACGGCGACGCCGATGCTCGCGAAGAACAGGATCCGGACGTTCAGCCAGAGCCCGAGCAGGACCTCCGGCAGGGTCTCCCACGCCACCTGCGGGTCGAAGAAGGACTGCTGCACCGCCGCCCACCCAGGGGTGTTGACGACGCCGAACCAGACCAGCGCGACGACGACCAGCGTCGAGACGACGGAGACGGTGACCGATCGGCGACCACGCTGCCGACGGTAGAGCTGGCGTTCGCGCTCGACCTGGCTCGGCGCCGGCATGACCAGCGGTGTGCCGGCCCCTGCGGAAGAGGTCATGCCCGCGTCACTTCAGGACCGGGGTGTTCGTCTCGGAGGACAGCCACTTCGTCTGCAGGTCCTGCAGCGTGCCGGCGTCGTCGAGCGAGTCGAGCGCCTCGTCGACCTTGCTGGTGAGATTCGAGCCCTTCGGCAGCACGATGCCGAACTGGTCGCCCTCGCCGTCGGCGGGGAACTGTGCCGACACGGTGCCGCCGTCGACCTGCGAGGCGGCGATGTAGAAGGCCGTCGGCAGGTCCGTGACGATGGCGTCGATCTGACCGGACTTGAGGGCGAGGACGGCGTCGTCGTTGGAGTTGAAGACCTGCGGCGTCACGCCGAGGACGTCCTTGACGCTCTGGATGCTCGTCGACCCGGCGGCCACGCCGATGGTGTCCTTCTTCAGGGCGGCGACGGTGGTGTCCCCGGCGGCGGCGGACGACTTCTTCGTCACGACCGCCTGCGTGGTCGTGTAGTACGCGGAGGACATGTCGACGGCCTTCTTGCGCTTTGCGTCGATCGAGAACTGCTGCAGGTTCAGGTCCCAGTCCTTCGCACCCGGTGCGATGGCGCTGTCGAAGGTGCTGCGCTTCCAGACCACGTCGCCCTTGCTGTAGCCCATCTCCTTCGCGACGGCGTACGCCAGGGCGGCCTCGAAGCCCTTGCCGGACTGCGGCTCGTCGTCCTCGACCCAGGGCGAGTACGCGGGCTGGCCGGTGGCGATCGTGAGCTTGCCGTCGGTGACGGTGCCGGCTGCGTTGTCACCACCGCCGGACGAGCAGCCGGCGAGGGCGGTCGCGGCGACGAGGGCCGTGGCGAGGGCGATGGTCAGGCGGAGGGGTCGGGTCACGGTCTGGCCTTCGTCAGGGGGAACAGGGCAGGACCCGAGTGTACGGGCTTTGGGATACCAGCCGTTTGTCACACTCGGGTCCCGCGTCACTTCCGAGCCGGACAGGATCGCCTCACCGACGTCGCCGATCGTCGATCGACGCGCCGGTGTACACGATGGCGAGGAACAGCGCCACGGCCCCCACCAGACCACTCGCCCAATGCCTACCGGTCGGCGGACTGGTCATGGTCACGACACTGAACGCGACCAACGCGGCGCTGACGGGGACAGCGACTCGGAGGCTCAGGAGCAGGTTCCAGCGGTCACGCACAGCGAGGGGACCGAGAGCCGTTGAACGGGTAGACCCGGAGCGACTTCGATCCACAACGGATCCCGTTCGTGCTCACCGCGAAAGTGGCAGCAGCGAGGATCGCTCCGGCCACGACACAGAAGGTTCCTGCGCTGACCGCGCAGAGACCGGCTCCCAGCGCCCACCCGGCACCGTTGATGATGGCTGCCTGGTCCGTGGCGTTGAACGAGACATAGGCACCGTACTTGTCAGAGCCTGCTCCGAGTCGCGCTCCGGCTGGCTCCTGCACCACGTCGAACCGTACATCGTGACCGAGGTCGATGGTGGTCGTACGAGTGCCCGAAGCATCGGTCCTCCGGCCAGCGACGTACCCGAGTGCAGTCGCTTCTGCGAGCGCTTCATCAAGTTGCTGCGGCGTGATGGATGTGAGGTCGGTGGCCTGCGTCGTCGGCTGCGCGGTGGTCGGCGCAGCTCCGGCCCCAGCCGTGGTTGCGGACGCCGGCGAACCGACGGCGATTCCGGCGACGACGAGTGCTCCTGTTGCGAGGACGGCGCTTGCCGCCCGGGTTCTCGACACGATCTGGTCCCTTCGTTGTTGGGTCGGCCGCGCGTTCAGCCGACGCCATCATCTTAGGAACCCACATTCCAGATCACAATGGTGATGTATCAGTCTGCGAGGGTGAAGTCGTCGAACGAGAACCCGGGCGACACCAGGCAGCTGAGGAGCACCTCGCCCTCGTGCGGGATCGTCCGCTGCCAGACACCGCCGCGGACGAACGCCTGTGCGTCGTTCACCCGGTCGCGCCCGGCATCCGGCCCGAGGGTGATCCGTGCGCCCGGCTCCGGCTGGTCCCCCGACCCGCCGAGTTCGAGCTCGACCGAGTCCGGCCCGTGCCACATCCAGATCTCGTCGCTCGTGACCCGGTGCCAGGCAGAGGCCTCGCCCGGGGGCAGGAGGAAGTGGATGAGCGTCGCCGCGGGTCGCTCCCCCGCCGCGGTCTGCACGTTTGCGGGCGAGGTCCACGTCCGGACGTACCAGCCGCCCTCGGGGTGCGGCTCCATGCCGAGCGCTCGCGCCCGCTGCGGGACGTCGAGCCACTCGATGAGCTCCCCCGAGACGGTGCGGCGGGCGACCATGCCGGGGCGGGGTGCGGTGTCGGTCATCGGGACTCCTTGCTGGGGGTGGTGGAGGGGCCCGGGGCGACCCGGGCAGAGTCGGCTGTCCGGACGACCCCGCGGATGACGGTCGCGACGGCACGACCGGCACCGTCCTCGACGAGTTCGGCGAGCGCGTCGGGCACCGTGCGCGAGTCGACGTCGAACACGGCCAGGTCGGCACGGGCACCGACGGCCAGGTGCCCGATCCGGTCCGGTCCCACCGCCAGACCCATCGCGTGCGCCCCGCCGAGCGTCGCCGCCGCGAGCAGTCGCTCGTGCAGGTCCCGCCCGGAGTACCCCTGGGCGCGGGCGATGCGGTGCAGGGCGGTGACGTCGGCCATCGGGTCGAGGGATGGCGACGACGACAGGGAGTCAGTACCGACGGCGATCGGGCTGCCCTCCCGCAGGTAGTCCGCGACGGGCGGCGGATCGAGCCCGATGACGGCGTTCGACCGTGGGCAGAGCGCGACCGCGGTGCCGCGGGCCCGGAGCAGCGCCCGGTCGACCGCGGTCATGTAGACGCCGTGCGCGATGTGGCAGTCGGGGCCGAGCACGCCGAGCCGGTCGACGAACGAGGTCGCACTCGCCCCGAACCCGAGTGCCCGCATCGCCCGGAAGGACGGCACGTTCGCCAGGTGCCAGTCCGCGCCGTGGCCGACCCCGACGACGCCCTCGAACCCGGGGACCGGCTCGACGGCGGCACGCTCCCCCTCGAACGCTGCTTCACCGAGGTGCAGATGCAGACGGAGTCCCCGCTGCCGGACGATATCGGGCAGTTCCAGGAGCGGCGCCACGTCGAGCGAGTAGGGCGCGTGCGGGGACAGCCCGGCGCCGGGGGTGGTCGGCATGCGTGCGAGTTCGCCGAGCACCTGGTCGCGGCCGTGCTGCTGCCAGGCCGCGTTCTCCCAGTCCATCACCTCCCAGTAGGCGATGCCGCCGAGGCCGGCGTCCTGGAGGGCGCTCGCCGCTTCGAGGTCGGTGACGACGTCGGCGATGCTCGTCACACCGGCGGCGATGGACTGCACGGCACCGGCCGCGGCTTCGGCCCGCCAGTCGTGCGGCTCGGCGTAGACGGTGTTGAACGCGGACGCCCAGTCCTCGAATCCGTCGTACTGGGCTCGCCCAACACTGGCCATGCCGGTGTACTGCAGGTGTGCGTGCGCGTTGACGAGTCCGGGCAGCAGCGCCCCACGCCAGCGCCGCTCGGTGAACGGGGTGCCGTCGAGCTGGTCGACCACCCAGGACCGTTCACCAACGTGCAGGATCCGCCCGTCGCGCACGGCCACCGCCCCGTCGGCGATCGGCGGTGCGGTCATCGGCACGACGATCCGCGCCGAGTGCACGGTCGTCGTCGAGTCGGCCACGACCGGCGTGCCCACCCGCTGGTCGGTCACGCCGGGTCCCCGAACCGTCGGGTCCGGACGTCCGGCGCACGGTCCACGGGCTGCGCCGTGGGCCAGGTCGTGCCGACCGGACTGCCGGGAGGCTCGACCACCGTCCCGAACGCGGCGAGCGCCGCGCGGGCGGTCACCGCGTCCACCTCGGGGTCGATCGGCACGACGGCCCGCTCGAGTTCGTCCCCGCGTTCGACGAGCATCCGCACCGCCCCGAGCTGTGCCGCGAAGGACAGGTCCATGATCTCGATCGGGTTGCCCTCGGCAGCGGTGATGTTGATGCAGCCTCCGCCGTCGAGCAGCAGCACGTGCGCGCCGTCCGGCAGGCTGACCCGCTCGACCTTCCGCCCGATCTGCGTCCGGACGGCTCCCGCGGCGACGGCGTCGCCGATGGCGACCTCCTGGTCCACCCCGCCGGCGACCGCGACGACCGTTCCGGGAGCGCACGCCTGCAGAACGGCGAGGCTGATCGTGTCCGGCACCCCGGAGGCGCTCATCACCAGGTCGGCGTCGCGCACGGCCTCGGTGAGCGGGGCCACGGTGTACCCGGCGAACAGGGCCTGCAACGCCCGGACCGGGTCGGGGTCCGCGACGGTGACCCGGAACCCGAGTGCGCGGAGCACCAGGGCGACCCCCTCACCGACGTGGCCGTACCCGGCGACGACGGCCGAGCCTCTCCCCACCGGCACGGCCGGCCCGTCGCTGACGCGTCGGTCCGGAACCGGCGGCGTGGGCCCAGGCACGAGCGCCCGCACCGTCATGTCGAGGCCGTCGAGCAGGTCGAGCGCGGCGAACACCGTCGATTGTCCGGTGCCGTACCGGTTGTCGAAGAACGTCTTGGTGCGGGCGTCGTTCACAGCGACGACGGGGATCCCGAGTTCGCCACCCGACGCCATGACGCGCAGCGGGCGGAGGCCGCTCGTGGTCTCCTCGGCGGCCCCGAGCATCGTCGGCAGCAGCTCCGGTCGTTCCTGGTGCACCAGCCGGATGACGTGCGACCCGTCGTCGAGGAGCACGTGTGGGCGGGTGTCGAGCATCGCGAGCGCCAGGTCCCGCTGTTCCGACACGGACGCCGTGCTGCTCGCGTGCACCGGGATGCCGGTGCGGCGGAGGACGTCCGCGACGGCGTCGTCGGTCTCGTCCGCGTGGGCGTAGGCGACGACCTCGGCGCCGGCGTCCTGCAGGAGCAGGGCGAGCACCGCGGTCTTCGGCTCGAGGAACAGGCTGACACCGATGCGGGTGCCGCGGAGCAGGCCGCCCTGCCGGAGGTCGTCCGCGACCGCGCGCGAGACGGGCATGGAGCGGCGGGCCCAGCGGATGCGGGCCTCGGCGGCGGGGTCGTCCTCGGGGTCCCGGCCGGTGGAGACGAGGAACACGTCGTCCGAGGTCGTCGGCACGCCGAGCACGCCGGGTCGGGCGAGCGCGGTCGGGCCGAAGGCGTCCTCGTCGACCGCGGGTACGTGGCGGCCGGCGTCGATGACGAGCAGCGTCGAACGGCGCGGGCGGTCAGCGGTGGCCTGCTCGACGGCCGTGACCGACTCTTCCGGGGTGCCGAGGCACCAGAGCTGGTCCACGCCCGTCGCGTCGTCAGCAGGACGGGCGCCGAGCCCCGTCAGCAGGTCGTGCAGGACGGCCACGTCCCGCGGGTCACCGCCGACGATGCGGAAGCGCCGGGCCGCGAGGAGCATGTTCGTCACCCGGGCGGTGTGCCTGACGGCAGCGGAGGCCCAGGCCAGCACGGCCGGGTCGACGCGGGCTGTCGGGTCGGCGCGCGGCATGCGCCCATCGTAGGGCGCTGCGGGCCCCTCAGCGGAGCGGGTGCGGCGGCGGCGACCCGGCCCAGGCACCCAGCTTCGCGTACTGCCGGGCGTCGAGGCGTCGAGCCTGCCGCCGGTAGTGCAGCAGCACGCCGACGAGCACGCCGACGCCGATGACGGACACGACGGCGAGCCCGGCGATGTACAGCGTCGTCACGACGCCGGCGAGCGACGACGGCACGTACCCGTTCTGCGCCGCCGAGAACGGCGTCCCGGTGAACACGAACGCCAGCAGGGTCGAGATCGTCGAGTTCGAGTCCCACAGCCCGTGCAGCACCGACACGACCACGTACGCGACGAGCACCGACCACGTCCACCGGAACTTCGGCCGCCCGTGCGCCACCCCGAACAGGACGGCCCCGAGGATCGCGGTCCAGAGGACGTGGCCGACCGGGGACAGCACGGCGCGGGCGACCTCGGTCTGCAACAGGGACGACAGGTCGATGCCGCGGGTGGTGATCGCGGCGTTGAAGGCGTAGCCGGCGGACTCGAACGCCGAGAACCCGGCCCCGACGGTCGCACCGAGGAGCGCCCCCTGCCGAGCGGTCTTCGGGCGGACCCGCCACCCGACGATGACGAGCAGCACGCCCTTGACCAGTTCTTCGACGAAGCCGACGAGCAGGTAGAGCCCGGCCCCCGGTCGCAGGTCGGACTCCAGCAGCGACGCCCCGAGCACCCCGAGGACCCCGCCGACGAAGAACGCGGTGATCAACTGCATGGTGCTGACCGTGCCGGTGACCCGTTCGATGACGAACAGCACCACCGTGAACGGCACCAGGAAGCTGCCGATCAGGATGATCGTCGGCACCAGGTTCGTGTTCTCGGTGGCGATGGTGACGATGATCGTCACCACCCACAGCAGGAACCCGCCGAGAAGGGTCTTCCACCACCAGCCGTGCCGGTGGTGCGGGTGTGCGACGACGTGCACATCGGTCTCGAGCGTCATGGACCCCATCGTGCTCCCGCGCACACGGAGCCGGTCACCGGGAATACGGAAGGCGCGGTGGACGTAGTGACCGACATGACTGACGAGACGTTCGACAAGGTGACCATGTTCGGCGCGGACTGGTGCCGCGACTGCCGTCGTTCGAAGGCGCTGCTCGACCGCCTGGGCGTGGACTACGAGTACGTCGACGTCGAGGCCGACCTCTCGGCGGCCGACCGTGCCGAGGCGATCAGCGGCCGCAAGAACATCCCCGTCGTGGTCCTGCCGAACGGCAAGCACTTCGTCGAGCCGTCGGACGCGGAGTTGCAGGGCGAACTCGAGGCGTCCGGCGCGCTCTGACCCGGCCGGCGGCTTCCCTGGGAGGCCGCCGAGCCGAGCCCGTGTTGACTCGGGCCTCGGCCCTGAGCTCGGCGAACTGTCGCAGCATCGGACCGGCCGCAGAACAAGGAGAACAACATGGGTGTACTCGGCACCATCATCGGCCTCATCGTCGTCGGCCTCATCGCCGGCGCCATCGCACGGCTGGTCATCCCGGGTCGGCAGCACATGTCGATCCTGATGACCATCATCCTCGGCATCGTCGGTTCGTTCGTCGGCGGCTTGCTCGGCTTCCTGATCTTCCGCCATGACCTGGCGGACGGCTTCTTCCAGCCGTCCGGCCTCATCGGGTCGATCATCGGCGCGATCATCGTGGTGCTCATCTACACGCGCGTCGCAGGTCGCGGCAACCGGCGCTGACCAGCGGCACGCCGGCGCTGACGCGCTGACCACACGACGGGAGGCCCGGTACCAACTGGTACCGGGCCTCCCGTCGTCATGTGCACCGGTAGTCCGGAACGCGCGCAGGCGCCGAGCGTACGGTCCACCACATGACTGACGCGAACGACACCCGTCGCCCGGAGCAGGACGCCGCACAGCTCGGCCTCGTCGTGGTCGGTGAAGCCGCCGCGCTCCAGTCCGGTGACGGAGCCGCGATGGACGCGAGCGAGGCGAACATCCGGGAGACCATCGACGAGCTCGTCGACGTGCCCCTGACCGACCGTCAGGAGGAGGTCATCGAGCGGCTCGCACAGGCCGGTGGCACACTGACGGCCGGACTCAGCGGCGCACTCGCCGCCCGGACCGGCAACAGCGTCGACGACGTCCTCGAGGGCGCTGCCCGGAGCATCCTCCGGCAGGAGCGCCTCGCCGAGGAGCGCGAGGACGCCGGCCCGCAGGACATCGGCCGACAAGACACCGGTCGCGACGACCAGGACGACCATCCGTCCGCCTGACGCCCGGACCGCCGATGGACGGACGGGAGGCCCGTCACCAGCTGGTGACGGGCCTCCCGTGTTTCCCCGGTCGTCTCCGCGACCGCGGCGCGAGGTCAGCGGCGCCACCACTCATCGAACGGTGTCGCCGGCACCTGACGCTTGTGCTCCGTGGCGCGGTAACGGGCCTCGATCGCCTCGGCGACCTCGACGGGGACGTCGTGGCCCTGCAGGTAGGCGTCGAGCTCGGCGTAGGTGAGGCCGAGGTTCGCCTCGTCCGTCTGGCCCGGCAGGTCGTCGAGCAGGTCGGCGGTCGGGGCCTTCTCGTACAGGCGGGCCGGTGCGCCGAGGTGCTCCAGCAGCTGGCGACCCTGGCTCTTCGTCAGGCCGGTCAGCGGGGTCAGGTCGACACCACCGTCGCCGTACTTCGTGAAGAAGCCGGTGACGGCCTCGGCGGCGTGGTCGGTGCCGACGACCAGGTAGCCGCGCTGCCCGGCCACGGCGTACTGCGCGACCATCCGCATCCGGGCCTTCACGTTGCCCTTGACGAAGTCGCTCAGGGCGACGCCGGCGTCCGCGGTGTCCTGGACGACCCCGTCGACTCCGTGCTCGATGTTGACGACGATGCCCGGGTCGGCGGCGATGAACTGCAGCGCGAGCTGGGCGTCGTCCTCGTCGGCCTGGACGCGGTACGGCATCCGGACGGTGGTGAACTCGGCAGCGTGTCCCTCGGCCCGGAGCGACTCGATGGCGAGCTGCGTCAGACGTCCGGCCAGGGTGGAGTCCTGCCCGCCACTGACGGCGAGGACGTAGCCCTTCGCGCCGGTGGTCAGCAGGTAGTCGCGCAGGAAGCCCACGCGCCGGGTGACCTCCTGCTCGGGGTCGATGGTCGGCTGGACGTTGAGGTCCGCGGCGATGGCGGCTTGGAGTTCTCGCACTCCCCCAGTATCCGCCCACGCCACCGTGATCCGCACGGGTTCTCGGCACCTGCTCGTGAACGGCATCCGGCCACTACGGTGACCGTGACGACGGAGGTGCGACTGTGACGGACGGACGCCGCACCGGCCTGCTCGCGATCACGGTCACGTCGCTGCTCTGGGGCACCACCGGGACCGCGGCGACCTTCGCCCCGGACGTCGGCCCGTTGGCGATCGGGGCCGCGGCACTCGGGGTCGGCGGTCTGCTGCAGGCCGTGGTCGGCGCCCGGGTGCTGCATGGTGCGCGCACGCAGCTCCGGCACCGCCGCGGCCTCGTCATCGTCGGTGCCCTCGCGGTCGCCGTCTACCCGCTCGCGTTCTACAGCTCGATGCACACGGCCGGGGTGGCTGTCGGGTCGGTCGTGTCGCTCGCGTCCGCGCCCTTGGCCTCCGGGGTGCTGGAACGCGTCGTCGACCGACGCCCGCTCAGTCGCTGGTGGGTCCTCGCCGCCCTGCTCGGCGTCCTGGGCAGCGTGCTGCTCGGCCTCTCCGGACTCGACGACGCCGCGCGTCCGGCCGGGGAGACGCTCCTCGGGGTCCTGCTCGGGCTCGTGGCCGGTGCCGCGTACGCCGTGTACTCCTGGGTCGCACACCGCCTGATGGACGAGGGCGTCCCGCGGGCAGCGGCGATGGGGGCGGTGTTCGGTGGTGGCGGGCTCCTCCTCATGCCGGTCCTCGCCGTCACCGGGGCGCCGCTGCTGGCGACCCCGCAGGACCTCGCCGTCGGGGTGTACATGGCCCTCGTGCCGATGTTCCTCGGCTACCTGCTGTTCGGCCACGGCCTGACGACGGTCTCCGCGAGCACGGCGACGACGGTCACGCTCACCGAACCGGCCGTCGCCGCGGTGCTCGCCGTCCTGGTGGTCGGCGAACGGCTGACGGCGGTCGGCTGGGTCGGGCTCGGGGTCATCGCGGTCGTGCTCGTGGTGCTGGCGGTCGCCCCGACGAACGAGTCGGGCGACGCGGGCGACCCAGGGCGGCCGCCCGTCGACACAGGGTGGCCGCCGGTCGATCGGTCCTGACCCGCTGCCCTGGTCTCGTTCCGCGCGACCCGGCTGCCCGGGTCTCGCCCCGTGCGATCAGTGCTGCACCGAGAAGACGTTGCCGGCCGGGTCCGTGAACCAGGCGATGTCCGGCCCCATGTCGCGGGAACGCCCGCGGAGGACCTGGCGATCGTCCGCCCACTGTCCGCCGTCGATCGGCCGGACGCCGAGCGCTGCCAGGTCGTCGAGCGCCGTGTCGATGTCGTCCACCACGAAGTTGAGCACCGTGAAGGTCGCCGGGGCGTGGTCGGGCTTGCCGTACAGCAGCACCGGGACGTCCGAGCCTGGCAACAGGAGCTGCATCATCCGGCCGGGGACGAGGACGCGGACGTCCACGCCGAGGACTCCGGCGTAGAAGGCCACGGCAGCGTCGACGTCGTCGACGCTGAAGCCGCTGTAGGCGCTGGTGGGTCGGAACACGGGGCCTCCTCGTTCGGGTGCAGCAAGTGTGCACCGACGACGGTCCGACCGCACCAGCCGAGGCGTGCGACTGCTCGACGGCACGGAACGCCGAGCACGACCGCGACAGCGACAGCGGACAGCCCGAGAACCGGCTGACCCGACGGAGCACGGTCAGCGCGCCCCTCCGGAGGCGGTGCCGCGGAGATCCACCCGGAGGCCCTCCGGGGTCTCACGCGTTCGGCCGCGCACCCGGAACACGCGCTCCAGCAGGTCCGGTGTGAGCACGGTCCGCGGTGCCCCTGCCGCCGCCACACGTCCCTCCGACAGCACCACCACGTGGTCGCAGTAGCGAGCCGCCATGTCCAGGTCGTGGAGGACGACCACGACGGTGCGGGACCCGTCTCGGAGCAGGTCCAGGAGCTCGAACTGGTGGTGCACGTCGAGGTGGTTGAGGGGTTCGTCGAGGACGAGCACCTCGGGTTCCTGCGCGAAGGCCCGTGCGATCTGGACCCGCTGTCGTTCGCCGCCCGACAGTCCGTTCCAGCGGCGTTGCTCGGTCCCCGCCATGCCCACCGCTGCCAGTGCCTCCCGGCAGATCCGGTCGGAGTCCGTGTCAGGACCGCCCAGGCGTGAGCGGTACGGCAACCGACCGAGGCGCACCACGTCGAGCACCCGGTGGTCGATCTCGGTGTGCCCCTGCTGTTCGACGAAGGCGAGACGGCGGGCCACCGACCGGCGCGGCAGCGCGTGCAGGTCCGCCCCGTCGAGCAGGACGGCCCCGCTGTCCGGAGGCGTGACCCCGGCCAGGCACCGGGCGAGCGTCGACTTGCCCGACCCGTTCGGGCCCACGATCCCGGTGATCGACCCGCGCGGCGCGACCAGGTCGACCTCCGCCAGGAGTCGCACGCCGTGGACGGAGCGCCCCACTCGTCGCGCCACGAGCACACCGGGTTCGGACCCGGCCGCGCGCTGGCCGGGCTCGGACCCAACCGCGGTCATGCGCGCTGCCCTCGGCGGAGGACCACCAGGAACGTCGGCACGCCGATGAGCGCTGTGACGACACCGACCGGGATCTGGTGCGGTGCGAACGCGAGTCGCCCGGCCAGGTCCGCGACGACGAGGAACACTCCGCCGGCGAGGGCGGACACCGGCAGCAGGAGGCGGTGGCCGGGTCCGACGAGCATGCGGGCGGTGTGCGGGACCACGAGTCCGACGAAACCGATCGCCCCGACGGCGGCGACGACCGCGGCGGTCGTCGCCGCTGCGCCGACGAGCACGACGACCCGCAGGAGCCGGACGTCGATGCCGAGGGCCACGGCGGCGTCGTGCCCGAAGACGAACGCGTCCAGCGCCGGCGCGACGGCGACGAACACGGCGGTCGCGACCGCGACCACCACGGCGCAGACCACCACCGAGGACCACCGCGCCGCCGCGAGGGACCCGAGCAGCCAGTACGTGATGCCGCGCGTCGCGTCCGCGTCACCCCAGGCCGTGACGACGAGGGAGGTCACGGCGGCGAACAACTGCCCGACGACGACGCCGGTCAACACGACCCGGCTGGTGCTCGCGGTGTCCCGTCCCATCAACGCGAACACCAGCGCGAACGAGACGAGCCCACCGACCAGCGCGCCGCCGGCCAAGGTGACGGATCCCGCACCGAGACCGAGCACCAGGACGAGGACCGCCCCCGTCGACGCACCGGACGAGATCCCGAGCAGGTAGGGCTCCGCGAGCACGTTACGGGTCACGGCCTGCAACACGCAGCCGCACACCGCGAGTCCCGCACCCGCCGAGGCCGCGAGCAGGACCCTCGGTAGTCGCAGTTGCCACACCACGGAGTCCGCGAGCCGGGGCAGCGGGGTGACCGGCAGACCGAGGTGGGTGCCGATCGACCGCACCGTGTCCACCCAGGTGATCGAGCCTCCGGCCAGTGCCACGCCCGCGACGACGACCACGACGAGCACGGCCATGAGCACCGGCACGACCACGGCACCGCGGAGCGCGGTCGGGCTCACCGGCGGGCGAGCACGACGAAGTCGTCGAGGTACTGCCACACCGGACCGACCTCGGTGAAGCCGGCGACCTCGAGTGCCGCGACGTGGAAGCCGAGGCTGAGTTCGGGGTTCGGCGGTCGGTGCTCGAACCGGCGCTCCCGCTCGGCGGCGAGCCGGCCGTACCGGTCGACCGCGGTGACCTCCGCGAACCACTGGTCCCAGTCGAGCGCGCCCGCCGCCCGGTCGGCCTGCTGGGTGCGCTCGTCGTCGAGTGCGCTGAGCTCGGCGAACAGCGTGCGGCCGTCGAGGTGACGGAGGTGGTCGGCGTTCAGCACCACACCACCCGGCGGCACGATCGACCCGAGGTCGTTGTAGACACGGCTGAGGACGTCCGACGGCAACCAGTGCAGGGCAGTCGAGCTGAGGACCGCGTCGGGGGTCGCGCCGTCCAGGCCCGCCGTCCAGTCGCGGTCCCAGAGGTCGGCGTCGACGAAGCGCACCGGCTGCCCGGCGAGCGCCGTCCGCCCGAGTTCGAGGAGCACCGGGTCGTGGTCGAGCGCGATGCAGGTGATGTCCGGCCGCCGGGCGACGACCCGCTGGCTGATCGAGCCGGGTCCACTCGCCAGGTCGAGGACGATGCCACCCTGCGGCACGACGTGGTCGACGACGTCGAGCATGATCGCGAAGCGTTGCTCGCGGTTGGTGATGTAGGCGGCCTGCTGGGCATCCCAGGCCGCGAGGAGGCCGAGCGCCTGCTCGGTCTCGGCAGGGGTGGGCGTGGTGGTCGTGGTCATCGTCGGTCCTCCGAGTACTCGGTCAGGGCGGTGGAGACGGTCTCCAGGGCGTCGATGCTCCGCACCGAGGGGTCGAGTTCCGTCGCCGGGACGGCGATCAGGTGGTCGTCACGGACGGCGCTGAGGTCCTTCGTGACGGCGTCGGACCGGAGCTGGTCGATCTTGTCGTCGGCGCTGTCGCCGGGCAGACCGCGGGACAGGTCGGCGACGACGATGACGTCCGGGTCGCGCTGCGCGATCTCGTCCCAGCTGGTCTCGCTCCACTGCGCATCCAGGTCGTCGAAGGCGTTGATCGCGCCCGCCACACGGCCCATGGTGTCGGCGAGCCCGTTCGCACCGGCCACCACCGGCGCCCCGTTGACCGAGGAGTAGAGCCAGACGACGGACGGTGCCCCCGTGTCCGAGGCTGCTGCCGTCACCCGCTCGAGGGTGTCCCGCTGCTCGGCGACGAGGTCGCGGCCCCGCTGCTCGACGTCGAAGACCCGAGCGATGTCGGTGACCTCGTCGAGGATCGCGTCGAAGCCGACCTCGTCGGGGACGAGCGCCGGGTCCTCGCAGTCGTTCGCGGACAGGTAGGCCGGGACGCCGAGGTCGATGAGTTCCTGACGACTCCCGGCAGCGTCGGACGCGAACGCAGAGGCGCGCATCGAGTAGACGAAGTCGGGGTTCGCCTCGCGGAGCTGCTCGGTGCTCGGGTACTGCTCGGCGAGCACCGGCACGTCGTCGTAGGCCGATCGCCACTCTGGGGCCACGGCGTCGGTGAGGTAGCTGGTCCCCACCATCCGGTCCTGCAGGCCGAGCGCCAGCATGACCTCGGTCGCGCCCTGCTCCAGGGTCACCGCCCGTTCGGGAGGCGCGGGAACGGTCAGCTGCATGCCGCAGCTCGTCAGCGTGGAACCGGCCGACGGGGTCGTGGACGACCGACCGGACGCGGAGGAGTTCGCACACCCGGTGAGGGCGAGCGCCGCGACGACCACCGTTGTAGTGATAATGGTTTTCATGATCGTGACGCTAGAGGGAGACGGATCGGTCCGCCAAATCGCGCCGAGCGCGACGGCCGGTCTCAGCCTTGGCGCCCCTTGCCGCGCGGGTTCAGCTTGTTGATGACGAAGGTGCGACCGCGGCGGCGGACGACCTGCGCACCGGGCAGCTTCTTCAGGGACTTGAGTGAGTTCCGGACCTTCATGACGACTCCTTTTGATAATGGTTCTCACTAGAGTAGTCGCCATGGACCGTTCCACGGAAGCCCGAGACACCGCCCGCCCACCAGCCCCGGCCCTCCGGGTCGCCCTCGTCAGCGGATCGGACGCCGCTGCACGGTCCCAGGTTTCCCGGATGATCGCGGGAGTGCCGGCCGAGGACGCTCCGACCAGCGACATCACGGACGAGACCGAGGACAGCGGGGAGTTCGCCCTCGTCCTCGCGGAGCGTGTGCTCGCAGCCGCTCATGCCGGCGCCACCGGCCGAACCGTCATCGAGCTCGATGCGGAGGCGGACGTGATGGAAGTGGGCTTCGTGCTCGAGACCGAACTCGAGGGCCGACGCAACGAGGGCCCGCCGGCAGAACTGCACGATCTGGTGACCGTTGCGCGGGTCCGGGACGTCCACCGCTGGTTGCTGTCGGCGGCGCCGGCCCCCGCCGTCGACTTCGTCACCGCCGAGTCCCTGGCATCACAGCTCGAGTTCGCCACGGTCGTCGTGCTCGCCGACGCAGCGGACGTGTCCCCGGAGCAGCTCCGCAGCACCGTCGGCCTGGTGCAGCGTCTCAACCCGGACGCCGCAGTGGTCACGTCCGTCGCGACGGCGCGGCAGCCGACAGGATGGCCTGGAGGCCGGGGTTGCGCCCGCCGCATCGGGCGGCGGATGGGGTGGACCCGAGCCCTCGCCGAGCCCGCCCTCCCGGCAGCGTCCTGGAACGGGGTCGACGTCCTCGTGTTCCGGGACCCCCGACCGTTCCACCCGGACCGCCTGTTCGACGCGGTGCGGCATCGACTCGTCCCTGGCCAGGTCGGCCGTATCGCACGGTCGCGCGGGTTGGTCCAGCTCGCCACCCGCCCCGACCACCACGGCTCCTGGCGCAGCGCCGGCGACACGGTGTCCCTCGACCCCACGGGCATCGGGAGTTGGGATCCGGATGCGCCGGTCGGCCAGGAGATGGTCTTCTTCGGCGAGCACCTCGACCGCGAGGAGATCATCGCCGCCCTGCACGCGTGCCTGCTCACGGACGACGAACTCCTCGCCGGCCCGACCATCTGGAGGCGGTACGGCGACCCGTTCCCGGCATGGCCACTCCACCACGACCACTGACGACCGCACCTGCACTCATCCGTGCACATGACGGAACCGGTCGAGCGGTCAGCCTTCGTGTCAGCTTCTGAGCGAACTTGTCAGCGCTGATCGGCCGACTCGAGCAGTTCAGGTGAGGAAGAAGGAGCAATCACAACTGTCAGTTCTTGACGGGCCGTGCAGCCCCGTCCTCTGTCGGGCCCGTCGCATTGCTCGTTGCGGGTGGCGTCGAACACCGCTGCGAGGGGCGGCTCCCGTCGCCAGCCCCACGTTCCACCTCGGCATGGCCATCGTCGGGAACCGCGGCCGCGCCAGAGATGGGCCCGCTGGCACCAGAACTCGCCGCGCAGTAGCAGACGAGGTTCCGCTGATGTCGCTGGGAAGCTCAGCGGGCAGACCCGAACGGCCATCGCATTCCGTCATGGAACTGCCCGTCATGAAAAGGCGGAGCCAATGCCCCCTACCCGTCAGGAGTCAACCGAACCTGCTCCAGCTTCGGTGGTCGCTCTCCGCCTGGCATGGACGGATCCTCCCTCTCAGTGCCCGTGCATCGGACGGGAGCAGGCCCAGATCAGTGAGCTTCGGCGGACGCTGCCTTCCGGTCGTGCATCGTGCCAGGCATCGTCGGAGCACTTGTCTGCAGTCTGCTGGTCGTCCCGCTGTCTTCGGACGCTTCGCGATGGGGCGCAGCGATCGCTTTCGGGGCGGTGAGCGTGGGAACAGGCATCATCGCGTTCTTCTGAATCGCGATGATGCTCGCTGCTCAAGGAGCGACGACGCCGTTCCTGGTCGTCCTTGCCCCGCTCGGCCTGGGAGTGCTCGTGTTCGGCCTCTCCCTACTCGTCCAGACGAGGATCGCCCAGTAGACGATCGCGAGCTCGACTAGTTCGAGGCTGCAGATTGCATCGCAAGTGTTTTCCGGAAGGCATCCGCGGTCCCTTCCACCAGGTCGGCGGGGTCGCTGGCCAGGATCCGACCGCTGTAGTAGCAGGCGACCGCGAGTTGCCCTGCAA
Source organism: Curtobacterium sp. MCPF17_031 (assembly GCF_003234035.1). NCBI lineage: Bacteria > Bacillati > Actinomycetota > Actinomycetes > Micrococcales > Microbacteriaceae > Curtobacterium > Curtobacterium sp. MCPF17_031. The sequence goes on along the minus strand of NZ_QKSG01000003.1, from coordinate 363,690 downwards.
TGGTGGCAACGTCAACGGGGGCGTTCTGCATGATGAGCGCCTTCGTGAACTCGTTCGCGATGTACTGGTGCTTGACCGCTTCGCGCGCCCGCAGCTCCTCGTGCGCGTCGAGAAGCATTGTGTGCCGCCGGTACGTGGCAAGGTCCGAGATCGCTTGTGCGCAGAGTTGGAGGACAAGCGGTTCGAGCGCGCTCAGGGCGTCTCCGAGGGTTTGCACGGGTGGCGCGGGGTCCCAAAGAGCGGATGCAACGGTAGTGATCGCGTCGAACATGGCCTGCTCTTTGGCGAAGACGACTTCCGTCTTGTCGCCGAAGTGTCGGAAGAACGTCGTCCGGCCGACCTCGGCCCGTTCGGCGATGTCCGTGACCGAGACCGCGTCGAAGCCTCGCTCGGCGAACAACTCATCTGCGGCGTCGATGATCCGACTCCGCGCGGCACGCTGCTTCCGTTCGACCAGGGTCAGCGGGGTCGTGTCCGCTTCGGCGGTTGGCTCGGTCATGGCTTCAGTGTACCAACATGTGCCGGACCGGGTCCCAACTTGGACGGGGTGTGTTACGGTACTGAGTACCAACCAAGGAGGAGCAATGCTCTCTGCACACGATCGCTTCCAAATCTCCGAGACTCTCTCGCGCCAGGCGTTCGTGGTCGACGAGAACGCCCTGGATCAACTCGGTGAGGTGTTCACCCCCGACGCCACGTACGACATGACCAGTTCCGGGATGGGCGCTTTCGAGGGTCTGGAGGCCCTGCGAACCGCGGCGGGGCAGCTGTTCGCCTCCGGGCACGCACCGCTGTCGCACTTCGTGACGAACATCGTCATCGCGGAGACGGGGGAGTCGACGGCGTCGGTGCGGTCCAAGGGACTGATGATCATGGCGCACGGCGGCGTGCACGGCGTCGTCTACGACGACACGGTCGTCCTGCACGAAGGCCGCTGGCTGATAGCGAGCCGCGTCATCCTGCCCCTCCGTACGACATCCAGCGACGAGCACTGATGCGCATGGCGACGCTGGGCAAGGCACTGGTCACCGCGACCGCGGTGGCGCAGATGGTCGGCCCGTACGTGTTCGACTTCAACGAGACGCACATCTACAACGACTCCTGGCCTCCGCACGCGAAGTTCCACAACGCGCAGACCATGAGTTCCGGCGTCGCGTTGTCGATAGCGACCCTGGCGAACTTGTGGCGGCCGGGCTCCGGCCGTGTGGGCGTGGACGCTGCCGCGTTCGCGGCAAGCACCTACTGGCTCAGTCAGCTCTCGGCGTTCTTCTACCCGGGAACGGCAAGCGTGGACCCGCCCGGTGAGGACGATTGGCCGCAGCTCAAGTTCACCATCCCCATGCTGACCGTGATCGGCGTCGGCTGGTTCCTCGCACGCCGCGGGCTCGCTGGGACCCGGCAGCGATGAGGCGCCTGCAGTACCACCGCTACGGCGGTCCCGACGTCCTGGTGTTGGAAGACGCGGCCATCCCGCAACCAGGTCGACGCCAGATCCTTGTTCGCGTGCGTGCAGCATCGGCGAACGCCATGGACTGGAAGATCCGCAACGGTGAGATGCGGGTCATGACCGGCAGGAGGTTCCCACGCGGTGTCGGCCACGATTTCGCCGGTGTCGTCGAACATGTCGGAGAGGGCGTCACCCGCTTTCGGGCAGGCGACGCGGTCCTCGGCGCGGCGCGCCTGCAGCATGCAGGAGCGTTCGCGGAGTTCGTGATCGCCAACGAACGATCCGTCGCTTCCAAGCCCGACGACCTCTCCTTCGAACATGCCGCGACCCTGCCGGTGGCCGGCCTCACCGCCTACCAGGCGGTCACGGCGGCCGGCAAGCTCCGACCTGGACAGCGCATCTTCATCAACGGCTGCCTCGGCGGAGTCGGACGAATCGCCGTCCAGGTCGCACTCACGGCAGGCGCGACCGTGGCCGGTAGCTGCAGGTCGGGAACGGAAGCCGAAGCTCGTCACCTCGGCGTCGACCCCGTCGTCACGTTCGACACAGATCCTGTTCCGCGCACCGGCCGGTTCGACGTGGTCTTCGACACGGCAGGGACCCTGCCCTACGGCGTCGCACGCCAGATGCTCACCCTCCACGGATGCATCATCGACATCGTCCCCGCGGCATCGAAGTTCGCCCGCAGCGTCCTACCCGGCCCCTTCAAGGCGTTCATGGCCCGCCCCGACAGCGACGACCTCCAGCGCGTCGCCGACGCCGCCGGACGAGGCGAGATCGTCACCCGCATCGCTCGTGCCGTCGCCCTCGACGACGCCATCCCCGCCCTCGCGGAGCTGGAAACCGCCCCCACCTCCGGCGGCGGAAAACTTGTCATCACCACCGACTGACCTGCGGGGTTCACCCGCGCCGCGTCGACGCTCCTCGATCGAGTACCCCGTTCGACACCATCACCCCACCTGGAGCTACAACGCATGGCCATCACTTTTTGGATCGTTGCCGGTCTCGCCGCAGTCGCCTTCTTCGGCGCAGGCCTGATGAAACTGATCCGCCCCATACAGGCCCTCAAGGAAGCCGGCATGGGCTGGATCGAGGACTACTCCAACACCACCGTCAAGCTCATCGCCCTCGCAGAAGTCGTCGGAGCAATCGGCCTCGTCCTCCCCATCGCGACCCGGATCGCCCCTGCCCTCAGCCCCGTCGCCGGCGTCGCCCTGACCGTGATCATGGCCGGAGCGATCGCCGTTCACGTCCGCCGCAAGGAATCTCCCATTGCGGCAATCGTCCTGACCGCGCTGCCCCTCGCCGCCGCGATCCTCGGCTTCATTCTCGTGTTCTCCTGAGCCTGCAGCCGGTGTGAAAGTGGCTGTCGCAGACAGACAGCACTGCCGCGTCGGCGCAGCTCCACGATCTGGAGATCGTACGCATGTAGCCATGTACGGCCGCCCGTCAGCCGGTCGTCCACCGATACACGGCGGCGGCGACAACCACGACAACTTGCCCGCATCCTGCTTGACCTGGGGATTCCCGCATGACTGTCCCGCCAAAAGGCCCGGTGAATCTGGGGGGGCGCTGAACGCAACACCGTCCACGTACCCGAGCAAGGGTGCGGCACTTTCCGTCGGGCGACGCCAGCGCGGGGTCCAGATCGTTGCACGCGTCCCGCTCGAACACGTCCCTGCCGAACGCCGTCTCCACCCCGACAACAAGCAAGCGCGCACGGCACGCTGCTCCTGACTCGCCGGGAGACGTTCGCTGACTGAGGCAGCACCGAGGAACGCCGCTCCGGCGACAAGTTGTGCGCGAAGGAGACAAGTTGTTCGCGCGGCGACACTCCGCTGTCGACGGACTCACTACTCGTCGCCAACTCCGCTCACGAGTCTCGGCGACGGCCCACGTGTCCCTGGATCTGACCGAACATCTTGTCGCCGTTTCACGGCGCTACGGCGGTCTCGATAGCCGATCGATGGGGAGGGACGGCAGCGTTCGCGCTGCCCGGGCGGAGTATCCCCGGGCGACGAGTAGCTGGTCAGCGGGGCGGTGCGGGCAGTACCGTCTCGACGAGATCCGCGACCAAGTTCTCAGCGAGCGGGCGACGCGTGACGAGGCACCACAGGACCATCGCGAGGAATACCTGCGTCACCGTGTCGACCTTGAGGTCGGAAGGAAGCGCGCCAGCCTCGATGGCCTGTTGCAGCCGTTCCGCAAGTCGCGTGCGGGCGACGGTCGTGATCCGGTCGTCGTAGTTCGCGGAGAGGTCAGCATCTTCTGCGACGGCTGCGACGATGGCTTGGAGTACCGCGGCCGCGTCGGGGTCGTCGTGCACACCGCCGACGGCCAGCATCCAGTCGGTGACGTCGGCACGGACGTCGTCGGTGACGGCGATGGGACCGACCGGGAGGATGCCACCTGCGGTGACCATCTCCGAAACCAGCGCCGCTTTCGTTGGCCACCATCGGTACAGGGTCTGCTTGCCGACACCAGCTACCGCGGCGATCCGCTCGAAGGACAGCGTGTCCCATCCACGGCTGGCCAGCTCGGACCGTGTCGCATCGAGGATCGCAAGGCGCGTCTCTTCATTGCGAAGTCGTCCTGTGCTCTTGGCCATACAGCCATCCTCGTGGTATTTCGACACTGACCGATGCGGCCAGCCGTAGCGTGGCGCTACTGAACCGAAACGCCGCCGTCGCTGGAGAGCACGGCGCCGTTGATGTTCACGCCGTCATCGCTGAGCAGGAACGTGATCGACGCAGCAAGTTCGGCGGGAGCGGCGACGCTGGGCAGCAGTGCGAAGAACGGTGCCAACCGCGCCTGGCCCGTCTCCGAGAGCTTCGAGGACGAGCCGATGTTCGTCGCGACCGCACCCGGGGCAACCGCGTTGACGCGCAGACCACGCTGCGCGTACATGAACGCCGAGGACCGGGTCAGGCCGAGGACGGCGTGCTTGGACGCGGTGTACGCCGCACCGGACGCGCTGCCGAGGAGAGCCGCTCCGCTGACGACGTTGACGACGGAACCGTGACCGGCTTCGAGCATGACCGGCAGCACGGCACGGGTGAGCTTGAAGGTGCCGTTCACGTTCACGCCCATCACGCGCTCCCACACGGCGTCGCTGGTCTCATCGAGCGGGGAGAAGTCGTCGGCGATGCCGGCGACGTTGGCGAGAGCGTCGATCCGCCCACCGGCGGCTGTGACAACCGCGTCCACGTCAGCCTGCGAGGTGATGTCGCCACCCACCGGCACGATGTCGGCCTCTGGGAGTTCCTCGAGCAGGCCGGAGAGACGGTCAACAGTGATGTCGACCGCCACGACCCGGCCGCCTTCTCGTGCGACGCGCGACGCGGTGGCGCGTCCGATTCCGGATGCGGCTCCGGTGACGATGACGGTCTGACCGGAGAAGCGACCCGGGGTGATCTGCTCATCCCAGGTCGAAGCCTGCGTGGACTGCGGAACCACGTTCGTGTGGGTGTCGGGGGCGGTGGAATCGGACATGGGGTCTCCTGTCGACGGTGACGAGGGCGAGCTAGGTGACGGACGCCTGGCTTGTCGAGACAAGACGTCTCGACATCGAGAAATCGTACGCCCATCGCAGTGAAGGCGCGTCATGCGGACGCCTTGCGGGAGCGGACCGACCCTCGCGTCGCGTCGTGGACCGGACGTCCTACCCCCAAACCGTTCGGCGACAAGTAGAACGCGGAGGAGACAGGTTGCGTGCGCGGCGACAAGAGGGGCTGCCCTGCTGGCATCGACGAACGCGAGGACATCCCGTGGAACGCCACCACGATGGTGTTCATCCGCAAGAGTCGTCATAGCGCAGCGCCGGTCAATCTCAGCGGGGCACCCGCTCGTGCCTCGACGAGCCGACGTCGGACGCTTCTTGAACGAGCAAGAGGCGACGGTCCGTGCAGATCCCAGCGATCGCGCCCCTGCAAGTTCCGGGTGCAAGCGGCTCTCGATCCACTGACACGATGCGTGGATCACTGGCAACAAGCCTTGCGGCTCGACAGAACCGGGCGGACCACCGTGGTGCCCCTGGAGGGACTCGAACCCCCAACCCTTTCCTTAGGACGGAACTGCTCTTCCATTGAGCTACAGAGGCCGGCCCCACCACTCTAGCGGGAGCCGCAGAACGCTCCTCCGTGGTGCCGTCTGCAACAGACCCTGGACGCACGACACGCTCCCAGCTAGCGTCAGCCGTGGCCCCCGGTCGGGGGCAGTCCCGGACCGAAGGACCAGCATGACCCTCCCCTCCACCGCGCGCCGTTCCGCCGCGGTCGCCGCCGTCACCGCGGCCGCACTCGCCGGCGCACTGCTCAGCGGCACGGCGGCGAACGCCACCACGACCACCCCGACGACGACCGGCACCTCGAGCACGGCGAGCACGGCGGCCAGCAGCAGCGCCACCAGCCGCGCCGACCGTCACCTCACGCCCCGGACGCACTTCACGATGGCGCCGGACGGCTCCTCCGGGAAGACCGAGGGCGGCGAGGGCATCCCGAACATCGACTCCGTCAAGAAGACGATCGCGACGTACTACGGCGACCCGGGCACCGGCATCGCCGACAAGGTCGACAGCCCGTACATCCGCGAGATGCGCTCGATCATCGAGAAGCAGACCCGGAGCCTGCAGCGCACCTACGACAAGGCGGTCCGGCACGGCGAGAAGCCGGCGATCGTCTTCGACGCCGACGACACCACGCTCGAGACCTACGACATGGAGGTCGCGGACATGCACTTCGTCTTCGACCCGTCCGAGCAGGACGTCTGGGTCCAGGGGCAGCGCTTCCCCGCGACGCCGTCGATGGTGGGCTTCGTGGCCGCCGCACAGAAGGTCGGCTTCACCGTCTTCGGACTGACCGGTCGGAACGACGACCAGAAGGCCGCGACGCTCGCCAACCTGGCGAAGGTCGGGTACTCGGGCTTCACCGACGACCGGTTCTTCACGAAGTGGACCGGCAAGGGTGCCTCGCAGCAGCCGAGCTACGTCACCTGCGCCACGGCGAAGTGCACGACGGTCGAGTACAAGGCCCTCACCCGCAAGCACATCGAGCAGGACCTCGGCTACGACATCACCCTCAACGTCGGCGACCAGTGGTCCGACCTGCAGGGTGGCTTCGCCGACGAGACCCTGAAGCTGCCGAACCCGACGTACTACCTCCCCTCGGCGGACCTCCCCGGCGTCCGTGAGCCGAAGCTCGCCCCCCAGACGCGCTTCCGCATGGCGGCCGACGGTTCGTCCGGCCTGACGCAGGGCGGCGAGGGCATCCCGAACATCGACTCGGTCAAGGCGACCATCGCCACGTACTACGGCGACCCCGGGACCGGCGTCGCGGACAAGACCGACAGCCCGTACATCCGAGAGATGCGGGCGCTCGTCGCTCGGCAGGTCCCCGTCATCGCGGCACAGTGCGCCGCCGCCGACCGACGGCACCGCAACCCCGCGATCGTGCTCGACGCCGACGACACCACCCTGTGGACGTACGACATGGAGGTCGCGGACATGCACTTCGTCTTCGACCCGACCGAACAGGACGTCTGGGTGCAGGACGAGCGCTTCCCGGCCACGCCGTCGATGACGAACCTGGTGTCCGTCGCCGAGCACTCCGGTTGCACCGTCATCGGCCTCACCGGCCGCAACGAGGCGCAGCAGGCCGCCACGATCGACAACCTGCACCGGGTCGGCTTCCCGCAGTTCGCCGCCGAGCAGGACGGCAACCGCACCTACTACACGAAGTGGACCGGCACCGGGACGTCCCAGCAGCCGTCGTACGTGCACTGCGCGACCGCCAAGTGCACGACCATCGAGTACAAGTCGCAGACCCGCGCACACATCGAGTCGCGGAGCGGTGGCGGCTACGATGTCGTCGCGAACGTCGGCGACCAGTACAGCGACCTCGTCGGCGGCTCCGCCGACCGGTCCGTGAAGCTGCCGAACCCGACGTACTACCTGCCCTGACCGACACCGTCACCCCTGACGGACGGGAGGCCCGTGGCAACCCCGCCACGGGCCTCCCGTCCGTCTCGGCCGGCGTCGTGCGCCGCGACCCTGCCGGTCAGGCCGGGGTGGCGCCCCGGAAGGCCTCGAGGAACCGGAGCAGCTCCGACACGAACAGACCCGGCTGCTCGACCGGGGCGAAGTGCCCGCCGCGTGGGGCTTCCGAGTACCAGACGAGGTTCGTCGTTCGCTCCAGCCACTCCCGCGGGGGTCGCACCAGGTCGACCGGGAACAGTGTGAAGCCCGACGGCACCTCCACCCGCCGGGCCTGCTCGCTCGGCGGCACCGCGGCGTTCGCGTGGTACATCCGCATCGAGGACCCGATCGTGCCGGTGACCCAGTACTCGGTGAGGAGCCCGAGCACGTCGTCACGGGAGTACACCGACCACAGGTCGCCGTCGCAGTCGCTCCACGAGCGCAGCTTCTCGACGATCCACGCGGCGAGTCCGGCCGGCGAGTCGGTCAGTCCCACAGCGGCGGTCTGCGGCTTCGTCCGGTGCATCGCCCCGTAGGCGCCCTCGGCGTCCCGCCACTCGCCGGCAGTGCTCAGGAACGTCCGCTCGGCGGCGGAGAGCTCCGCCGGGTCGCCCGCGAACACCGGCATGCCGGCGTCGACCCGGTGCACCGCGATGACACGGTCGGCGTGGTCGATCGCGAGCCACCGAGCGACACCGCTGCCGATGTCACCGCCGGCGACGGCGAAGCGGTCGTACCCGAGCTGCGTCATGAGCTCGGCCCACAGCTCGGCGACGTCCCGCGAGCTCAGGGGCTGCGGGGGCATCGCCGAGAACCCGTACCCGGGCATGTCCGGCACGACGACGTGGAGCCCCGCGTCGGCCAGGGCAGTCAGCACGCGCCGGTACCGCCACCCGGAGTCCGGCCAGCCGTGTGCCAGCAGGATCGGCAGGGCGTCGTCACGGTCCGCCCGCTGGTGCAGCAGGTGCACGTCGATGCCCCCGACGGTCGCCCGCCGGCTCGGCAGCGCCTCGATCGCCGCACGGTGCGCGGCGAAGTCGAAGTCCTCGGCCCACGAGGTGACGAGGGCTCGCAGCTCGTCGACGTCGACGCCGAGGGACCAGCCGGTGCCGACGGGCGCGTCCGGCCACCGGGTCGCCCGGAGGCGGGCTCGGAGGTCGTCGATGGTGGCGTCGTCGAACCGCGCGCTCTCGCTCATGCCGGCACGCTACCGCCGACGGCTGACGCGTCGGACGGCAGGCCCGTGGTGCGGTGACCACGGGCCTCCCGTCCGACGGTCGGCGACGCCGCCGCCTACGCGGCCACCAGGTACTCGTCCCAGTCCGGCTGCGGACGCTCGATGCCGCGCACCACCCACGCCGACCCGTGCGGCGCCTTCGGCGGGAAGCGCAGCGTCCACCCCATCTCCCGCGGGGTGCGGTCCCCCTTGACGTTGTTGCACGCCAGGCAGCAGGCGACCAGGTTCTCCCACGAGTCCCGGCCACCGCGCGACTTGGGCTGCACGTGGTCGATCGTGGTGGCGTTCCGGCCGCAGTAGGCGCACCGGTTGGCGTCGCGACGGAGGACCCCGCGTCGGGACACCGGGATGAGCCGGGACTGCGGGATCCGCACGTACCGGGTGAGGATGATCACGGACGGACGGTCGAAGCTGACGGCTGAGCCCGTGACGGGGTGCAGGGTGTCGGCGGCCACGACGGAGGCCTTCTGGTTCATGACGAGGACCAGGGCTCGACGGAACGAGATCACCGCGAGGGGCTCGTAACCGGCGTTGAGGACGAGAGTGCGCATGGGTTCCCTTCCGACGTGCCTGGACGGCTTCCAGGCGGTACGGGTACCGGCACACGCGGCGTCGAACAGGTGATCACAGCCGCCGACCCCCGTGGTTGGGCGTCGGCCGGACCGCTCCGCCCGGAGGCGGTGAGGTCCGCAAACACGAAGAGCACCACCCGTCAGGGCAGTGCTCTGGTCAGTCGCGCGCGTGCCGGGGCATGCAGGCTGTGGTCGTCCGTATGTCGACATGCGCGCGCCGACCCATGGTGCGGGTCGTGCGTGACGTCGACATGTGGTCTCCCGTTCGGGTCGAGTCGAACCGATGCGTGCAGGCTAACCCAGAAACCGGCCCCGCACGAGAGGTGCGGGGCCGGTTCTGATGGTGTTCACACGGTCGACGCCGGAGCGTCAGGCCGGGGCACCGGAGCGGTGTCGGATCGTCAGATGCCGAAGCGGACGATGTGGTAGTCGCTCGTCCAGATCGGGCGGATCGAGACGGCTCCACCGGGCTTGGGGGCGTCCATGATCATGCCGTTGCCCATGTAGAAACCGTCGTGCGCTTCGTTGTTGAAGATGACGACGTCACCGGGCTGTGCCTCCGACTCGGGGATCGTCGTGCCGGCCTGGTCCTGCAGCGGGACCGAGTGCGCCAGGTTGATGCCGTACTGGGCGTACACGTACATGACGTACCCGGAGCAGTCGAAGCCGGCCGGGGTGGCACCGCCGAAGACGTAGGGCGTACCGATGTACTGCTTGGCCGTGGCGACGACCGCCGGCAGCGAGAACGGGGTACCGGCGGCGACCGGGGTGGCAGCCGTCGCCGCAGCCGAGGTCGCCGTGGGTGCGGCGTTCGCGGTGCCGGTCTTCGCGGTGGCGAGGTAGTCCTCCGCGGTCTTGCCGTCGTAGGCGTACTGGGCGGCGGCCGCGGCGCGAGCGGCCTCGACCTCCTTCGCGTGCTCGGCGGCCTTCTCTGCGGTGAGCGTCGCGGTCGAGGTGGCACCGAAACCGTCGCGCGAGGTGTCGGCCGCGCCGGCGGCTGCCGACACGTCGAACTCCTGCGACTGGGCGGCGACGAGCGACTGCCGAGCGGTCTCGGCGGTCGTGCTCGGCTGTGTGCTCGCGAACGCGGCGGGGACGGCCATTGTGCCGAACATGCCGGCGGCGACGGCCAGGACCACGGGGGCCATGAACCGGCGCTTGCGCGAGGCGGCGGTCGGCTTCGGAGCCGTCGTCGTGGCGGTGCGGGCGACGCCGAGGGCGCTGCCGGCACGGACGGGGGTGGCCTGCGTGCGGGCCGGGGTGGACGCCGTGCGGGTGAGGGGGCGGCGGGTCGCGCGCTCCGCTGCTTCGCGTGCTGCCCTGCGGGTCAGGGGAGCCGGGGTGGCGTCACCGGTGTTCGTCGGGTTCGCGGTCGTCGAGTCGTCCGCGGCGGTTCCGGTGTGGGTCAAGGGGGAGTCTCCGGCGCCTCGTCATCACCCGCCAGGCGCGAGCCCGGCGTGTGCAACCCCATCCGTTCGTCATCGTTTCCGACTCAGGCAGGAGACGGGTTTCGAGACGTCCTGCCACGGGCCCCCGTGATCGCTGCTCCCGGGGACTCGTCGAGTGTACGGGTGCGTCGTCACCATGTCGAGATGAAACCGTGATCCGGTAACGATCCGGTGAAGAACCCCTGATCAGAGCCGACCGTCCCGCCCTGCCGTGTTCGCCGGCGAGCCTGTGGGTCCGCAAAGGGTCTTGTACCCCCGGCACGTACCCCTTATGGTTCGCCCTGCCCGATCAGTCGACGCTGATGTAGACGTGCTGCGCGACCTCGGTCGGCAACTCGATGCCCGAGTCCTCGCCCTCGACGCGGACCGACACGTACGCCCCGGCACGCTGCACACTCGCCGTCCGCCCCGGCATCACACCGGCCGACCGCAGCTGGTGCAGCAGCTCCGGCTCGAACTGCACCGGCTCACCCAGGCGACGGATGACCCCGGTCGCCACGGCGTCGGTGTCGTCGGTCGCGGCGACGATGTTGCGCACGCCGTCGAGGAACCCGGCAGCGGTCGGACCGCCGATCTCGGCGAGGCCCGGGATCGGGTTGCCGTAGGGCGACTCCGTCGGGTTGCCGAGCATCTCCAGCAGGCGCACTTCCACCTGCTCGCTCATCACGTGCTCCCAACGGCAGGCCTCGTCGTGGACGAACGCCCAGTCGAGCCCGATGACGTCGGCCAGCAGACGCTCGGCGAGCCGGTGCTTGCGCATCACGTGGGTGGCACGGGAACGACCGGTGTCGGTGAGTTCGAGGTGCCGGTCCCCCGAGACGACGACGAGACCGTCGCGCTCCATCCGGGCGATCGTCTGCGACACCGTCGGACCGGAGTGGCCGAGGCGCTCCGAGATCCGGGCACGCAGCGGCACGATCCCCTCTTCTTCGAGGTCGAGGATGGTGCGGAGGTACATCTCCGTGGTGTCGACGAGATCGGTCACGGTCCGCCTCTCATGGTCCTGGCCCAGCCCGACCAACCCTACTTGCTGGGACCGGCCAGACGGCACCGACACCGTGCGCTGTGCGCGGACGCCGGACGCCAGGCCCGCCCCGACCCCGACACGCAGCCGCCGCTGGCGCCGTCCCGTCCGGTCGGTCCACTCCAGGCGGCACCCCCGCCGTCGCTAGGATCGGTCCATGGCAGACATCGTCATCCCAGCCGACCTCCTCCCCACCGACGGCCGCTTCGGATGTGGTCCGTCGAAGATCCGCGGAGCACAGCTCGAGACCCTCGTCACCCGCGGCGCCACGGTCCTCGGGACCTCGCACCGCCAGAAGCCCGTCAAGGACCTGGTCGGATCCGTCCGACAGGGTCTCGCCGACCTGTTCCAGGTGCCGGACGGCTACGAGGTCGTCCTCGGCAACGGCGGTTCGACCGCGTTCTGGGACGCCGCCGCGTTCGGCCTCATCGAGCGCCGGGCCGAGAACCTGTCCTTCGGCGAGTTCGGGTCGAAGTTCGCCAAGGCCGCTGCCGCCCCCTGGCTCGAGGCCCCGCACGTCGTCGAGGCGCCGGGCGGCTCCCGCGCCGAGCTCGAGATCGTCGAGGGCGTGGACGTCTACGCCTACCCGCACAACGAGACCTCGACGGGCGTCATGGCCCCGGTCGTCCGCGCCGCCGGGGACCCGGGCGCACTGACCGTCGTCGACGCCACGAGCGCTGCCGGTGGCGCCGCGTTCGACGTGGACCAGACCGACGTCTACTACTTCGCCCCACAGAAGAACTTCGCCTCGGACGGCGGACTCTGGCTCGCGCTGTTCTCCCCCGCAGCGATCGAGCGGGTCGAGCGGATCGCCGCCTCGGGCCGGTACATCCCGGAGTTCCTGTCCCTCCAGAACGCCGTGGACAACAGCCGGTTGGACCAGACGCTGAACACCCCGGCGATCACCACCCTGCTGCTCCTCGACGACCAGGTGCGGTGGATGAACCAGTCCGGCGGTCTCGCGTGGGCCGACCAGCGCACGAAGACCTCGTCCGCGACGCTCTACGACTGGGCCGAGGCGTCGGAGTACGCGACGCCGTTCGTCTCCGACCCGGCGCACCGGTCGCAGGTCGTCGTGACGATCGACCTCGACGACTCGATCGACGCCAAGGCCGTGGCCGCGACGCTCCGCCAGAACGGCATCGTCGACACCGAGCCGTACCGGAAGCTCGGCCGCAACCAGCTCCGCGTCGCGACCTTCACCGCGATCGACCCGGACGACGTGCGGCAGCTGACGCGGGCGATCGACCACGTGGTGGCGGCCCTGGCGGCCTAGTCCACGCCCTCCCGCAACACGCAACGTGGGCGGCATCTCGCAGCGGTACTCCGTTGCGCGATGCCGCCCACGTTGCGTTGTGCGGAGGGGTCAGGACCGGTGGAAGCCGGGGTCGACCTCGCCGACGTCGAGCTGCTCGAGGTCCAGGTCGTCGTCGGGGTCGACCGGGCGGACGCGTCGGGTCCGACGGCGGCCACGAGCGGGCGGCGGCGGGACGTCGTCTTCGTCGTCGTCCTCGTCCTCGTCCTCGTCCTCGTCCTCGTCCTCGTCCTCGTCGTCATTGTCCTCGTCGTCGTCGGACTCGTCCTCGTCCGACTCGTCGTCGAAGTCGTCGTCCTCGTCCGACTCGTCTTCGTCCTCGTCCTCGTCCGACTCCTCGTCGTCCTGCGCCGCGCGGTAGTCCGCCAGCCGCTCGGACCACGGCACCCACTCCGGCGCGAGGAGCGATCCGTCGCCGGGCATCAGCTCGACCTCGAGGACGGTGGGCTCGTCACCGTCGACCTGGGCGATGCTGACCGTCCAGCGCCACCCCGGGTAGCCGGGCATGCGGTTCGCGAAGAGGACGGAGACGACGCCGTCCCCCTCGTCCACGGTGCCGACGGCGCTGCCGACGGTCGCTTCGGGGGTGATCTCGAGCAGTGCGCCGCGGGCGAGCTCGGTGAGGTCGGTGGTCATGTTCACGCGTCCAACTGGTCGGCGACGTGTCGCAGGATGGTGGCGATGCGCTCACCGTTCTTCGGGTAGCGGCCGCGCTTCAGGTCGCCGCTGATCCGGTCGAGTTCCTTCACGAGGTCCTCGACGATCACGGCCATGTCGTCCGCGGATCGCCGGGTCATCTTGGCGAGGGACTGCGGGGCTTCGAGGATCCGGACGGTCAGCGCCTGGGTCCCCTTCTTGCCCTGCACGACCCCGTACTCGAGCTTGGTGCCGGCCTTCACCGTGGTCACACCGTCGGGCAGGGAGGAGGCGTGCAGGAAGACCTGGTCGCCGTCGTCTCCGGAGATGAAGCCGAAGCCCTTCTGGTCGTCGTAGAACTTGACCTTGCCGGTGGGCATGCTGGGACTCCTCGTTACATGGACGGCCGCGGTGCGTCGGATATCCTGGGCCGATGGCCAAGCCGACCCGATCCACCGGGGACCCCCGCACTGCTGCGGAACCCCCGGCGACGTTCAATCGTACCGAACGCACGCTCGCGTTCATGGTCGGTGGGATCGTCTGCCTCATCCTGGCGTGCTTCATCGTCATGATCATCGGGTGGTTGACGATGCAGCAGATCCCCGGCAACGGCATCTGGCCGGTCGCGCTCGGGGTCGTCTACTTCGGTCCGCCGATCGCGTTCGTGCTCATGCTCACGCTCCTGGTCATCACCTGGGCGCGCAAGGCCCGGCAGCACCGCGCAGAGGCGCGCTGACGTCCGCCCCGGACGCCGGCGAAGGACGATGACGACCACGACGGACCTCGCCGCACGACTGCGCGAGCTCCCGGACGACGCGCTCGAACGACTCGTTCTGGCACGCGCCCTCCCGACCGCCGCACTCGGCGAGTCCGGTCCGCAGCACATCGCGGACTTCTTCGACCTGGCCGAAGCACTCCGGACCGACGACGCGGTGGACGCCGCGATCGAGCGGCTCCCTCGCCGGGCCCTCGTCGCCCTCCGCGACGGCGGCTCGCCGGACGACCTCGCACCGGCGGTCGCACTCGGCCTGGCCGACGGAACGGGCGCGGTCGACGATGCGGTCGCCGCACGACTCGCCGCGCGCCCGGAACTCGTCACGGACGCTCCGGGAGGCCCGACCCCCGCCCGCCCCGACACCTCGGACCGCCAGTCGGTCGCCGACGACGACCGGTCCCGCGCTGCCGGTGCCGAGCACGCCTTCGAGACCCTCACGGTGCTGGCCGAGCTCCTCCGCGCCGCCGATGCCGGGTCCGTGCGGGAACTCGCGAAGGGCGGCATCGGTGCCCCCCTCGCCCGACAGCTCGGTGAGCGGACCGGGGCGGACGCCGCGGTGGTGTCGGACCGACTCGCACTGCTCGACCGTGTCGGAGCCGCGCATCCCGAGGACGGGTCGTGGAAGGTCTCGGACGCCGGACACGCCTGGCTCCGGTCCTCGTGGCCGGACCGCTGGGCGACGGTCGTGCACGACTGGCATGCTGCGCTCGACCCCGCCGTCGCCGAGGTCCTGGACCTCGCCGACGACGACCTCGGTGACCTGGTGTCGCTCGGGCGGTGGGCCTACCCAGCCGGTTCACGCTGGCTCGACGCCGCACTGCTCGACGCGGCCGGCACGGCACGGATCCTCGGGCTCGCGGTCGACGGTCGCCTGACCTCCACCGGCCGGGTACTGCTCGGGGACGACCCGGAGGCAGCACGCACCGCCGCCGCGGCCGACCTGCCCGGCACCGTCGACGGGGTGTACCTGCAGCCGGACCTCACGGTCATCGCACCGGGGCCCCTCACACCGGCCGACGACGACGACCTCCGGGCCGTCGCCGATCTCGAGGCCCCGGGCCTGGCGGCGCGGTACCGCGTCTCCGAGGACTCGATCCGCCGGGCACTCCGCGACGGACGCACCCGCGACGACGTGGTGGCGCTGTTCACCCGCATCGGTGCGACCGAGGTCCCCCAGCCCCTCACCTACCTGATCGACCAGGTGGCGACCCGTGACGGCAGCGTCGTGGTGGACCGCGGCGAAGGCGACCTCGGGTCCGTGCTGCACGGCACACCGGAGCAGCTCGACCTCATCGGGGTCGACGCCGAGCTCCGCCAGCTGGCGTGGGAGCGGCCCGACCTGACCACCCTCGTCACGAAGTACCCGCCGCACGTCGTGGCCAGCGCGCTCGAGGACCAGCGGTACCCGGCCGTGCTCGCAGCGGGGGCGCGCCCGGAGACGCGATCCGCGCCTCCCGTCCGGCGACGCGCACCGAGCCGGTCTCCGGAGCAGGCGGCACGTGCGCTCGTGGAGCGCCTGCGACTGACGACGGAACGCGGCGACGCGGAGCCGGAGCAGGAGTGGATGGCTCGGCAGATCGACATGGCGGTGCGTGGTCGGACGCCGATCCGCATCACCGTGCGGATGCCGGACGGATCGGAGCGGCCGTTCTCGATCGTGCCGACCTCGGTCGCGGCCGGTCGGGTCCGCGGGAAGGACACCGCGGTCGATGTCGAACGGACCCTGCCGCTGTCGCTCGTCGTCAGCATCGAGAGCGACGCCTGACGGTCGTGCTGTGGACAACCGGGTCACGCACCAGCTGCGCCGCCTAGGCTGATCCGTCATGAACGGACCGCTGATCGTGCAGAGTGACCGCACCGTGCTGCTCGAGGTCGCGCACCCTCAGGCAGAGGACGCCCGACACGCGCTGGCGGTGTTCGCCGAGCTCGAACGGGCGCCGGAACACGTGCACACCTACCGCATCACGCGGCTCGGGTTGTGGAACGCGCGCGCTGCCGGGCACGACGCGGCGTCGATGATCGACACGCTCGAACGGTTCGCGAAGTTCCCGGTGCCGCAGAGCGTGACGGTCGACATCGAGGACACCGTCTCGCGCTACGGGCGGCTCGTCATCCGGCGGGAAGAGCGCGAAGACGCTCCCGTGATCGCGAACTCCCCGACCGAGGAACTCGAGCAGCAGCCTGCGCTCGTGCTCACCGCATCCGACCCGGCGGTCCTCGCCGAGGTCGTGCGGTCCAAGCGGATCCAGCCCCTCCTCGGCGAACGACGCTCCGAGAACGCCGTCGAGTTGCAGGCGTGGGCCCGCGGCCAGGTGAAGCAGGAGCTCGTGAAGATCGGGTGGCCGGCCGAGGACCTCGCCGGGTACACGCCCGGGCAGCCGCACCAGATCGACCTCGACACCACCGAGTGGGACCTCCGGCCGTACCAGCACGAAGCGGTGGACAGCTTCTTCCAGCAGGGCTCCGGCGTCGTCGTGCTGCCCTGTGGCGCCGGCAAGACGCTCGTCGGCGCCGGGGCGATGGCGACCGTCAAGGCGACCACGCTCATCCTCGTCACGAACACCGTGTCGGCACGGCAGTGGCGGACCGAGCTCCTCCGCCGCACGACCCTCACCGAGGACGAGATCGGCGAGTACTCCGGCAGCGTCAAGGAGATCCGGCCCGTCACGATCGCGACCTACCAGATCCTCACGGCCCGCCGGAAGGGCGTCTACACCCACCTCTCGCTCCTCGATGCGCTCGACTGGGGGCTCGTGGTCTACGACGAGGTCCACCTGCTGCCCGCGCCGGTCTTCAAGCTGACCGCGGACCTCCAGGCCCGACGTCGTCTCGGACTGACGGCGACGCTCGTACGCGAGGACGGGCGCGAAGGCGACGTGTTCTCGCTGATCGGGCCGAAGCGCTACGACGCTCCGTGGAAGGAGATCGAGGCGCAGGGCTACATCTCCCCCGCGGAGTGCTACGAGGTCCGGATCGACCTGTCGCACGAGGACCGTCTGGAGTACGCGGCATCGAGCGATGACGAGCGGTACCGGCTGGCGGCCACCTCGCCGGCGAAGACCCCCGTCGTCCGCGACCTCATCGAGAAGCACCGCGGTGAGCAGATCCTGGTGATCGGGCAGTACATCGACCAGCTCGATGAGCTCGCGGCGTCGCTCGACGCTGCCGAGATCACCGGCGCGACGCCGGTCGACGAGCGTGAACGGCTCTACCAGGCGTTCCGCGAAGGCAGCATCGACGTGCTCGTCGTCTCGAAGGTCGCGAACTTCTCGGTCGACCTGCCCGACGCGACGGTGGCGATCCAGGTGTCGGGCTCGTTCGGGTCCCGCCAGGAAGAGGCCCAGCGACTCGGGCGACTGCTCCGGCCGAACAAGGACGGCGTCCCGGCGTCGTTCTACACGCTCGTCACCCGCGACACGGTGGACCAGGACTTCGCGCAGAACCGACAGCGGTTCCTCGCCGAGCAGGGGTACTCGTACACGATCCTCGACGCCGACCAGGTGGCGGCACCCGTCGCCTGACGACGCCTAGCCGACACACGAACGGCTCCCAGGAATCGGCCAGGGAACAGCCAGATGATGGTCACATGACCGACGGACCCAAGATCCTCATCGTCGACGACGAGCCGAACATCCGCGATCTCCTCACGACCTCGCTTCGCTTCGCCGGTTTCGCGGTGCGGGCGGTCGGGAACGGGGCACAGGCGATCTCCGCCGTGCTCGAAGAGGAGCCGGACCTCATCATCCTCGACGTCATGCTCCCCGACATGAACGGCTTCGGCGTGACCAAGCGCCTCCGTTCCTCGGGCTACACCTCGCCGATCCTCTTCCTCACCGCGAAGGACGACACCGAGGACAAGATCACCGGCCTCACGGTCGGCGGCGACGATTACGTGACGAAGCCGTTCTCCCTCGACGAGATCGTCGCCCGCATCAAGGCGATCCTGCGTCGCACGATGAACGACGAGGAAGACGCGATCATCCGCGCCGGCGAGCTCACGATGGACCAGGACACGCACGAGGTCACCATCGGCGAGGCGCAGATCGAACTCTCCCCCACCGAGTTCAAGCTGTTGCGCTACCTCATGCTGAACCCAAACCGCGTGCTGTCGAAGGCGCAGATCCTCGACCACGTGTGGGAGTACGACTTCAACGGCGACGCCGGCATCGTGGAGTCCTACATCTCCTACCTCCGTCGGAAGCTCGACCAGTACTCGGCCGAGCCGATCATCCAGACCAAGCGTGGCTTCGGCTACATGCTCAAGGCGTCCAAGGCCTCCTGAGTCACAGCTGACTGTCGGCGGTCGTCGGGTTCTCCCCGGCGGCCGCCGCTTAGTGTTGGGGAAGCATGCACGCGCGAATGACTCACTGGTGGGACGCGATCTCCCTCCGCACCAAGATCACCGGGATCACCGTCCTCCTGGTCGCGCTCGGCCTGCTCGTCGCCGGGCTCGGCACGATGACGGTGCTGAGCACGTACCTGATGCGGCAACTCGACACCCAGGTGACGACCACCAGCTCGCAGCTCGAAGGTCAGAACGTCAGCGACGGTGAGCAGTACTGCAAGCTGTCGATGGTCCTCGAGAAGAGCTCTTACGTCGCCGCGTACGACGGCGGCGGCGAACAGATCTGCGACACGCAGTCGCCGTCGCAGCCGGACGTCTCACACGTCCGCTTCTCGTCGGCGGCCTCCACGGCGGCCCCCTTCAGCCTCTACGACAAGCAGCACAACCACGAGTGGCGTGCCCAGGTCATCCCCGCGAACCTGCAGAACCTCTCCACCGGAGCGACCGAGACCGGCTACGTCCTCGTCGCGGTCTCCAGCGCCGGCACCGACCAGACCATCGCGCAGTTCACGGTCATCTTCCTGCTGTTCGGCATCTCGGTGATCCTGCTCGGGGCGATGCTCACACGCCTCCTCGTCACCGCTACCTTCGACCCGCTGCGCAACGTCGAGGACACCGCGGCTCGCTTCGCAGCCGGCGACTTCAACCAGCGCCTCGACGCAGACACCCCGAACACCGAGGTCGGCCGACTCAACCGGTCCCTCAACGCGATGCTCGAGCGGATCGACGACGCGTTCGAGGACCGTGAGCGCACGATCGACCAGATGCGCCGGTTCGTCGGCGACGCCTCCCACGAGCTCCGGACGCCGCTGGTGTCCCTCCGCGGGTACGCCGAGCTCTACCGCATGGGTGCGCTGCGCAAGGAAGAGGACGTCGCGCAGGCGATGGACCGCATCGAGAAAGAGGCCAAGCGCATGGGCCTCCTGGTGCAGGACCTGCTGCAGCTGGCCCGCATCGACGAGTCGAAGCCGCTCGAACTCGGACCGGTCGACCTCGTCACCATCGCCCGCGACTCCGCGCTCGACACGATGGCGTCGAACCCGGACCGCGAGATCCAGGTCCTGGTCGAGGACGCCCTGACCGGGGAGAACGTGCCGCAGGCCGTGCGGCCGATGAGTTCCTTCGGCGCCGCGGCCGACGGTTCCGGCAGCCCGGCCGCCCCCGCGTCCCCGTCGCTCAACACCACCGGGCCGATCGCGTTCTCGCGGCAGACGATCGCGCGTCTCCGCGCTCGTCGCACCAGGGCGATGAGCCTCGACACGAAGAACCCGACCGACGAGACGACGCCCCTGCCGACGATCGTGCTCCCCAAGCGGCCGCCGATCGTCCTGGCGGAGGAGAACAAGGTCCGGCAGATCGTGACGAACCTGATGGGCAACGCCATGCGGTTCACCGAGCACGATGACCCGATCGAGATCGGCATCGGCGTGGACGACGAGCGCGAGATGGCGCACATCGACGTGATCGACCACGGCGAGGGCATCCCCCCGCAGCTGCGCGAGAAGATCTTCCAGCGCTTCTGGCGAGCCGACACCAGCCGCGCACGGGACACCGGCGGATCGGGCCTCGGGCTCGCGATCGTGTCGGGCATCGTGCACGCGCACCACGGGTCCGTCGAGGTGTTCGACACTCCGGGCGGCGGCGCCACCTTCCGCGTGTGGCTCCCGCTGCTGCCACGCGAGGGCGCTTCCGCCGCCACGCTTTCCTGACCTGAGACGGCGCGCGGCCCGAGGTCGCACGAAGTGCTGCCCGACCCCGTCCCGGGCAGCACTTCGTGCGACCCCGACGTCGGCCTGACGGCATGTCGAGCGACCTCGCGGGGAGCGCGGCTGCTCCCCGGCCGGGAGGCTCTCCCTGCGCCCGCCGTCCAGGTCGCCGGAACTGCCGCCGGCGCCCGTCTCGGTCAGCACGTCGTGCGACCTCGGCGAGCCGGACCTCCCCCGCGTCGCAGGAAAGTCGACTCACTGAGCCGACGCAGAGCTGCGCGCGGGACTGCTTCGCCGGATCGCGAACGCCTGGCGGAGTCGCTCGAAGACCAGCGCCGGACGAGACGCGTCGAGGGCAGTGGCATGCACGACGAGCCATCCGTTGACGACGAAACCGTTGTCTCGCCGTTGATCGTGCTGGAACACTTCGCGGTCACGATGGTGGTCACCGTCGTACTCGAAGGCGATCCGGTACTCGGGCCAAGCCATGTCCACACGACCGAGGAACGTTCCGGAAGGGTCCTCGACGTCGATGTTGAGCACCGGCTCCGGGAATCCGGCGTCGACCAAGGCGAGCCGGAACCACGTCTCCATCGCTGACTCCGAACCGACGCGGACGAGTTCGATGGCGGCTCGGGCCACGCGGACGTGACGGTGGCCCGGACGGATCGATGCGGCAAGCCCGTCGATGGTGGTCAGAGCGCTCCTCCCGACGAGGTGGTCACCGACCGCGACCAGGTCACGGAGCCCGAGCACGGAAGCGCACTCCCACCAGGCCTGTTCCGGGGTGCTGCACCGGACTCCTCGGACCGTGGTCATCGGGGCGTCCGCTCGGGCCCGGTGGCCGGTCACGCCCGGGCGGCGCATCAGCGGACCGCGGCCAGCCGTGGAGACGTGGTTCCGATCCTGTTCCCGCCCGGGCAGCGGTGCTCCCCAGAGGCGCGCCGCCGTGGTGTGACTGAAGAACTGGTGGGTTCCCAGGACGAGTGAGAGCGCGTCCACCAGCGTCCCCTCGCACCCGCGCCCGACGCGGACCCCGTGGACGGGTCGTCGCAGATCGTGGCGGCGAAGTCGTCCTGCGTCGAGGCCCGACGACAGCGCGTCGCGAACCCGGAAGGGCTGCGCGTCGAACGGGCTCGGAAGGGGTCGTGGCTGCACCATCTCGACAGTCTCGAGAACGCGGCGGCGGACCGAGCCGACGACTCCCGTTCCCTGTGGAGAACGACGTGACGCCAGCCTCCAGTGCAGGAGCCTGCAAGTCGCGCACTCGCGAGCCGCGCGATCGAGCGTTCCCGAGGTCGTGAGACGCGCCGCAGCCCGAGCGCCCAGGTCGCGATATGTGCCGCACGCCGCTCGGCCTGCCGGCAGTTCGAGCGACCTCGACGATCGGACGCCGGCCCGCCGGCCCGCCGGCCCGCCGGCCCGCCGGCCCCCCGGCCGGCGGCGCAGCCTTCAAGTCGCACAGCACGCCACGGACTACTCGCCGAGGTCGCACGAAGTGCCGCCTCGGCACCCGGCGGGCGGCAGTTCGTGCGACCTCGGCCGCCGCCCGCCTGCGCCGCCCGCCCCCGCCGGCCCCCGCCCCCGCCGCCCGCCCGCGCCGCACCCGCGCACGCGGAAGGGCCCCCGCACGCGAAGCGTACGAGGGCCCTTGCCGAGCAGGTCCGGACTAGAAGTCCATGCCACCCGTGGGGTCGCCGGCCGGCATGGCCGGGTTCTTCTCCGGCTTGTCGGCGACGACGGCCTCGGTCGTGAGGAACAGACCGGCGATCGACGCAGCGTTCTGCAGCGCCGAACGCGTCACCTTGGCGGGGTCGATGATGCCCGTGGCAATCAGGTCGACGTACTCGCCGGTCGCGGCGTTGAGGCCCCAACCGGACTCGAGCTCGCGGACCTTGGCGGCCACGACACCCGGCTCGAGACCGGCGTTGAGCGCGATCTGCTTGAGCGGGGCGTCGATGGCGACGCGGACGATGTTCGCACCGGTCGCCTCGTCACCCTCGAGGGTGAGCGAGTCGAGCGCGACCTTGCCGGCCTGGATGAGGGCGACGCCACCACCGGCGACGATGCCCTCTTCGACGGCTGCCTTCGCGTTGCGGACGGCGTCCTCGATGCGGTGCTTGCGCTCCTTGAGCTCGACCTCGGTCGCGGCACCCGCCTTGATGACTGCGACGCCACCGGCGAGCTTCGCGAGACGCTCCTGGAGCTTCTCGCGGTCGTAGTCGGAGTCGGTCGCCTCGATCTCGGAGCGGATCTGACGGACGCGGCCGGCGATCTGCTCGGCGTCGCCGGCACCCTCGACGATCGTGGTCTCGTCCTTGGTGATGACGACCTTGCGGGCACGACCGAGGAGGTCGAGCGTCGCGTTCTCGAGCTTGAGGCCGACCTCTTCCGAGATGACCTGGCCGCCGGTGAGGATCGCGATGTCCTGCAGCATTGCCTTGCGGCGGTCGCCGAAGCCCGGCGCCTTGACGGCGACGGACTTGAAGATGCCGCGGATCTTGTTCACGACGAGGGTCGCGAGGGCTTCGCCGTCGACGTCCTCGGCGATGATCAGGAGCTGCTTGCCCGCCTGGATCACCTTGTCGACGACCGGCAGGAGGTCCTTGATGTTCGAGATCTTCGAGTTGACGATCAGGATGTAAGCGTCCTCGAAGACGGCTTCCTGACGCTCGGGGTCGGTGACGAAGTACTGCGACAGGTAGCCCTTGTCGAAGCGCATGCCCTCGGTCAGCTCGAGCTCGGTGCCGAAGGTGTTCGACTCCTCGACGGTGACGACACCTTCCTTGCCGACCTTGTCGATGGCCTCGGCGATGAGCGCGCCGATGGTCGGGTCAGCGGCCGAGATCGACGCGGTGGCGGCGATCTGGTCCTTGGTCTCGATCTCCTTGGCGTCGGCGAGCAGCTGGGCCGAGACGGCCTCGACTGCCTTCTCGATGCCGCGCTTCAGGGAGATGGGGTCGGCACCGGCGGCCACGTTGCGGAGGCCTTCGCGGACGAGCGCCTGGGCGAGCACCGTTGCGGTGGTCGTACCGTCACCGGCGACGTCGTCGGTCTTCTTGGCGACCTCCTTGACGAGCTCCGCACCGATCTTCTCGTACGGGTCGTCGAGCTCGATCTCCTTGGCGATGGAGACACCGTCGTTCGTGATCGTGGGGGCGCCCCACTTCTTCTCGAGGACGACGTTGCGGCCGCGCGGGCCGAGCGTCACCTTCACGGCGTCGGCCAGCTGGTTGAGGCCGCGCTCGAGGCCGCGTCGGGCCTCTTCGTTGAAAGCAATGATCTTTGCCATGTGAGTTCTTCGTCCCTCCCGGACGTCGTCATCGGGGTCGTTCTGGCACTCAGTGTGACCGAGTGCCAAGCCCGATTCTGGCACTCGCCACCCGAGAGTGCAACACAGTCGGGAGGCTCGCCCCGCTTCCACAGGTCGGCCCACCCGACACCCGCCCGCGCTGCGACCGGGACGACGGCCGCCAGACGACGAACGCGCCGCCCCGGAGGGACGACGCGTTCGTGAGCGGTTCTGCGACTCAGGCGGGACGGACCGACTCGGCCTGCGGGCCCTTCGACCCGGTCCCGACGTCGAACGTCACTGCCTGGCCCTCCTCGAGGACCTTGTAGCCGTTCATGTCGATGGCCGAGTAGTGCACGAACACGTCCTGGCCCCCTCCATCCACGGTGATGAAGCCGAAGCCCTTCTCGGCGTTGAACCACTTCACGGTTCCGTTGGCCATGTTCCTTGCTCCCTGCGGTACTGCTGGTGCGAACGACGCCACCATCGCAAATGGTGCCGTCGGGTCCGAGGCCGTGTCGCCTCTCCCGATCTCGCGACATCCCCTCTGGAATGAGGACCTGTCGCGACCACGGGATGACCACTCGTGACTCTGACCGAGTGTCACGATTTCGGCAAGGGGTGTGACACGTATTTCACGGAGCGATCCACCATCCGCAACGTGCCGGAAACACAGAGCCCCGGATCAGCGGTCTCAGCCGGTGTAGTCGGCCCCGAGGACGACCGACACGTCGGCGTTCGGGAAGGCCGCCGACTGCTGCACCGCGGAGGTCCCGAGCGACTGCGCGATCCCCTCCGCGAGCGCTGCCTGCGACTCCTGCTGGTAGTAGACGATGGTCTGCGTCGACCCCGTGGTGCCGGCGTCGCCCGTGGAGGTCACCTTCCACCCGGCGCCGGTGAGCTTCGTGGAGGCGTTCGCGGCGAGGCCCGTGGTCGAGGTCCCGTTCAGCACCACGAGGGTCGTCGCGCCCTGGTCCGAGGGGGACGCAGCGGCAGCCGGCGCGGAGCTGGACGCCTCGCCCGACGGCTCCGGACTGGCCGACGCACCGCCGGTCGGGGTCGAGGACGCCGACGACGACGGGGCCGCCGTCGCTCCGCCACTGCCCTCGGTGAACTGGAAACTGCCGTTGGCGAGTGCGAGCACGAGCACACCGACGCCCACGAGGACACCTGTCGCGAGGGCCGCCCACGCGAACACGATCCATCCACCACCCCGACGGGCAGCACCGCGGTGCGCCCCGACCCGGGGGCCGTCGGTGACGTCGTCGAACCGGTCTCGCGGGAATCTCGTCATCGTTCCTCTTCACGTCCTTCGTGGTCGGCCGGGGGCGCGACGAAGCTGCGGGCAGCGCGGGCACTCGTCCGGGCCCGGCGGAGACGCTGCAGCCGGGTGACCAGCTGCGGGTCGTACGCCAGGGCAGCCGGAGAGTCGATCACCCGGTTCAACACCTGGTAGTACCGCGTCGGCGACATGTCGAACTCGACGCGGATCTCCGCTTCCTTCGTCCGGTCGTGCCGTGCCCGCTCGTGCTCGAACGCGAGCACGTGCTTGGCGAGCTCGGTGAGCTCGTCGGTGGGGAGGGCGGTCACTGTGGTTCCGATCGCGGACGGGTTGCAGGTCTCGCACATCGTAGGGGCGCTCGGCAGGTCGACCCTGGCACGGCGCTGGACTGTCGCGGAACCCGCTCAGCGGAGCGTGCGGCCGAACCACCGGACCCGGGTCCCGAAGGCGTCCGACACGGCGAGCGCCCGGCCGTCGAGGGACAGCGTCGCGAACGCGTCCGGGTCCGCGGGGTCCACGTCCTCCGGCAGCGTCGCGGCGACCCCGGCGAGGATGCCGGTCCGCTCCAGCGCCACCCACCGCACGTCGCGTTCACGGAGCCGGTCGACCAGGCGCTGCCGTCCGGCGCCGGGCACGTAGACGAGCGTCCCCGTCGTGAGGACGACCGGTTCGCAGTCGTCCGGCAGCGCATCGAGCGCCCGGTCCAGGTCCTCCGGCACCCTGCCACGGATCCGGACGGGAGGCTCGACCACCGTCGCCCGCAATGCCTCCGCCATCAGGGCGGTCCGGTCCGTCGCCTCGGGCGGGACGGCCTCGACGAGTCGCTCGAGCGCTCCCGGTGCCGTCGGGTCGATCGGGTTCGGGTCGAGGGCGATGCGCGCACCGATCCGGATCGACGTCGCGGCGGGGTCCGGCGGCGTCCCGGTGACGTCCGCGACGAGGTGCACCGCCGGCCCGGGCACGGCGGTGTGCATCCGGAGGAGCGGGTCCCGCGCCCCGCTACGGACGTCGCGCCCCGTCGCGAGGGGGCGCGACGTGTGCAGCGGGGCGCGTTGCCGGTGGTCGAGCGTCACCCGGTCCGGGATCGAGCAGAGCCCCGCGGCCGCACCGACGTCGACCAGCCCGAGCGGCCGGTCGGACGCCGCGGCGAGCGCCGCGAGCACCGGGACGACGGGGGCGAGCCGGCGCGGGTCGTTGGCCTGCACGGTGGCGGTGGTGAGGGCCGCGACCAGGGCGGGGCGGGCCTCCCGGCCGAGTGCGCGGAGCGATCCGGCGTCCATCGGGTCGGCGCCGAGCCGTCGTGCGACCGCGAACAGCAGTTCCGGCTGACGCTGGGTCGCGGGGACCTCGTCCAGCAGCGCGACGAGGTCGTCGTCCAGGGAGTCGGCCCAGCCGGCGTAGGCGGGCGAGACGGACGCGATCCGGTCCGCGTAGGTGCGGTAGCGCCCCCGGGTGTCCATCAGGACGCCGGGCGGTACATGCCGACGTGGGTGATGCCGGCCTCGTCGTAGGGGACGCCGAAGCGGACGAAGCCGTGGCGTTCGTAGAGCGCGGCGACGTACTGCTGGGCGTGCAGGACGAACGCCTCGTGCCCGTGTTCGGCGAGCACGGCGGCGACCAGCCGGCCGGCGACGCCCTGGCCGCGGTGGTCCGGGTGGGTGGCGACCCGGCCGATCACCCGGGTCGGGGCATCGGTGCCGTCGGGGTGCGGCTCGTCCCCTGCCGGGCGGACCAGGCGGAGGTAGCCGGTGGCCGGCGCGTCCGGGGTGCCGGACCACCAGTGCTCGGTGTCGGGCTCGCGGTCGCGGCCGTCGAAGTCCTCGGCGGTGACCCGTTGTTCGAGGGCGAACACCCGGTTCCGCAGCCGCACGATGTCGTACAGTTCGTCGGTCGTCAGGTGTTCCCAGCGAGCGTGGTGGACGGAATGACCGGACATCCCCCGGAGTTTACTGATCTGACGCACGATGACCGGTGGACACGAGTCCCGGTCGGAACCAGGAGGTACGCACATGGCATACAACGTCGACAAGTCCGACGCCCAGTGGCGCGAGGAGCTCTCGCCGGACCAGTACGCCGTGCTCCGCCAGGCCGGGACGGAGCGCCCGTGGACGGGTGAGCTCCTCGACGAGGAGCGTGCCGGGGTCTACACGTGTGCGGCGTGTGGCGCGGAACTGTTCAAGAGCGGCACGAAGTTCGACTCCGGCTGCGGCTGGCCCTCGTTCTACGAGTCGGTCGACCCGGCAGCGGTGCAGCTCATCGAGGACAAGTCCCTCGGTATGGCGCGCACCGAGGTCCGCTGCGCGAACTGCGGCGGGCACCTCGGCCACGTGTTCCCGGACGGCTTCGGGACCCCTACGGGCGACCGTTACTGCATGAACTCGATCTCGCTCAACTTCTCGGCGGAGGAGTAGCGAACAGGCGACGGCGCCCGGGCTGCGGCTCGGGCGCCGTCGTCGTGTCCTGCCCGGTACGATGGGCGGGTCAGCCGGCATGGCGCAATTGGTAGCGCACCGTACTTGTAATACGGGGGTTGCGGGTTCAAGTCCCGCTGCCGGCCCTCAGGTCCACGCGCGCAGTCCCCGTCCGACGGTCACCGACGCTGCAGGTACCCGCACGTCAGCGTGACGGTCCACGGCGATCGGTCCGGCGACTGTCGGAGCAGTGCGGTCCCCCGTCCGTCGGCGCCGCGGCTCGCACACGTGGCGCGCGCGGCGGGCACCTGCGACGTGATCGTCGGGCCGTCGGACCGGGTGGCGTGGCCGGTGTCGTGGACGTTGACCACGAGCGGGACCGCGACCGCCAGGGCGACCACGACGGCCGCGCCGCGACGGATCCATGCCCGGCGCTGGCCCCGATCCGGGACACGAGCACGGGCCGGGCACCACAGCGCGTCGGCGGTGACCACCAGTGCGAGCAGCAGGAACCCGGAGCTCACCGTCGCGTAGCGGATCGTGCCGAAGTGAGCGACGTGGTCCGCCACACCCTCGGTGAACGCGAACCCGCCGGCCGGGGTGACCAGGAGCGCGGCCGACCAGAGCGCCGCCGCCCCGAGGACCGTCGCGGGGACGAGCCACCGGTGCACCACACCACCGCAGACGATGCCCGCCGCGGCCACCGCGACGCAGACGACGGTGAGCACGACGATCGGGGTCATCCCCGAGGCGCTGATCAGGCCGCCCACCGACCCGAGCCGGGTGGTCCACACCGTGGTCAGCGGGACGGTGACGAAGCCGACGACGACGTCCGCGAGCGTCACGGGCATCGCCGACCCGTAGCTGATCGACGGGCGGGGGTACTGCACCGCCGTGACGACCTGCGCGGCGCCGGCCAGGAGGAACGCGGCGGCGACCGGCCACTTCTCGCGTCGGCGGATCCCGGCCAGGAGCAGCGGGGCGAAGAGCAGCGCCTGCGTCTCGCTGAGCACGACGACGGCGACCAGGACGGCGGTCGCGGCCGACGTCCACCAGGACCGCGGCACGACCAGGAGGACGACGGGGACCAGGAGCAGCAGGAACGAGTGCAGGTTGTTCATCGTCCCGAGCGCCTCACGTGGAGCGGTCGGGATCAGCGGGGGCACGGCCGCGAGCAGGAACGGTGCCACCGGGCTCCGCAGCATCGTGCGCCCGTACAGGTACAGCAGCGCGCTCACGGCACCGACCACCGCACACGAGAGCAGCGTGACCGTCTGGGCGAGGTGCTCCGGGCGGGCGATCGTGCTGCTGACCGCGGCGACGAGGCGCGGGACGACCTGCAGGTAGCCGCCGAACGGCCGGAAGAGGGTGGCGCCGAACCCGTCGACCATGTCCGCGGAGACGAAGTCCCGGCCGTCCTCTGCCCACAGCGTCGCCCGTTGCACCGGGTCCAGGCGGAACCAGGCGGTGGCCGTCGCGAGCACCAGCACGACCAGTGCGACGACCGCGGCCCGGATCGGGCGGCCGGCTGGGGACGGGCTAGTGCTCGAGCCGAGCACAGGGCACCTCTGCCGTCCACAGGCGCGGACGCGGCGACGCTTCGATGCGCACCGTCCCGTCCGGGTCGGCTGAGCAGACGGCCGCGCCCTGTCGCTGCACCTGGGTGGACCAGACCGGTCCGTCAGCCCGTCGGGTCTCGGCGTGGACGTTGAGGACGCCCGCGGCGACGACGCTCGCGACGAGGACCCAGCCGAGCACCGGCAGCACCACACGGCCGCGGCCGATGCAGACGTCCGCGGCGACGACGACCGCGGCCAGCAGGAACATCGACGCCGCGGCGGCGTACCGGTAGGGGCCGAACCGCTGGAACGAGGCCTCGTTCCACTCCGCGAACATGCTCGGGACGGCGTTCACCCGCAGGGCAGCGACCCAGAGCACGGCGGGCGCGGCGCCGAGCGCGACGATCATCCACCGGCTCGCTCCTCCTCGTCGCACCAGTCCGAGGACGAGCACCGCCAGCACCACGACCGCCGGCACGACGACGACCCACCACCCGAGGTGCACGATCGTGACGCCGACCTCCCGCACGTCCCCGTTCCACGAGCCGGCGACGGGTTGCGCGAGGAATCCCGCGGCGATGTCGAGCGGGCTCGCGTCGCTCGGGGTCCGCGGACGCGGTGCCTGGAGGGTCGTGGCGGCCTGCGCGGCGAGCCCCAGGAACGCGGCGGCCAGGACCGGGACACCCCGGCGGCTCCGGAACCCGAACAGGAAGAGCGGCACGAAGAGGGCCGCCTGTATCTCGGTCAGGGTGATGGCGAGCGCGGCGACGGCCATGCTCGCGCTGCTCCACCAGGACCGCGGCCGGAACGCGAAGACCCAGGGCGCCAGGAAGAGCAGGTACCAGTGCAAGTTCGCGGTGTTGCCGGCGATCTCGACGACACCCATCGGCGCGATCGCGGGCACGACCGCCAGGAGCGCCCGGAGCGGTGCCGACCGGACGACGTCCCGCGCCAGGACGAACACGGTCGCGCTGACGATGCCGATCACGCAGCAGGACAGGGCCGTGACGACCATCGCGTAGTCCTCGATCGGCCAGAGCGCGACGGCCGCGTCCACCACGATCCGCGGGACCAGGTGCAGGTAGCCGCTGTACGGGTGGAGCAGCGACGGCACGGCACCGAGCTCCAGCCGCTCGTTGAGGAAGACGCCGGAGTCCTCGGCCCAGGCGATCCCCCGGGTCGGCCAGCCGAGCCGGTGCCACATCCACAGGCTCGAGGCGACAGCGAGCACGGCTGCGACGACCCACGTCAGGATCGGGTGCGTCAGGGCGCGCCGACGACGGACGTCGACCGGGACGGGGGTCGTTTCGAGCACCACAGGACGCTAGCAGCCGCCCGGCCGCGAGGAGCGCCCGTGCATGAGCAGCACCCTGGCATGAGCAGAGCCCCGAGCGACCAGGTCGCTCGGGGCTCCGGCGCGGGTGGAACACGGATCAGGGGCGTTCCCGGCGCTCGGCGCGGTAACCAGCCGGCCGTGCGTCGATCCTGACATCCGCAGGACCACCGGGTCCACGCCGCCGGACGACATCAGCGGTTTCCCGCATCATCCGGCGGGCAGCACCGCGGATCCGCCCTGCCCGGGCGCCTGTTCAGCGGCCGCCGCTGATCTTCCGCTCGCGCTGCGCGACGCCGGCCGTGCCGTACGGGTAGTCGTCCACCCGGGGTGCGCTGGCGTCGGTGAGGGCCCGGAGCTCGGCGTCCTCGAGCACCAGGTCCGCTGCACCGAGGTTGTCCTGCAACTGCTCGACCGTCCGGGCACCGAGGATGACGCTGGTCACGGCCGGGCGGGCGAGCAGCCAGGCGAGGGACACCTGGGATCGGGAGGCACCGTGCGCCTCGGCGACGCTGGACACCACGTCGAGCACCTGCCAGGTGCGCTCGTCGGCGTTGCGGGCCTCCCACGCCTCCATGCCGCGCTTCGGGTCCTCGCCCAGACGCGTCGAGCCGGTCGGGGCCTCGTCACGCTGGTACTTGCCGGACAGCCAGCCACCGGCGAGCGGCGACCACGGCAGCAGGCCGATGCCGGCGTCGAGGCAGGCGGGCACGACCTCGTGCTCGATGTCGCGGACGAGCAGGTTGTACTGCGGCTGCAGGGTGACGGGGGGTGCCCAGCCGTGCGCCTTCGCCTCGTAGACGGCCTTCGTGACCTGGTAGCCGAGGTAGTTCGAGAACCCGTAGGACCCGATCTTGCCGGCCGAGACGGCGTCGTCGAGGAAGCGCAGGGTCTCCTCGATCGGGGTCAGGGCGTCCCACGCGTGCATCTGGTAGAGGTCGATGTGGTCGACGCCGAGCCGCTCCAACGAGGCGTCGAGCGCGACGCGCAGGTGTCGGCGCGACAGGCCGAGGTCGTTCGGACCGTCGCCCTGCGGGAAGCGGCCCTTGGTGGCGAGGACGACCTGCTGCGCCTCGGTGGGGTGTGCCTGGAGCCAGCGGCCGATGATGCGCTCGGACTCGTTGCCCGAGTACACGTCCGCGGTGTCGATGAAGGTGCCGCCGCCGGCCACGAAGGCGTCGATGATGGCGTGGGAGGTGGGTTCGTCGGCTTCGCTGCCGAACGTCATGGTGCCGAGGGTCAGCGATGACACCACTGTCCCGCTGTTGCCGAGGAGTCTGTGTTCCATGCGGCGGACGCTACGCCGCGCGGCCTCCGCAGCGGGAGGGCCCACGAGTACCCGTCAGCTGCCGCCGGACAGGCCGTCGCCCAGGAACGCGATCGCCGGCGTCAGTCCTGTTCCCCCAGGAACGCGATCGCCGCCTCCCGGAAGTGCCGCGACGTCGGGGCGTTGAAGTGGTTCCGCCCCGGGATCTCGAAGAAGGTCGCGTGCGGCGCCGTCTCGGCGAGCCGCAGCGCACTGTCCTTGATGCCGTCCGCGCTGCCCGCGGCGAGCAGCAGCGGCTGTGTCGGCGCGTTCTCGGGCGTCGGCTCGATGCTGTCCCGCATCCCCTCGACCATCGCGACGAGCGCGCGGAGGTCGTTGCCCTCGATGCCGGCCGCCATGGTCAGGTACCCGTCGGTGACGCGGTCCGCCACCGGTGTGCCGTCGGTGATGAACGCCCGGGCCTGGTCGACGCGCACGCTCCGCATGGGGTCGGCGTCGGGGATCCCGCCGAGCACGGCGCGCGAGATCCGGTCGCTCATCCGTCCGGCGGTGTGCCAGCCGACGCGGGCGCCGAGCGAGTACCCGAGGAACGCGACGTCGTCGAGCAGGTACGTGTCGATGACGGCGGAGACGTCGTCGACCAGCAGGTCCATCGAGTAGCTGTGCGGCTCGTGTGGCTTCCCGCTGGCGCCGTGGCCGCGCTGGTCGAACGCGATCACCCGGCGTCCGGCGCGGACCAGGTCGCGGGTCCATCCGGAGGCGTGCCAGTTCAGCAGCGCTCCGGAGGCGAATCCGTGCACGGCGACGACCGCTGGCGCGTCCGGGTCACCGAAGTCGTAGGTGGCGAGCGGCAGGCCGTCCGGGGACATGACCACCCGGGGGCGGGGCGCTTCGGGGACGAGTGACATGGCCTGCCCAGGGTACCGGGGGCACAGTGGCTGGCATGGACGGCTACGGCGGCGATCAGATCCGTGCGGCGGAACGACCGCACCTGGAGGCGGGCGAGCCCCTCATGCAGCGGGCCGCGGACGGGTTGGCGACGATCGTCGGCGATCTGCTCGACGACCCGGCGGTGCGTCCGGGTGACGGTCCGGGATCGGTGCTGGTCCTCGCCGGCAGCGGTGACAACGGCGGGGACGCCCTGTTCGCAGGTGCGCGCCTGGCGACGGCCGGGAGGCGCGTCACGGTCCTGCGCGTCGGCTCACGCGTCCACGAGGCGGGCCTGGCAGCGGCCCGCGAGGCCGGGGCGCACCTCCTGGAGGACCCGGTCGCGGACGGGGCGTCCGGTTCCGCAGCGGGTGCTGCGGACATCCTGCACGCGGCGATGACCCCGGTCGGTGAGCGGCTGGCGCAGATCGCCCGCGAGGCCGCGCTGGAGGCGGACCTGGTCCTCGACGGCGTCCTGGGCATCGGCGGCGGCGGACCCCTGCGGTCGCCGGCGCGTGAGGTCGTGGCGGGCCTCCGCGAGTTGGCGCGGGAACAGCGGGCGCCGTTCGTGGTGGCGGTGGACGTGCCGAGTGGGATCGACGTGGACACCGGCGGCATCGCGGACGACCACGTGCTGCACGCGGACGTCACCGTCACGTTCGGCGGGGTGAAGGCCGGGCTGCTCCGGGGCCCAGCGGCGACGCTCGCCGGACGGATCGAACTCGTCGATGTCGGGATCGGTGCGGACCTGGCGGCGGTGGAGCCGCTGATCCGCACCTGACCTGTCCCGCGTCAGACCGCGCCGGCGTCGACCCCGTGCTCGACGTCGCCACGGGCCTCCAGCCAGGTGTCGACGAAGTGCCGGTAGTTGGCTGCGATGAGCTGCTCGGCCGCCTCGGTGTCCAGGTGCTCGCGGACCACGTCCTCGAGCGGCTCCTCCCAGTTGCTCCGGCCGATCGCGAACCCGACGAAGCCGTCCACCGGTGCAGCGGTGCGCAACCACGCGTCGAGCTGCTCCTGCGGGGCGTCCCGGCCGAGGACGATGCACTGCACGCTGTCGCGGCCACCGCGGCGGGCGGTCGCGACGACGCGTTCGGCGTCCTCTCGACGGTCCAGGCCCTCGAGCTTCCAGACGTCCGCCTCGACCCCGTGGTCCTGCAGGAACTCGAGCACCTGGACGACGAGGTCCGGGCGGAGGTCACGGTCGTAGTCGTCGACCGATGCCGTCTGCTCGTCGGTGCCCGGCACGAGGAGCTCCACGAGGAACGGGCGACCGGCGTCGTGCAGGGTGGCCGCGACGTCGGCGAGCGCGCGCGCCTGCTGCTCACGGGAGTCGGCGTCGAACGCGGGGTTGTCCCGGACCAGCACCTTCACCCAGTCCGGGTCGAAGGCGTCGACGTGCGCGACCCAGTCGTCGCCGTACTCGAGTTCGAACCACTCGCGGCCGGATCGTTCGATCGGCATGGCGAGCTGCAGCCCGGCTTCCTTGACCAGTCGGGCGACGTCGGCGCCGTACAGCTCATCGACCAGC
This sequence comes from Curtobacterium sp. MCPF17_031, assembly GCF_003234035.1. NCBI lineage: Bacteria > Bacillati > Actinomycetota > Actinomycetes > Micrococcales > Microbacteriaceae > Curtobacterium > Curtobacterium sp. MCPF17_031. The sequence goes on along the minus strand of NZ_QKSG01000003.1, from coordinate 329,612 downwards.
ACGCCGGTGCGCTCCCGGGAGGCTCCTGCGGCGAGGGCGGTGAGGACCCCGCGGTAGACGAGCTGCTTGCCGGCGCGGACCCGTTCGGCCTCGGCCTCGTCCGCGGGCTCACCCGAGTCCTCGTCGTACGTGTGCTTGAGGAGCGAGGACCGCTGGTCCATCGCGAGGAGGAACAGGGGGTGGGTCTCGTCGAGGATCGGCATGTGCCCCGGTCTACTCCGTCGGCGCTCCCCCTCGGTTCGGGTCGGAGTGGTTCCGGGCGGCGTCGTGGTTCCGGGCGGCGTCGTATTTCCGGGCGGCGTCGGCCGATCGTCCGTACGTTCGGAGCATGACGTTCAACGACGACACCCGGCTGCAGGGCGGCAAGGTCAAGCGCCGCGGGCGCAACACGGCCATCGGCGGCGGCGCGGCCGGAGTCACCGCGATCGTGGTGTTCCTCATCGCGCAGTTCACCGGCGTCGACATCGGCGGGTTGGTCGGCGGCGGGAGCGGTCTCACCCCGATCCAACAGGGCGGCGTCGAGGCCACACCGATCACCGAGTGCCAGACCGGCCGCGACGCCAACGCTGACGTCGAGTGCCGGATGGAGGGCGCCGCCGAGTCGCTCGATGCCTACTGGAGCTCCGAGTCGCAACAGCTCGGGACGTCGTACTCGACACCCGACTTCTTCCTGTTCGACGGGTCGACCGACACCGGGTGCGGCACCGCGTCGGCGGCGACCGGGCCCTTCTACTGCCCGCCGGACCGGGCGATCTTCCTGGACACCGCGTTCTACGACGACCTGAAGTCGACCTACGGGTCCTCGGGCGGTCCGCTCGCACAGATGTACGTCGTCGCGCACGAGTGGGGCCACCACGTGCAGCAGCTCCAGGGCACCTTCGCCGACACCGACCGGAGCGGCACCGGCGCCTCGTCCGGCAGCGTCCGAGTCGAGCTGCAGGCGGACTGCTACGCCGGGGCGTGGGTCGGGGACGCGGCGACCACGAAGGCGGCCGACGGTTCGACGTTCTTCGAGCCGGTGACCCGCGCCCAGATCGCCGACGCCCTGTCCGCCGCCAGCGCCGTGGGTGACGACAGCATCCAGGAGAAGGCGACCGGACAGGTCGACCCCGACTCGTTCACGCACGGGTCCAGCGCGCAGCGGCAGCGGTGGTTCGAGCGCGGCTACGAGCGCGGGGCGACGAGCTGCGACACCCTGAGCGTCGCCGGCTCGTCGCTCTAGGTCGGGCGGCCGGCCGGGCCGGTCAGTCCGAGGTGGCGGAGGCGGACGGGGTCTCCGACGACGAGCTGCTCGGCGTCGGGGTCGGGGTGGACTCGGTGCTGCCGGCGGCCCCGACCACGAACGTGCGGAACTCGTCGTTCGTCGACGCGGTCGTGTACTGGTACTGCTGACCGTTGACGAGCACCAGCGGGGTCCCCGGGAAGGTCGTCAGATCGGAGCCGGGGATGTCCCCACCGGTCACCGCGGTGGTGCGCTCGTCGACCCACTTGCCGTAGCGCTGGTCGTCGATGCAGGACTCGATCGTGGAGCCGTGCCGGACACCCGGGACGCTCGTGATCACCGAGGCGAGCTGCTCGTCCGTCAGGCCCGGCGTGCCCTCTTCCGGCTGCTTCGCGAACAGGGCCTTGTTCACGGCGAAGAACGAGTCAGGCGACTCCTGCGCCACGCAGGCCGCCGCGTTCGCCGCACGGAGCGAGTACTTCGTGCCCTGCGAACGGTTCGACAGGATCGCGACGGGGTGGATGTCGATCGTCGCGGCCCCCGAGTCGACCAGGCCCTCGATGTACTCGCTGTTCGTCGACTCGAACGCGCCGCAGATCGGGCAGAGGTAGTCGACGTACAGGGTGATCCGCACCGGGTCCGCCGAGGCGGTCTCCCCCGCGGACGGCCCGCTCGACGCGGCGCCCGGGTCGACGGCCTTCAGACCGGTGCTGATGGTGATGCCACCGTCGGCCATCGTGTCCGGGCCGGGGCCGGCGGGACGCGAGGAGTTCACGAGGACGAGCGTCACGATGGTGGCGGCGGCGACGAGCACCACGCCGAGTCCGATCTGCAGCCCCAGTCGGGCACCACGCTGGCGACGCTTCTGCTGGGCTCGGGTGCGCTGGGCTCGCTCGCGGGCAGCGGCACGACGAGCGTTCCGTTCGGCACGAGCGGCACCGGCGCGGTCCTCGCGAGGGCGGTCGTCGCGAGCACGCTCGTCGCGAGCACGGTCATCGCGAGCATCGTCGTCGCGAGCGCGGTCGTCACCTTCAGGGCGGTTGGTCATCGGGCGGCTGTCCTCCTGGTCGGTGTCCGCTCGGCCTCCCCCCGGTCGGCGGACGGACCCGCCGATTGTAGTGGCGGCCGATGGGAACCAGCCAACCAGCAGGGAATGCCCGGGGTACCGGCAGCTGCGCACTGGCGCCGGTCCGAGAACTCGTGTTGTATGAGCAGCGATGGTCGACGGCGACCATCCGCCGGCCCTCGCGGGTCGTCGCTTCACTACGGATCGTCCGGCACGTACCTGCCGGTGGAGAGGACCGAACGCTCATGGCGTCCGTCACCTATGACAAGGCAACCCGTCTGTACCCCGGAGGCAACCGCCCCGCGGTGGACTCCCTCGACCTGGACGTCGCCGACGGCGAGTTCCTCGTCCTCGTCGGCCCCTCGGGCTGTGGCAAGTCCACGTCCCTGCGCATGCTCGCCGGCCTCGAAGAGGTCAACTCCGGCGCCATCCGCATCGGCGACCGCGACGTCACCGACGTCCCGCCGAAGGACCGCGACATCGCGATGGTGTTCCAGAACTACGCGCTGTACCCGCACATGACCGTCGCCGAGAACATGGGCTTCGCGCTCAAGATCGCCGGCGTCGGCAAGGAAGAGCGCGCGACCCGCGTGCAGGAGGCAGCCAAGCTGCTGGACCTCGAGCAGTACCTCGGCCGCAAGCCGAAGGCGCTCTCCGGTGGTCAGCGTCAGCGCGTCGCGATGGGCCGCGCGATCGTCCGTCAGCCGCAGGTGTTCCTCATGGACGAGCCGCTGTCGAACCTCGACGCCAAGCTCCGCGTCCAGACCCGCACGCAGATCGCGTCGCTGCAGCGTCGCCTCGGCGTCACCACGGTCTACGTCACGCACGACCAGACCGAGGCGCTGACCATGGGTGACCGCATCGCGGTGCTCAAGGACGGCATCCTGCAGCAGGTCGGCACGCCGCGCGACCTCTACGAGAAGCCGAACAACGTGTTCGTCGCCGGCTTCATCGGCTCGCCGGCCATGAACCTGCTGCCGGCCTCCGTGGTCGAGGGCGGCATCACCTTCGGGTCGCTCAACCACCCGATCGACCGCGACACCCTCTCGAACGCCCGCTCGGGTTCGGTGACGGTGGGCGTCCGCCCCGAGGACATCATCGTGTCCCAGTCCGGTGAGGGCCTGCCCGTCACGGTCGACGTCGTCGAAGAGCTCGGCGCCGACGGCTACCTCTACGGCCACGCTGACGTGAACGGCACGCGCACCGACATCGTCACGCGCGTCGACGGTCGCAACCACCCCTCGATCGGTGACACGATCGTCGTGAGCCCGAAGCAGGGTCACGTGCACGTGTTCGACGCCGAGTCGGGCGAGCGCCTCGACGACAAGGCCGTCATCAGCGCCTGATCCGCACCACCGGGAGCCCGCCAGCCGCCGCACCAGGCGGGTGGCGGGCTCCCGCCGTTCCCCCTGTGGGACGGGAGGCGCGGTGCGGGCCCGCGCCGCGCCTCCCGTCCTGCAGACCCACCGCCGAGCACCTGAGGACCCGTCGTGCCCGACTCCATGACCATCACCGCCGCCACCGTCGACCCCGGCCTGCTCGACCTGCCGTGGGACCTGCCCCTCGAGGCCTGGCCGGACGAGACGATCGTCGCGCTGCCGAAGGGCATCTCGCGGCACCTGGTGCGGTTCGTGCACCTCAGCGGCTACGTCGTCGCGGTCAAGGAGACCAGCGCCGAACTCGCGCGCTCCGAGTACGACATGCTCCGCACCCTGCAGCGCATGGACGTCCCGTGCGTCGACCCGGTCGCGGTCATCACGAACCGCGTCGGCCGCGAGGGCGAGGAACTCCAGCCCGTCCTCGTCACCCGGCACCTGCGTTTCTCGCTCCCCTACCGCGCCCTGTACTCGCAGACGTTGCGGCCCGACACCGCCACGCGGCTCGTCGACGCGCTCGCGCTCCTGCTCGTCCGCCTGCACGTCATCGGCTTCTACTGGGGTGACGTCTCGCTGTCGAACACGCTGTTCCGGCGGGACGCCGGCTCGTTCGCGGCCTACCTGGTCGACGCCGAGACCGGCAAGCTCTACCCGGGCGGCCTGTCGAACGGGCAGCGTGAGAACGACCTCGAGGTCGCCCGCGTCAACATCGCCGGGGAGCTGCTGGACCTCGAGGCCGGCGGACGGCTCGACGAGAACGCCGATCCGGTCGACGTGTCGAACCGGATCGTGGCCCAGTACCGCACCCTCTGGACCGAGCTCACCGGCCCGGAGCAGTTCGACGCCGGCGAGCGCTGGCGGATCAACGACCGGGTCGAGCGCTTGAACGCGCTCGGCTTCGACATCGAGGAGTTGTCGATCCGCACGGCCGAGGCCGGCGCCCAGGTCCGCATCCAGCCGAAGGTCGTCGACGCCGGCCACCACCAGCGCCGACTGCTGCGCCTGACCGGGCTCGACGCCGAGGAGAACCAGGCCCGACGACTGCTCAACGACCTGGACGCCTACCGTGCCCGCAACGGCCGCGAGGAACTCGACGAGGAGATGGTCGCGCACGAGTGGGTCTCGCGCGTGTTCGAGCCCGTCGTCCGTGCGATCCCCCGGGACCTGCGTGGGCGACTCGAACCGGCCGAGGTGTTCCACGAGCTGCTCGAGCACCGGTGGTTCATGTCCCAGCAGGAGGAGCGTTCGGTCTCCCTGCCCGAGGCCACCACCGCGTACATCAACGACGTGCTGCGGCACCGCCGCGACGAGCGCACGCTCATCAACCCGCCGACGTCGTCGATCGCGCTGCCCCTGGACGACGACGAGGACGACGTCGACGACTGGCGCGCGTCGGTCTGACCCGCGGTCGCACGACGTGCCGCCGGTGCAGCGCCGAGGTCGCAGAACGTGCCGCCTGCCGACCGGAGAGACGACAGAACGTGCGACGTCGGCACGCGGCCGTCCCGGGCGAGCCCGAGGTCGCGAGACATGGCGAGCGCTCGCTGCCGAGGTCGCAGAACCTGCCGCCTCCCGGCCCGCCGGGCGGCAGGACGTGCGACTTCGGCGACGGGTTCGCGGGCGACGGGCGGGAGGGCAGACGGGCAGACGGACGGGAGGCCCGGTGCCGGTCTCGTGGACCGGCACCGGGCCTCCCGGGTGTCGTCTGGTGCGCGCTACGCGGAGCGACGGCGCCGCGCGACCTCCCACAGGGTGACGCTCGCGGCGATGCCGGCGTTGAGCGACTCCGTCGCGCTGGAGATCGGGATCGACACGATCGCATCGCACGTCTCGGTGACCAGGCGGGACAGGCCCTTGCCCTCGGAACCGACGACGATGACGATCGGCCGGTCGGCGAGCTCGAGGGCGTCGAGCTCGACGTCGCCGTCCCCGTCGAGTCCGAGCACGAACAGGCCCATCGACTTCAGCGACTTGAGCGTCTGCGTCAGGTTCGGGGCCATCGCGACGGGTGTGCGTGCAGCGGCACCGGCGGAGGTCTTCCACGCCGACGCGGTCACACCGACCGAGCGACGCTGCGGCACGATGACACCGTGCCCGCCGAACGCCGCCGTGGAGCGGATGATCGCTCCGAGGTTGCGCGGGTCGGTGATGCCGTCGAGGGCCACGAGGAGCGGCACCTGGTCGCGGGAGAACGCCCGCTCGACCAGGTCCTCGGACACGGCGTACTCGTACGCCGGCACCTTGAGCGCGACGCCCTGGTGCACGCTGTCGTGCCCGGTGATGCGGTCGAGCTCCGGGCGCATGATCTCCATGATCGGCACACCGCGGTGGTTGGCGAGCGTCAGGATCTCCTTGACGCGGTCGTCGACCTCGATGCGGGCCGCGACGTAGAGCGTCGTCGAGGGCGTCTTCGTACGGAGCGCCTCGAGCACCGAGTTGCGTCCGGTCACGAGCTCGCTGTCGTCGGTCTTCCGCGCGGGCGGACGACCGCCGGTGCGGGTCTGCGGTGCCGAGGCACTGCTGCCGCCGCGACGCGTGCGGGCCGCTTCGAAGCGCTCCTTCGCGGCCTTGCGCTTGCCGGCCGGGTGGTAGGGGCGGTCCTCGGCCTTGGGGGTCGGCTTGCGACCCTCGAGCGCCTGGGCGCCCTGTCCGCCGGAGCCGACCTGCTTGTTGCCCTTGCGGCCGGCACGGACAGCGCCCGGACGACCCTTCTTGCTCCCCGAGACGTTCTTCATGCAGTTCTCCTGTTCGGCACTGCCGTGTTCAGGCGATGCTCCAGCGTGTTCCGGACGGTGTGTCCTCGATCGTGATGCCCGCGCCTGCGAGATCGTCCCGGACGCGGTCGGCCGTGGCGAAGTCCCGTGCGGCCCTGGCGTCGGCGCGCTCCTGTACGAGGCGTTCGACGAGGGCGGCGAGCGGTGCTGCGGAGGTGTCGTGCCCACCACCCGACCAGTGCGGTGCACGCGGGTCGATGCCGAGCACCTCGACCATCGCAGCCACCTGATGGTACGCGACCCCGAGCGCTTCCGCATCGTCCGCGTCGAGTACGGCGTTGCCGGACCGGACGGTCTCGTGCAGCACTGCCAGCGCCTGGGGCACCGCGAGGTCGTCGTCCATGGCGTCGGCGAACCCCTGCGGAACGGCCGGAGCGTCGCTCAGCCGGACCCCTTCGAGGCGCGTGGCGGCCCGTGACAGGAAGCCGTCGATGCGGTCGAGTGCGGCTTCGGCCTCGGCCAGGGACCCGTCGTGGTGGTCGATCGTCGAGCGGTAGTGCGCGGCACCGAGGAAGTAGCGGACGACGACCGGACGTGCGGACTCGAGGAAGTCGGCGGCGAAGATCGAGTTGCCGAGCGACTTCGACATCTTCTGCCCACCGACGGACACGAGTCCGTTGTGCAACCAGTACGACGCGAAGGCGTCCCCGGCAGCGGTCGACTGCGCCAGTTCGTTCTCGTGGTGCGGGAAGCGGAGATCGAGGCCACCGCCGTGGATGTCGAACGCGGGCCCGAGGTAGCGCCGGGACATCGCGGAGCACTCGATGTGCCACCCGGGACGACCCGCACCCCACGGGGAGTCCCAGCTCGCGGTCGAGGGCTCCCCCGCCTTGCTGCCCTTCCAGAGTGCGAAGTCCCGGGCATCACGCTTGCCACGGGGATCGGCATCGGTGGCGTCGACCATGTCGTCACGTCGCTGTCGGGTGAGCGCGCCGTACTCCGGCCAGCTCGCGGTGTCGAAGTACACGTCACCACTGCCGTCGGCGGCCGGGTACGCGTGCCCGCGCTCGATGAGCCGCGTGATGATGTCCTGCATCTGCGGGATGCTCGCGGTCGCACGGGGCTCGTACGTCGGCGGCAGGATGCCGAGTGCCGTGTACGCGGCGGTGAACTCGAGTTCGACGCGGTACGCCCGCGCCCACCAGGGTTCGTCGGTGCCCGCGGCCAGGTCGAGGACCTTGTCGTCGATGTCCGTGACGTTCCGCACCAGGGTCACGCGGTACCCGCGGTGGCTCAGCCAGCGACGCCAGATGTCGTAGACCAGCGCGGACCGGAGGTGCCCGATGTGCGGCGACGACTGCACCGTCGGGCCGCAGACGTAGATGCTGACCTGTCCGTCGACCAGGGGCACGAGGTCGACGACGTCGGCGGCGCGGGAGTCGTACAGGCGAACGGTCACGCGACAAGCCTAGAGGGCCACACCCGCGGTGACACGGGGCCACCCGGAGCCTGTGGAGAACGAGGCGACGGTCTCAGGGCGCGGGCGCGGATCGTACGACGGCCGTCGCGATCGCGGTCAGCCCCTCACCCCGCCCGGTGAAGCCGAGGCCGTCGGTCGTCGTCCCGGACACCGCCACGGGAGCGCCGACCGCGGCGGCCAGGGCGTCCTGCATCTCGTCACGACGGGCACCGATACGCGGGCGGTTGCCGATCACCTGGACGGTGACGCGGACGGGCTCGAGTCCGGCGCCCTGCAGGAGTGCGACGGCACCGCGCACGAAGACGTCCCCGGCGGCGCCGGCGAAGACCGGGTCGGCGGTGCCGAACCGGCTCCCGATGTCCCCGAGGCCACCGGCCGACAGCAGGGCGTCGCACACCGCATGGGCGACGGCGTCCCCGTCGCTGTGCCCGGAGAGGCCGGGCTCGCCGGGGAAGTCGAGCATTCCCACACGGCACGGCACGGCGGGGTCGAAGGCGTGCACGTCGACACCCAACCCGACACGCACGTCGGACCCGACCGGGACGGCCGACCCCGCCCACCCGTCGAGCGTGCGGGCGGCCGCTCGTTCGGCGACGACGGCCTCGGCCCGACCGAGGTCCCACCGCGTGGTGATCTTGAACGCGTCCGGGTCGCCCGGCACGGTGCGGACGACACCGCCGGCCGCCTGGAACACCCCGGCGTCGTCGGTCTCGGCCCGCTCCGCGACGGCGTACGCCCGACGGAGTGCGGCGAGCGGGAAGCCCTGCGGCGTCTGCACCCCGACCAGTGCCGAACGGTCGACGGTCTCGACGACGACGTCCCCGGCGATGCGCTTCACGGTGTCGGTGACCGGCAGCGCCGGCACCACGCCGGCACCACCCTGCGCCAGCCCGTCCGCCGAGTCGCCGGCGACCGCGGCGAAGACCCGCTCGAACTGCGACGTCGGCGTGAGGCACCGCGCTGCGTCGTGCACGAGCACGGTCTCGACGGAGTCCGGCAGCACGGCCAGCCCGGCCTGGACCGACGCGTGGCGATCCGCGCCTCCCGGCACGACCGACGTGAACGCCGCAGCCGCACCGGCCACGTCGGCGACGAGGGCACGGCACTCGTCCATCCGGTCGGACGGCGCGACGACGACCACGAGGGTCGGCTCTCGGAGGGTCAGGACGGTCCGCAACGCGCGGACCAGCATGCGCTCCCCGGCGACGGGGACGAACGCCTTCGCGGTGCCGATGCCGAGACGGGTGCCGGACCCTGCCGCAACGACGACGACCGCACGGGCTGCCAGAGCTGGGCTCTGCGCCGGTGCGGTCGTCGTGTCGTTCGTGGTGGTGCGCAAGCGGGCGTCAGGACGCGAGGACCTCGTCGAGAACGGTCGATGCCTTGTCCTCGTCGGTCTTCTCGGCCAGGGCCAGCTCAGAGATGAGGATCTGGCGCGCCTTGGCCAGCATCCGCTTCTCGCCCGCGGAGAGGCCGCGGTCCTGATCGCGGCGCCACAGGTCGCGGACGACCTCGGACACCTTGATGACGTCACCCGAAGCGAGCTTCTCGAGGTTCGCCTTGTAGCGGCGCGACCAGTTGGTGGGCTCTTCCGTGAACGGTGCCCGGAGGACCTCGAACACCTTGTCGAGCCCTTCCTTGCCGATCACGTCGCGGACGCCGACCAGGTCGACGTTGTCCGCCGGGACCTCGATCGTCAGGTCGCCCTGCGTCACCCGAAGCTTCAGGTAGACCTTTTCCTCGCCCTTGATGACGCGAGTCTTGACTTCAGAGATGGTTGCCGCCCCGTGATGGGGGTAGACGACGGTCTCGCCGACCTCGAATTGCATGTATCAGGCTCCGTTCCCAGACATCCAGTTTACCACAGGGGACGTTCGGGTAAGGGAAGCCTGACCCCCGGGCCCGCGCGGGACCCGCCCGGGCGCTGCCCACCCTGACCTCCGGCCCCACCGGGGCCTGGGTAGGATGATCGCCAGGACCGCTCGGTCCGCCATCGTGAACTTCCGGAGGAACCTCTTGCGAGCTCGGGTACTCGTGTCCGTCGCCGTCGCTGCGACCATCGCGTTCGGTGCGACCGGCTGCGAATTCTTGTCGCCGTCCCGCACCCAGGAGATCCGTCAGATCACCGACGGTGTCGATGTGTCCACCGGCACGATCGACGTGCGGAACGCCCTGCTCATCTCCGACAGCGGGAAGGACGCCCGGTTCGTCGGGACGCTGGTCAACACCGGCAACGGCGACCGCACCGTCACGCTCGAGGTGGACGGCGACGACCAGACCGTCGAGGTCGCCGGCAACTCGACGACCGTCCTCGCGGACGACGGCGAGCACGACACGGTCGACTTCGACGACGTCAGCGTGAAGCCCGGCTCGCTCGTGAAGATGTACTTCTCCTACGACGGTGCCGAGGGCGCCTCGGCCACGGTGCCGGTCCTGACGAGCGGGCAGGAGCAGTACCAGACGCTCGCACCGAGCCCCACCCCGACGTCGACGCCGACCTCGCCGTCGAACAGCGGTAGCGAGCCGACCGGCGGCGCCTCGGCTCCGGGCACGCAGAGCGGCTCGCAGACGGACTCCTCCGAAGGCGACAACGGCACGAACTGACCGCAGCGTGCCGTGCACGACCGCGCGGTGCAGCAGCGCCCGACGGGAGGCCCGGGGCCGGTTCCGATGAACCGCCCCCGGGCCTCCCGTCCGTCTGCCGTCCTGGTGGCGGCTACGCCTCGATGCGGTACCCGAGCCCGCGGACGGTGACGAGGACCTCCGGGGTGCTCGGGACACGCTCGATCTTCGAGCGGATCCGCTTGATGTGCACGTCCAGCGTCTTCGTGTCGCCGAAGTAGTCCGAGCCCCAGACCCGGTCGATGAGCTGCCCACGGGTGAGCACGCGACCGGCGTTGCGGAGCAGCAGCTCGAGGAGCTCGAACTCCTTGAGCGGCATCGGCGTCTCGGACCCGTCGACCGAGACCGTGTGCCGCTCGACGTCCATCCGGATCCCGCCGACCTGCAGGATGCCCATGTCCCCCGGGTCGTCCTCGGTCCGGCGGCGGAGCACCGCACGGATGCGGGCGAGCAGCTCACGCGTCGAGTACGGCTTCGTCACGTAGTCGTCGGCGCCGAGCTCCAGCCCGACGACGATGTCCACCTCGGAGTCCTTCGCGGTGAGCATGATGATCGGGACGTTCGAGCGGGTGCGGATCTGCCGGCAGACCTCGGTGCCGGACAGACCCGGCAGCATCAGGTCCAGCAGGACGAGGTCCGGGTTCTCGGAGTCGAACTTCGACAGGGCGGTGACGCCGTCGGCCGCGACGGCGGTCTCGTACCCTTCCCGCTGCAGCAGGAACTCCAGGGGCTCGCTCAGTGCCGGCTCGTCGTCGACGATGAGGATCTTGGTCACGATGGCTGCTCTTCCATTTGCTCTTCGAGTGCTGTGGTCAGTTCGGGGTCGGCTTCGGGGATGCGGATCGTGAAGGTCGAACCCTTGCCGGGCTGCGACCAGACGCGGACGTCACCGCCGTGGTTGCTGACGATGTGCTTCACGATCGCCAGACCGAGCCCCGTGCCGCCGGTGGCACGGGAGCGGGCCGGGTCGACACGGTAGAACCGTTCGAACACGCGGTCGAGGTCGGCCTCCGGGATGCCGACGCCCTGGTCGGTGATCGCGATCTCCACGAAGCCCTTGGCGCCGCGGACGCCGACGCCGACGCGGGTGTTGTCCGGGGAGTACTTCACCGCGTTCGCGATGAGGTTCGACACCGCCACCTGGAGCAGGCCCGGGTCCCCCATCACGCGGAGCTTCGACTTCTTGGCACGGATCAACTCGATGCCCCGGGCGCGGGCGACGACCTCGTTGCCGTCGATCGCGGCCTGTACGACCTTGTCGATACCGGTCTCCTCGCTGGCCTCGAGCGCGTCGACGGACTGCAGCCGGGACAGCTCGATGATGTCCTTCGTCAGCGCACCCAGCCGTTCCGACTCGGTGACGAGCTGTGCGGCGAACTTCCGGACGTGCGCCGGGTCGTCGGCTGCGATGACGAGGGTCTCGGACAGCAGGCCGATGGCCCCGATCGGGGTCTTGAGCTCGTGCGAGATGTTGGCGACGAAGTCACGCCTGACCTCGTCGATGCGCCGGCTCTCGGTCAGGTCGTCCGCCGTGACGAGCACGTACCGGTTGCCGAGCTGCGCCGCGCGGAAGCTGAGGTAGCCCATCACGTCACCCCGACCGCCGCGGGGCAGTTCGAGGTCCTCGGCGCCCATCTCCCCGCTGCGCCGGACCCGGTCGACCAGAGCCGCCAGTTCGTCGTGCACGAGCTTCCGCCGCACCACCAGACCGACCGCCAGCGCCTGCGGCGACGCGGCGACGACGGTGTTCGAGGGGTCCACCACCACGGCCGGGTTGTGCATGGTGGCGATCACGGCGGCGACTCCGTCCGGCAGGCTCCGTTCCGCCACGTCGGCTGCACGTGCCGTGCGCTCGGCGGTGATGATCAGCACCACGACGCCCGCGCCGAACACACCGCCGAGGAGCATCGACAGTGGCACGAGCCACGCGTTGTCCATGCCGCCAGTGTAGGAGTGGTCACACGCGGTTCGGACGCCGTTCACGCCCCGGAGCAGGCCGGATCGCGAACCGTTCAGCCGCAGGTCACCGACCGTTCACCTGGGCTGACGACACTCGTCCGGTACGCAGAGAGAGGCCCTCCCCCATGCGCGAAGTGTTCCAGCAGGAGCTCCAGGACGTCCAAGAGCGTCTGACCGAGATCGCCGGGCTCGTCGAGTCCGCCATCACCCGAGCCACCGAGGCGTTCAGCGAGTCGGACGTGGCCCTCGCCGAGGAGGTCATCGCCGACGACGCGAAGATCGACGCCGCCGCGTCCGCCCTGGACGAGGTCGCCATCGACATCCTCGCCCGCCAGGCTCCCGTCGCCCGCGACCTCCGGGTCGTCGTCACCGCCCTGCGTGTCAGCTCGTCGCTCGAGCGGATGGGCGACATGGCCGAGCACATCGCCCAGCTCGCGCGTCAGCGCTTCCCCGAGAAGGTCGTCCCGAAGGGCCTGCGCGGCACCTTCAAGCAGATGGGCGCGCACGACGTCGCGATGTCGCAGAAGCTCACGCGGCTGCTCGCGACCGAGGACATCGCCCTGGCCGCCGAGATCCGCGACGAGGACGACGCCGTCGACGAGCTGCACGCCAGCGTCTTCGACTTCGTGCTCGGCGAGGCGTGGAAGGGCGGGCCGGTCGACACGGTCGACGCGACCCTGGCCTCCCGGTACCACGAGCGGTTCGCCGACCACGCGGTCTCGATCGCGAAGAAGGTCGAGTACCTGGCGACCGGCGACTGGGCCGGCGCGGCCAACGTCACGACGTCCCCGGCCTGAGGCCGGCGGGCTGCCCTCAGGGTCGGTCCCGCAACACGCAAGGTGGGCGGTTGCTCGCAGCGGTACTCCGTTGCGGGGAGCCGCCCACCTTGCGTTTCGCGGAGGTGGGAGGATCGAGGCATGGCCCAGGTCGCGATCATCGTCAACGGCATGCCCGGTTCCGGCAAGAGCACGGTGGGCGCCGCCCTCGCCGAGGTGCTCGGCTGTCCCTTCCTGTCGAAGGACCGGGTGAAGGAACCGCTGGCCGACATCGCCGGACCCATGATCCCCTCGCGCACGCTCGGTGGCATCGCCATGGACACGGTCTGGGCGATGGCCGGAGCGGTCGAGAACGGGGTCGTCGTCGACGCCGTCCTGCTGCCGACGCGTGACCGGGCCTTCCTGGAGGCCGGACTCACCGCCGCCGGGTCGCCGCGCGTCGTCGAGGTGTGGTGCGACGTCGACCGTGCGACCGCCGAGGAACGACTCCGCGACCGGTACGAGCCCGGCACGCTGCCGACGCGGCACGAGGTGCACGGGGACCTCGCGGAGATCCTGGCGTTCTGGGACGAGCACGAGGCGTCCGCCGCTCCGGTCGGTGTCGGCCCCGTCGTGCGGATCGACACCGCTCGGCCGTACGACGTCGGCGTCCTGGTGCAGGAGATCGCGTCGCACTTCGCGTGACGACGACGGCCCCGCCCCGCCGAAGGGACGGGACCGTCGTGTCGCGCGGCGCTGCTGTTACTTCTTGGCGCCCTGGGCAGCGACCGCAGCCGCACCGGCAGCGGCGGCCTCGGGGTCGAGGTAGTACGCCGGCTTGGTCGGCCGGAAGTCGTCGTCGAGTTCGTACACGAGCGGGATGCCCGTCGGGATGTTGAGACCCGCGATGTCGTCGTCGGAGATGCCGTCGAGGTGCTTCACGAGTGCCCGCAGCGAGTTGCCGTGCGCCGTGACCAGGACGGTCTTGCCCGCGCCGAGGTCCTTCGTGATGTCCGACTCCCAGTAGGGGAGCAGCCGGTCGATGACGAGCTTCAGCGACTCGGTCCGGGGCAGCTCGTCGCCGAGGTCCGCGTAGCGACGGTCACCGTGCTGCGACCACTCGGCGTCGTCCGCGATGGGGGGCGGCGGGACGTCGAACGAGCGGCGCCACTCCATGAACTGCTGCTCGCCGTACTGTTCGAGCGTCTGGGCCTTGTCCTTGCCCTGCAGGTCGCCGTAGTGCCGCTCGTTGAGGCGCCAGTCGCGCTTGACCGGCAGCCAGGCCAGGTCGGCCTCGAGCAGGGCGATGTCGGCCGTCTGGATCGCCCGGGTCAGCAGCGAGGTGTACAGGACGTCGGGGACGATGCCGGACTCGGCGATGAGACTGCCGGCCCGCTTCGCCTCCTTCTCACCCAGCTCGGAGAGCCGGACGTCGACCCAACCGGTGAACAGGTTCTTCTGGTTCCAGTCACTGTTGCCGTGACGGAGCAGGACGAGCGTGGAGGTCATGCCGCCGAGTCTACCGAGCAGTGCTCCACCCGTACCCTGGTCCCATGCCCGGGAACTCCTCGCCGATCGGCACCGTCACCCGCGGGACGACCGGGCACAACCGGCTCCGCAGGGTGGACCGGTGGATCGCGGCCCTCCCGGTCCTCCGGCGGACCGACGACCCCCTCGTCGCGGACGTCGGCTACGGCGCGAGTCCGACCACGACGCTCGAGCTCCGCGACCGGTTGGCCCAGGTCCGACCCGACGTCGAGGTCACCGGGATCGAGATCGAGCCGTCGCGGGTCGCCCTCGCGAACGCCGGGACGCGGGACGGCGTCGCCTTCCGGCTCGGCGGCTTCGAGACCCCGACGCCGGGCGGCCGACGACCCGCGGTCATCCGGGCCTTCAACGTCCTGCGGCAGTACGACGAGTCCGCCGTCGTCGAGTCCTGGCGGATCATGCAGGACCGGCTGCAACCCGGCGGGCAACTCGTCGAGGGCACCTGCAACGAGGTCGGTCGGGTCGCCTCGTGGGTCACGCTCGACCGGGAGGCCCCGCACACCTTCACCGTCGCGCTGCGGTTGGCCGGACTCGACGTCCCGAGCATCGTCGCCGAACGGCTACCGAAGGCGCTCATCCACCGCAACGTCCCCGGCGAGCGGGTGCACGCGTTCCTCCGCGACCTCGACCTGGCCTGGGCGGTCGCCGCTCCGCTCGGCACCTACGGCCCGCGGCAGCGCTGGATCGCAGCGGTCCGCGGGATGCGCGACCGCGGCTGGCCGGTCCTGCACGGCACGAGCCGCTGGCGGCTGGGCGAGCTCAGCGTCCCCTGGTCGGCGGTCGCTCCCGCCTGACGCACCCGGCTCCGGCGGTCCGCATCGCGGCCGGCCGGGAGGCACGGCTGGACACCGGTGTTCGTCGAACGCACCGCGGACGGTCGCGGCGCGACGGACGAACACCGGTGTCTTGCAGCGATCACCAGCCACACGGGGCGCGAACGGAGCGCGGCCAGCGCCGGGTCGGTCAGCCGCGGCGGACGGCCCCGAGCCGCGGGAGCCGCGGCACGTCGGCGGTGGCACCGGCGCCCGGCGGGACGATGACCTGCTGCGCCGCGGTCACGACGACGTCATCGGTGGTCAAGGACAGCACGGCCGACGGGTCCAGGGACCGCTTGACGACCGCCAGCCCGATCGGCCCGAGCTCGTGGTGCGTGGCTGAGGCCATGAGCCGCCCGACCTCGGTGCCGTCCAGCGTCACGGGCGTCCCCGGTGCGGGGACGACCCCGTCGGAGCCATCGAGGTGCAACATCACCAGACGCCGCGGCGGACGTCCGAGGTTGTGCACCTTCGCGACGGTCTCCTGTCCGCGGTAGCAGCCCTTCGACAGGTGCACGGCGGAACGGAGCCAGTCGAGTTCGTGCGGGATCGTCCGCTCGTCCACGTCGGACAGCGACGGACGCCAGGCGGCGATCCGCAGGGCCTCCAGCGCCAGGAGACCCGCGGCGGGCACGTCCGACGCGGCCACCTGGGCAGCGGTGTCGGGGGTGACCACGGCGATGCGGAGGGTCCAGTCGGTGCCGGGGTGGGCCTCCAGGTCGGCGTAGCCCCACCCACCGGGCGTCACGGACGACCACGGGTCGACCCAGGTGACCAGCGGCGACGCATCGTGCAGCGGGTCGGCGCCGTCGAACCACCCGAGCGTCGCGAACTCGGCCGAACGGTCGGTGACCTCCACCCGGAGCATGAACCGCATCGAGGACAGCCAGGCGGCGAGCGGCTCGGCGTCCTCCGGCTCGGTGAGGAGCCAGGCGGTCTCGCCGTCGTCGACGACCCGTGCGGCGTGCTCCACCCGACCGGAGGCGTCGAGCACCAGCGTCTCGGTGCTCACCCCCGGTGCCAGGCCGAGCAGCAGCTGGGACGTGATCGAGTTCAGCCAGGACAGGCGGTCCGGACCCGACACCGTGACGACACCGAGTCCGAGTTCCACGACCGCGCGACCGCGAGCGAGCAGACGCTGCTCCCCGAGCGGGTTGCCGAAGTGGGCCGCGGGCCCGGCAGCGGAGGCGACGAAACCGTCACGCGCAGTGAACGGCGAGGCCATCAGTCGACCTTCGCGAGCTGCCCCGAGGCGTGCGAGGTGAGCTCACGGCCGAGGGCGGCGATGTCCCACGCCCAGAAGAGCTTGCCCTCGACAAGGCCGTACATGCGCGTCGCAGCCGAGTACTCCTTGGCGTTGGCGGAGCGCATCACGGCGTCGGTGGCGAGGTCGATGCGACCCTGCTTGACGCGACCGACGTAGAGCTCGTTGACGCCCGTCGGGTGGATGATCGCCGCTTCGACGTCGAAGCCGTTCGTCTGGTTCCGCAGGGTCTCGACACTCTGCGTGGTCGAGAACGGCACCGGGCCGTCGCCGAGCAGCAACGCGGGACCGCGGTCGCCCGGTTCGGACGGACGGTCGAGCCGCCAGTAGCCCATCTCAGCAGCGAGCGGCGTGTGGTCGTCGTCGAGCAGCCACGTCGTCGACGAGTAGTTGAGGTACGGCAGACCGTCGTGGCTGAAGCTCACACGCTGCCCGAACTCGTACGTCCGGACGTCGTCGTCCTCACCCACGGGGTACTCGACGACTCCGGTGCCTTCCCAGACGCCGACCAGCCACGACAGCGGGACCAGTTCGGCGGAGAGGCCCTCGGGGAGTTCGATCACCGCTGGCCCTTGAAGAGCTTGACGACCACGGTCACCGAGATGAAGGCGATCGCGAGCGACGCCAAGCCCAGCAGGCCCACGTAGAAGAGCTCGAGCGCAAGCAGCGAATCCATGCCGGAAGTCTACGCGGCCCGGACCGAGAAGCCAGGGACCTCAGCGCACGAGCAGGATCAACGCCGTCACGAGCACGACCACGAACGACCCCGACGACGCGATGCTGATCCGCTCCACCAGGCCGTCCTTCGTCTGCGTCGCGAGCTGCAGGACGAAGCTGACGAACACCGCCGCGACGAACACGAGCAGCAGCCAGGCGAACGAGTCCTTCTGCGTCAGGGTCAGGACGAGGACCGCCCCGACGACCGCGAGCAACCACACCGGCACCACCGACGTCAGCCGCAGCCGTCGCTGGCTCGGCACGACCACCGGGTCGGGGCCCACGGGGTCCGTCGTCTCACTCACGTCCCCATCATGACAGCCGCGTGCTGCACCGTCCGTCCGGGTCGGTTCCGCGGGCTCACTAGGATGGCGCAACGACGTCATCTGCCTCTGGAGGTCCTGTGGCACAGCTCCTGGTACTCACCTCGGCCGCGCCCGGCGACGTCCTGCCGAGCCTCGGCCTGCTGAGCCACCGGATCCGGCACGTGCCCGCCGAGGCCGCACAGCTGGTCAACGCACCGCAGAGCGACCTGATGTTCGTGGACGCCCGGACCGACCTGGTCAGCGCGAAGGCCCTCTGCAAGATCCTCGCCACGAGCGGCTCGACGACACCCGTCGTGCTCGTGGTGACCGAGGGCGGCCTCACCGCGGTGACCACCGAGTGGAGCATCGACGACGTCGTGCTCGAGTCGGCGGGCCCCGCCGAGGTCGACGCCCGCATCCGCCTCAACGCCGGACGCGCCTCGAAGAACCAGACCGGGTCGAAGATCCAGGCCTCCGGCGTCGTCATCGACGAGGCGAGCTACTCCGCGAAGGTCCGCGGCCGGCCGCTCGACCTGACCTTCAAGGAGTTCGAGCTCCTCCGGTTCTTCGCCACCCACCCGGCCCGGGTCTTCACGCGCGAGCAGCTGCTCAGCGAGGTCTGGGGCTACGACTACTTCGGCGGCACCCGCACGGTCGACGTCCACGTCCGACGACTGCGCGCCAAGCTCGGGGACCTCGAGTCCCTCATCGGCACGGTCCGCAACGTCGGGTACCGCTTCAACGTGCACGACGACGACGACCGCTCGCAGGGCCAGTAGTGCTCGCGATCGTCGAACAGCTCGCCGACGCCGCGGTCGCGGACGGCGAGGCTCCCCCCTTCTCCGACCAGACCCTCGTCGACCTGCGCGCCGGCCGCGCCCACGTCCTCGGTGACGACTCCGGTGTCGCGGTCGTCCGGGACGGTGAGGTCGAGGTCCTCGTCCGCCGGGAGGCCCGGGGTCGCGGCATCGGCGCCCGTCTCGTCGAGCAGGTGCTCGCCCTGGCGGACCCGCCGACGCGGGCCTGGGCGCACGGCGACCACCCCGCCGCTCGTGCCCTCGCGGCCCGGGTGGGCTGGTCCGCGGAGCGGACGCTGCTGCAGCTGCGCGCACCGGTGCCGACGAGGGCCGCCGACCCGGGCCTCCCGGACGGCTACCGACTCGACGCGTTCCGGGCCGGCTCCCCGCGGGACGAGACCGACTGGCTCGCGCTGAACGCGGCGGCCTTCGCGTCGCACCCCGAGCAGGGGCGGATGACGCTCGACGACCTGCGCGCCCGCGAGTCCGACGCGTGGTTCTCCGGCGACGACCTGGTCCTGTTGCGTGACGCCGACGGCGAGCTGGCCGGCTCCTGCTGGCTCAAGGTCGAGGACGGCGTCGGCGAGTACTACGCCGTCGCGGTCCGGCCGGACCTGCAGGGCCGGGGTCTCGGCGGGGTCCTGATGCGCGCCGGCGCCGCGCGACTCGTCGACCGTGACCTGCACGCCGTCGCGCTCTACGTCGAGGGCGACAACGTACCCGCGCTGGCGCTCTACCGCCGGCAGGGGTTCGTCGACCACACCGTCGACGTCCAGTACGCGGCGCCGACGACCGGCCGGTAACATGGAGCGTCGGTGACGCACCGACGTTCGTGGGTTCGGGGGATCTGTGACGGAGTACGGGCAGCACGCGCAGCGCTCCCAGTACGGCAAGGGGGAGCCGCTCGGCGCCTCCTACCGGCTGGTCGAGCTGCTCGGCACCGGCGCGTCCGGCGAGGTGTGGCGGACCGAGCACACCGCGACCGGTGAGCAGTTCGCGGCGAAGCTGCTGCGGGCGGAACTCGCTGCCGAGCCGGACGTCGTCGAGCGGTTCGTCCGGGAGCGCTCGGTGCTCCTGGCCCTCGACCACCCCTCGATCGTCCGGGTCCGCGACCTCGTCGTCGAGGGCGACCGACTCGCCATCGTCATGGACCTGGTCGGTGGCGGCTCCGCCCGCGACCTGCTGCTCGCCGTCGGCACGCTGCCGCCGAGCGACGCCATGACCATCACCGCCGAGACGCTCGACGCCCTGGCCGTCGCGCACGAGCGTGACGTCAGCCACCGGGACGTCAAGCCCGACAACGTCCTGCTCGACCACGAGTGGACGGCCGGCAGCACGGGCGACGTGCGCGTGTCCGACTTCGGGATCGCCTCGGTCGTGGCCGAACGGGACCGGAAGACCACCGGACTCCTCGGCACGCCGCAGTACATGGCGCCGGAGTCGATCAGCCAGGGGCGCTCCGGTCCGGCCGCGGACGTGTACGGCGCCGGTGTGATGCTCTACGAACTGCTCTCCGGACGGACGCCGTTCGCCGGCCCGGGCACGGACTTCGCCGTCGCGTACCGGCACGTGACCTCCACCCCGCCGCGGCTCGACGTGCCCGACGCGCTCTGGGCCGCGCTGTCGTCCCTGCTGGCGAAGGAGCCCGCTGCCCGCCCGTCCGCGGTCGAAGCCGCCGCGACCCTCCGTCGCCTGGCGCGGTCGCTGCGGGACACCCCGGCCCTGGAGCGGGTCGACGACCCGGACGCGTTCGACGAGGTCGAGCGCCCCGCCACGGTCGTGCGTGGTGGGGTCGGTGCTGCGAGCACCGGGACCGCCGTCGCCGGGACCGGCTCCGGCGGTTCCGGTGGTTCTGCGCTCGTGGCTGCCGAGGACGGGGTGGTCGAACCGGGTCCCGACCTCGGACCCGCCGGCTCCCAGACCGTCATCCGACCGTTGGCCCGCCCGGTCCTGCCCGCCGCACCGGCCGAGGTCGAGAGCACCCGACGCCGCTTCGCCCGACCCGACTGGCTGACGAACCGGATGCTGCTGCTCGGCGTCGTCGGGATCGTGCTGGTCGCCGTGCTCGTCATCGCGGCCGTCGTCTGGCTGCCCGGCGCTGGCGACGAGCGGCCCGGAGACAGCGCGACCGGTGCGCAGGCCGCGAGCGCCTACCAGCAGGACCGACCGCTGCCGACCGGGCTGACCACCACGCGCAAGGCCGTCGTCGACGCCTCCGCCGGCACCGTCGAGCTCTCGATCACCTACGCCGCGCAGACCGCGCCGCTGACCGGGCCCCTGCTCGAGGTCCTGCCCGCCGCGGCGAAGGGCGCCGACTGCCCCGCCGTCACCTGGAGCGGTGAGGGCGTCACGGCGAAGCGGAACCAACCGTCGCTGACCGGCGTCGACACCGCCTGTGCGTGGAGCCTGTCGGGCGTCGACGTCGAGGCCGGTGGGTCCGTGACCGTGCAGGCGACGGTGCCCGTGGACGCGATCGAGTCGGGGGCCTGGTCCGGGTCGTCCGGGTCCGGGTCGTCTGGCTCCGGGTCTGGGTCGTCTGGCTCCGGTTCCTCGGCGGCCGCCGGTTCCGGGTCGGGTGGCTCGGCGCTGCAGGAGTGGCTCGACGGCGTCGGCGCCGCGACCACCGCCGCCGTGACCGACCAGTCCGTGAGCGGCACCGCGTACCCGGTTCAGCGGTTGCAGGGCATCGACGTCCGCACCCCGGACCGCACGGTCAGCCAGACCGCCCTGCCCGTCACGCTCGTCCCGGTGTGGCCGAGCGGTGCGGACGACCTCAACCCGCTGTACCGCAGCCCGAGCACCGGTCGGCCGTCCGAGATGCTCGTCGACATCGCCGGCGGAGAGTCCGGCGTCCGGTTCGCCGACGGCTGCTCGGGAGCGTTGGCGGTGTCGTCCGACGGGCTCGTCGTGACCGCGCTGTCGGTGGCACCGTCCTGCACGGTGCGGGCCACCGTGGGGAACTTCACGAACCTCGAGAGCGACCCGTTCGGGATCACCACGCGCGACTGAGGTCGGCGGCGGGTCCGGCGGCCCGGTCCGCGGCCGGGAGGCGCGTGGCCGTGCCGCCACGCGCCTCCCGGCCGGTGGTCTGCCCCGCGAAAGCGACAGATGAGCGCGGACTGTCGGCGCAGAACTGTCGCTTTCGCGTACCGAACCGACGCCCCTGGGCAGGCGCAGGCGTGCCGCGGACCGGCGGTCAGCTGGCGGCGGAGGCGGTCTGCACGAGGCGGACCGCGCCTCCCGAGGCGGCGTACCCACGGCCGACGGTCAGTGCCACCGGCGATCGGCGCGGCAGGGTCACGCCGAGGAGCTCGCCGTCATAGTCGACGTCCGGCTGCAGGAGCACCCCGCACCGGGACTTCCGGACCGCCCGCGTCCAGTGGCTGTACATCGAACGGAGGTCGGCGGACCGGCCGGATGCCACGACGCAGAGGCCAGGACGCTCGGTCGACAGCAGCGACGCGATGCTCTGGTCGCCGTCGTCGAACCGTTCGGCGTCGTCGATGAGCAGCAGGACCGGGCCGCGCTCGAGGCGGATGCCCGCGAGGAGCGCCGGGACCTCGTCCGCCCCGACGGCGATGCGGTCGAACGAGCCGGTGGCCAGGGGTGAGCGACGGTCGCAGATCGCCCACACCGACGGTCGGACGCCCTCCGTGTTGCGCGCCGACTCAGCCAGGGCGAGGAGGACCGACGACTTGCCGGAACGTGCCGGGCCTGCGACCAGGACGTGCTCGCCGTCGTACACCTCGAGGACGGCGGTTCCGAGGTCGTCCTCCGCGATCCCGATCGGCATCTGCCACGGTTCGGTGTCGAAGCGAGCGGGGACACCGAGGTCTGCGACCGACACCGCTCCGGGAAGGCGACCGACGGCGCTGGCCTTCGGCGCCGTACCGGGCCAACGCTCGGCGACGGCACGGACGGCCTCAGCCAGGGTCCCGCCCGGGGTGCCGACGTGGGACTGCAGCTTGCTGATCGAGTCGATGAAGCGACCCGGGACCGGCGGCGGGACGTCCTTCGGGCGGACGCCGATCGTCGCGTAGTCGTACGGGTCGGCGAGGCGGAAGAGCCACTTCTGTGTCGTGACCTCGTCCATGGCGGACGGGACGGCCTTCGCCCGGGTGGTCGAGACCGCGAACGAGATGCCGAGCGCGGGCCCCTCGGCGTACACGCGGTAGAGGGCGTCGAGGAGTTGCTGACCCTCGAAGTCCTGGTACTCGTCACGGAGCGCGGCGAGGCCGTCGAGCAGGACGACCGCGCGGCGACCACCGGGGGCCGCACGGCGACGGTCGAGTTCGGTCCGCAGGTAGCGGAGCATCCGGGCCTGCAGCTCACCGGCACCCGCTCCGGAGCCGACGTACGCGCTGGTGTGCGGCAAGTCGGCGAGCGGGGCCAGGTCGCCGGCGCCCATGTCGAGCACCAGGAGGTCGAGGTCCTCAGGGCTCGTGGTCCGTGCGAGTTGCAGTGCGATCGACGCCAGCGCGGTGCTCGTCCCACTGCCGGGGATGCCCATGAGCATGAGGTTGCCCTCGGTCCGGTCCCAGCCGGTGGGGACCTGCCGCTGGTTGTCCGGGTCGTCGGCGAGGGCGACCGGGACCGTGCTCGCTGCGCCTGCGGTGTCCGTCGGGACCAGCGTGTCGAGCGGGACGGACGCGCCCAGGGCCTCCGGCCAGATCGGACGGGGCGGGGCGTACCCGGCCTCGTCGTTCGCAGCCGAGATGGCATCGATGAGGACGTCGAGGTCGGTCAGGTCGGAGGCGGCCGGAGCGGCGAAGGCCACCGGAGCCGGCACGCCGAAGACGTCGGTCGGGCGCACGGTGACCGGCTGCTCGGCGCGGAGGTCGCGAGCGCGGCCGGTGACCAGCGCGGTCTGCACCGGTGTGATGTCGTCCTGCCCGAGCTTCACGTAGGCGCGACCGGTCTGCTGGCGGCCGATGCCGGCTGCCGAGGGGACGCCGATGACGTTCGTCGAGTCCTCACGGCTCTGCACACGGAGTGCGACACGCATGTTGGTGTTCGCGAGGATGTCCTCACTGACGACACCGGCCGGTCGCTGGGTCGCGAGGATCATGTGGACGCCGAGGGTGCGACCGACCGCGGCGATCGCCACGAGCGAGGTCAGGACGTCCGGGAAGTCCTTCGCCAGCATCGCGAACTCGTCCACCACGAAGAGCAGTCGGGGCATCGGCTCCGCCGGCTTCGTCGCCAGGTACGCGTCGAGGTTGTCGATGTCCGCACCCGCGGCGGCGAACACCCGCTGGCGACGACCGAGTTCGGCTTCGAGGGCACGGATCGCCCGGTCGGCGAGCTGCTCGTCGAGGTTGCTGATCGTGCCGATGGTGTGCGGCAGACGCTCGCAGGCGGCGAACGCGGCGCCGCCCTTGAAGTCGACGAGCAGGAAGTTGAGCCGTGTCGGGTCGTTGCGGGCGGCGAGGCCGGCCACGAAGGACCGCAGGAACTCGCTCTTGCCGGAACCCGTCGTGCCACCCACCAGGCCGTGTGGGCCGTCGCGGACCAGGTCGATCTCGAGGACGCCGCTCTCGGACGAGCCGATGGGCGTCGAGAAGCCGGTGCGGGCCTCCCAGGCGGCCCGGATCGCGGCTGCGCCGGAGAGCGCTTCGGTGGTGTCGGCGCCGGTGAGCAGGTCGGGGAGCCGGACGAGCGCTGGCAGCGACGCTCCCGGCACCAGGAGCTCGGGGTCGTCGAAGTGGGCGACGTGGCGGGCGCAGAGCTCGGCGGCCTCGGGCGACAGCCCGGCGAGCACGACGTCCTCGACGCGGGTCCGGTCCTCGGGGCGGTAGACGGTCGCCGCGGCGTCCGCGCTGACCGTGATGATCGTGGTGCAGGCCGCGGGGAGCTGCTGCTCGTTCGTCGCGATGACGATCCCGCTCACCCGGCGCGGACGCTCGCCCGGACGGCGCACCTGCCCGAGGGCACTCCTGCCGTGCCCGAGCAGGCTGCGGGCCGGGGCGTCGCGACCCTCGGTGAGGACCTCGGAGTCGATGAGGACGAGGAGCTCCGGGGTCGGCAGCTCGTCGATGGACTCGCGCAGGCCGCGGAGCACCGCGGCGCCCTGGTCACGCTGCGCCGACATCCACCGCTGGCCGGTGCTGCTGCCCGCCACGCGGGCGTGCGGCAGCCAGGAGGCCCAGGACCAGTCGTCCTCGCGGCCCCGGTCGCAGAAGACGCCGACGGTCAGGTCGGCGGGTCCGCAGTGCACGGTCGCCTGGACCAGGAGGCTGCGGGCCAAGGCGAGAGCGCCCTCGCGATCACCGACGATGCCGACCACGCCGGCGTCACTGAGGTCGGCGACGACGGGCGCGGCGGTGAGCTTGCTCGACTCGATCGCGGCCTTGGCGTCGTCCTCGAGCTTCGTCTGCGTCGCGCGCGAGTCCAGCTCCGGCCGCCACGGTGCGTCGCCCGTGCCGGCGTGCAGGCTGAGGAAGTCCACGTCGTCGGCCCGACGCTGCCAGAGCGTCGTGGCCGGCAGGAGCGCACGCCGCACGACGCTCGCCGGGTCCGGCACGAGTTCCTGCCGGCGCGCTGCCTCGATGGCGGCGGCCGCGGTGATCTCGCCGCTGAAGCCGCGGACCGCCTCGGCGAAGCGCTCGTCCTCTTCCTTGAGGTTCCGCGCCCGCCGGTGCTTCTGCTCGAACCACATGCCGATCGCCGTCACCGGGCTGAGGAGGGCGAAGAGCGCGAACCGAGCGTCGCCGAGCAGGAGCACCATCGCCCCGGCCAGCACCAGCGGAGCCGCGACCGTGATCCAGCTGAACTTCGACGCGGGCGGCACGTCGCGCTTCGTCGGCGGGGACACCGGCTCGACCGCGGTGTTGCGTCCAGGGCGCGGCGGACGGTTGAAGGGAGCCGTCGCCGCCGGGGTCAGGTTCGGCAGGGACCCGGGCGCAGGCACCGGCGTCTCGTGCAGGTCCGGGCGGACGAGCAGGACCGCGCCGCCGACGATGACGCTCGTGCCGACCTCGACCAGGACGCCGTCCTCGTCGATGCGCTCCCCCGCCACCACGGTGCCGTTCGTCGAACCGGCGTCACGGATCCGGACGCCGTCCTCCTCGAGCTCGAGCGTGCAGTGCTCCCACGAGGCGCTCTCGGTGGGCAGGACCAGGTCGGCCTGCGGGGCGCGGCCGACCACGAGCCTCCTGGACCGCGGGACCGACACCACCGCACCCGTGACGAGACCACCCGCCAGGGTGACCGTCCACCCGTCGACCAACTGCGGGCGCTCCTCGGGGGTGCGGGCGATGCGTGAGCCCTCGAGCAGGACCAGGTCACGGAGGGGCGTGTCGACGCTCGTCCGGTGCCCGTCGACCGCGAGGGTCGTGCCGGGTTCCAGCGCCAGGCCCGTCGCCGACTCGACCAGCTCACCCAGGCAGCCGGCGTTCGCCCAGCCGTCGACCTCCACCGCTTCACGTCGGTCGTCGAGCTCGATCAGCAGACGCATGCGCGCTCCTCCTCGTCCGTGGGGTGGTGGGGTGTTGCTCGTCCCCGTCGGTCCCGCTGGCCCGGTGGGTCAGCGGGCCGTCGAGTCCTGGAACCAGACGAGCGATGCGGTCTGCTCGGTCGTCGCCGGACGCAGCCCGAGCGTCTGCGAGGAGGCCGCGAGGACGGTCGCATCGGCGCGGAGGGCCTGCTGCTGCCGGAAGTCGAGTGCCGGACCGGCGAGGCCGTCCGACGCATCGAGGCGCAGCGTCGAGAGTGCGTCAGCGACTGCCGACGGCTCGTCGCTGCGCGCGGCGCCGACGGCGCGGACGAGCGCGACGACCGCGTCGTGGCTCCGGGAGTCGGCCGCCCACGCGACCGCGCTGAACGGCTGATCGGCCGTGAGGTTCTGCGCTTCCGCGTCATCGGACAGGACCCGGACCCCGCCGAGGAACGCGGACATCGAACGGCCCTGGGCGTCCGAGGTCAACGCGCGTGCATCGTCCGTCGCGACCCCCGTCGAGACGAAGGTGCCCGACAGGCTGCCGTTCGCCGCGGCGAGGGCGGTGCCGAACGCCGGGCTCGTCGCGTCGGGGGTGAGCACGACCGGGACGGTGACGTCGGCGGACTGCAGCGCCGCGACGAACGCACCCTGCCGTGCCGCCGGACCGCTCACCACGACCGCGTCGGAGTCGGGCTTCGTGGCCTCGGTGTCCGTCGTGTCGGCGGTCGCGTCCGACGTCGCGGTGGTCGTCGGGGCAGCACCGGTCCGCTGGGCCACGGTCGTCGCGAGCGCAGCGTCGTCTGCCGCGTCGTCGGCGTCCATCACGTGGGCGAACCGGATACCGGACGGAGCACCGCCGCCCAGGTCCACGAGCAGCGGGGAGTCAGCGCCGCGGATCGCACGCTGCATCGCGGCGCTGACCGAGGCCCGGGAGGGTGCGGTCGACCAGGACCCGTCCCCGCCGTCGGCGTACGGGAGCACCACGGGGACGCCAGCGTCGGATGCCGCGTCGAGCGCGCCCGAGACGTGCGCCCCGGACGAGGCGACGACGATGCCGGCAACGCCGCTGTCGACGAGCTGCTGGACGGCGCGCTTCGCCCCGCTCGCACTGCCGCCGTCGTTCCGGGTGACGAGTTCCACGTCGGTCCCACCGAGGGTCAGACGCTTCGCCGCCACGAGGGCTCCCTGCGCGGCTTCGTCCCACTCGGACCCCTCGCCGTCGCCGAGCGTCACGACGACGCCGATCTTCGTGCCGTCGGGCACGTGCGCCACCCGGATCGGCACCGGGACCGTCGCCGGGACGGCTTCGGCAGCCGGGGTGTTCCGGTCGATCACGAAGACCACCACGGCCAGGACCACGGCGATGACGAGGACCGCCAGGGCAACGACGACGAGGGGCTGCCGCGGCCCGCCGGCGCTCTGCTGGTCCTCGACGGCCTGGTGCGTCATCGTGCCGCTCCGATGGTGAAGGCGTACAGCGTGGTGGAGGTCGCGCCCTTCGGCACGTCCATCCGGAACGCGGGCAGGGCGGTCGCGGCGTCGAGCGAGGCCCGGAACTGCTCCTGCTGCAGCAGGATGCCCGCCACGTCCTCGGCGCGGACGTTGGCGTACCCGGCAGCGTTCTGCGATGCGAGGGCCAGCTGGTAGTCGGCAGAGTCCGACTTCGCCGCGCTGGTCGCCATCGCGCCGAGGATGCCGGACCCGTTGACCTTGCGGTCGCCGAGGTCGAGCATCACGC
Source organism: Curtobacterium sp. MCPF17_031 (assembly GCF_003234035.1). NCBI lineage: Bacteria > Bacillati > Actinomycetota > Actinomycetes > Micrococcales > Microbacteriaceae > Curtobacterium > Curtobacterium sp. MCPF17_031. The sequence goes on along the minus strand of NZ_QKSG01000003.1, from coordinate 301,796 downwards.
GGTTGAGGTCGCCGGTGAGCAGCGTGCTCGCGCCCTCGACGTCACGGGTCGACGCAGTGGTGCTCGCGTCGATCCGGGCGAGGCTCTGCTTCGTCTGCTCGTCGACGGCGCTCGCGAGGGCGGCGTTCTCACGCTCGAGCTTGCCCTTCTGGCCGTCGATCGTGCCCTTGGCGCCCGCCGTCACGTCCTTCGAGGTGGAGCGGAGGCCGGCGACGGACTGGTCGAACGCCTTGATGACCGCCGCGTTGCTCGTGGTGGCCTGCGCCGAGACGTCGCGGACCTGCTGGTCGATGAGGGCGTCGATCTTCTTCGACGTCTCCGCGTCGGCATCGGCGAAGGCGTCCTTCACCTTCTGCGCAAGCGCGTCCTGGTCCGTCTTGACGGAGTCGAGCTTGCCCTTGAGCGCGTCGCCCGCCGCGTTGGCAGCAGCAGACGCGTCCTGGAGGCGCTTCAGGGCTCCGGTGACCGTCCCCTGTCCCGAGTTGACACTGTTTTCAACCGCCTTGCGGGCGTCATCGACCTGCTGGAGAGTCTGGTTGAGGACGTTCACGGCGCTGCCGATCGGCGACGTCTGGTCGTCGACGTCAGTCGCGAGCAACACCGCGTCCCAACGACGAGTCTGGTCGGCGAGTCGTGCCTCCATGGTCTGACCGTAGAGTGCCGGCGGCGTGAGCTGTCGTCCATCACCCTCATCGACGCACGGCGTCGTGGTCAGGTAGGAGCGGAGTTCGTCCGCCTGCTGCTCCGTCAGCCCCGGGAGCGTCGGCAAGGTCGGCAGGACACCGCCGTCGCCGGAGTCGGAGGGCGCGATCATCTGGCAGATCCGCTGCGCGAGTGCGGCGTTCTGCGCCTGCATCGAGCGTGACAACCCGGTGTCACCCACGGCGCCGATCAATCTGCGCGCCCCGTCTGCCTGGCTGTGGACCGCTCGGATCTGCTCCGCGATCGGCTTCACCCCGCTGCGTGCCGCCGTGATCCGTTCCTGCAGGTCCTGCAGCGCATCCCGGGTGCCCGTGGCGCCGTCACCAGAGTTCTGCTCGAGCTCGTCGAGGATCTTGTCGATCCCCGCGAGCTGACCGTCGAGCGTTCCGTAGCTGGCGATGGCGTCGTCTGCGAGCTGCGGGCGGAGGCTCTCGGCCAGGGAGTCACCCGTGACGACGAGACCGGTGAGCGCCTGCGTGATCGTCGTCGACGACGCGAAGAGCGCACACGTCAGGGACGACTTGTTCGACGGCAGCGCACAGTTCGTCGCGTCCGGCTTCTCCGGCCCGACCGACGACGCCAGCTGGGCACTGACCTGCTGCTTGCAGGCCTCGCTCGCATCCGCGTACCCGGCGAGCTGAGCGGACACGCGCAACAGGTTGCCGTAGACACTGGCGCCACCGGCAGCCTGCTGCGGTTCGGCGGCACAGCCGTTGCCGTCGATCGCCGGCGTCGGCGCGGTCGCAGAGGTGTCACCGAGGAGCGCGTCGAGGCTGCCCGTCGTCTCCTGCAACTGCTGCAGGACCGTGGACTGGGTACCGCTCACCGTCGACCCGAGGTCGCCCTTGAGCGAGCCGAGCTGACCCGAGAGCGACTTCATCGTGCTGGCCAGCGACGAACTGCTCTCCTTGAGCCGCTCGGCCGTGCGGACACCGAGGGTCGCGGAGGTCGTCTCGAGGTTCGAACGGACCTCGGTGATCGTGCCGCCGGCGCGCGCGAGGACCTCGTTGACCTGGGAGATGAGATCGATGGTCCGTCGCTGCAGCGCCAGCTCGGAGTCGGTGTCGGACCCGAAGGCCGCGTCCACCACACCGGCCGAGGAGAGGTCCGTCGAGATGCCCGGCTGCGCAGCCATGTCGAACGAGGGTGCCGCGAAGTCGTCGACGTTCGCGACGAGGTGCAGGGTCGTGCTGGCGCCGGACGTCGGCGGCGCGAGGAGTCGTCCCCACTGCACGACCGCGTCGCCGTCGCCGTTGGCGCTGACGACACCGTCCGTCGCGGTGGCGTCGTCGGACGTGTCGGTGACGATGTTGCTGGGCTTCGTCCCGGGCAGCACGGTGGACGCCGCGATGCTGAAGGGCGCACCGACGAGAGCCGGAGTCGTCCGGGAGGCGCCCGCCACGTCGTACGTGAGGTTGCGGGACCGTACGGTCAGGTTCTCGACGGTCAGGTCGATCTCGACCCGGCCGGAGTAGCCCGCCAGGTCCGCGAGGTCAGTGCCGCTCTTCTTCGCCGTCGTGTACTGCGTCGTCACGCGGAGCGGCAGGTCGGCCGCCGCCTTCGCCGTGTCGTGCTCGGTGACCGCCGACGAGGACCCGTCCGTGCCGACCGAGATCGCGGTGTCGGAGATCGCGGTGATCGACCCGTCTGCCGCCAGCTTCGTGTCGACCGTCTGCAGCACACGCGACGGCTTGTCGACCGTCCGATCCGACGAGGTGCACCCCGAGAGCACCAGCGCAGCAGCACCTGCCACCGCGACCACGGCGAGCGCGCGGCCGTTCCTCGTTCGTACCCCTGGATGCAGCATGCGCAACGACATTGACGACCGTCCCCCTCAAGAACCGACAAGCAACTCGATCCTAACGGGGCTGCGCTGCGCAGGGACGACTGTCCACAGGCGCCCGGGTCCCCCGTTCGGGCGACAGACCAACGGCGATGACTCGCGGGCCGTTCGGCCCTCGGTGCAGTGATCACCAAGACCCGAGCTACGCCGATTGCGAGAAGGTCAGCACCAGCGCGCCGAGTTCGCTTCGAACGGGCCACGAATCCGCGACCAGCCGTCCGGCCTCCCGCACCAACGACCGGGACACGGGGCTCTCGTGCTCCTGCGCCAGAGCACGGGTGAGGACGGACCGAACCGCGTGGATCTGTTCGTCGGAGGCTGCGTCCTCAGCGCCGCGCTGGTCCAGGGTGTCGATCAGGTCAAGCAAGCTCATGTCGTCCCTCCGGTCGCGCCTGCGCGGACCATGCGGCGAACTCAAGAACGACGGTATCCGAGGAGTTCCGGCGAGGCACCGAACACCCGCAACAGGGCCCTCACCTCGAGGGAGCCGCCACCGGCCTCGAGAGCGTCCTCTTCCCCAACTCACTGATCCATTCGGTAGCTCACGATCTCTGGTTGTACCCGCAGAAGTCCCAGCACCTCACGGAAGTTGAAGGATTCCGCACCGACGACGAGTTCCCAGTCGCCTGGCTTCAGTGAGGCAGCGATACGACCGCGGTTCTCATCAGTGATTCCACGTTGGATGTTGAGGACGCCGCAACTCTTCGTCGTGACTTCGACCTGCGGGATGCTCGTACTCGACAGGTTGGTCGACGACACCCTGACCGAGGTCGCTTCAGCAGTGGAACCTTCACAGGTGACCGTCTTTGGGTGTGAATGGTCGTACGCCCTCAGCGCGAGCGGGCAGATCACGAACATCAAGAAAATGACGGCAAGCGACAGCAGCCAGCCCAAGGTCATCACTGCGGCTTTGCGTTCCGACATCCGGGGCCAATCACCGTGCGCGAGGCTGTGACTCACCGACTCAACTCATCCTGTTCGCGGTGACGAGTGACAAACGAGATCCGCGAGCGCCAGGGTCCGGATCGTCACGGAGCGCCGCGCGTTCCGTGCTGACACTCGACCCGTCCGGGACAGCCGTGTTCGGGCGCACGTCATCGCTACCAGCCATCAGTCCTGTGGACCCTGGGCGGCAGATTGAAGAAGTCGAAAAGCCCCCGCGGTACGATCGAGCCCTTGCCCATCGAGAGCGATCGAACAGGATCGCATTCGATACGACGCCCAGGCTTTTCAGCATTGTCGGATGTCACTCCATTCAAGTAGCCGGTTCGTGCGCGGCAGATGTGGAAGACCCTCACGATGCAGATCAGTCCGCCAGCGGCACCGATCGACGCCACGGGAAAGCTGCCGTAGACACGGTCGCCGCCGGATCAGACCGGAACAGCGCTGCCGGTGCTGCCAAAAAAACGAATACGAGCGGAATCGGCTGCTGACACGCGCCGACGTCAGGCGCCGCACAAGCTCCCCAGCGATACTCGAAAACGTCGTGGATGGCGTCTGTTCCTATGCCCGCCCTGCAGCGAGCGCGCTGTACCGCTCTCGAACAGGCCTCATCTGTCAGTTTCAGCCCGCACATCAAAGACGTTCGGAGCAACTCCGATGCCCTGGAACAAGCCCCGAAGACGTGCAGATCCCGCACCGATCTTGACTTCGTAACGCCCACCGCGCACGATCTCGGCTGCCTTCTCCTCGGCTGCCTCGGTGGTGAGCCCTCCGCTCATCACAAGCGTTCCGCAGTCGGTTGATCGGTACTCGACCTGGTTGGACGACGTGCCGACTCCCTTCAAAGATCGACTTGAAGCCGACCCGGCGTAGGCGGCCGTCATCTCGCAACTGATCGTCGTTCTGTGCGCACTGTCGTACTTCTCGAGCATCGTGGGACCGATCAGGAATACGAAGAGCACGAGCGCGAAGAGCGCCAGCACCAGCAGAGAGATCACCCACTTGACAGGTCTTGACAGATTCCGGGGACTTTTCGCTGGTTGTCCGAAGGTATCCAAATTTGCTCCCTTACTTCTTTCCCCTGTTCAGCGGTTGGGCCCTTCCGCCCCCTGCATCACACCACCCAGGAAAGAGTCCCTGAGTTTGATGATCGAGGGGCCGCTGCCCGGATCAGCAGGCTTCGTCACCTCGTTCACGACACTTGCCGCGCCGTTCAGGAAGTGATCCGTGGCCGTTCCCAGTGCTTTGCCCATACCTGGCAACTCAGAAAGCCCAGGAGCCCTTGCCGCAATCGGCGCGAGAGCGCTCGACGCACCACTGGCCAGCATACCCAGCTTGAAGCCGTCAGCCGTGGTGTCCCAGAATTCGGCGGCCGACTTGTTGTGCTTGTCACCATCGGCGAGATAGGAGAGCCCATTCGACGTCGCACCCTGAGCACCTGCGGCCAATGCGGACCTCCCTGCTTCCCCCGCCGTTGCAGTCGCGACCTGTCGGAGGACTGGGCTGCCGATACGCGAGACGGCTGGCGCGGCGAATGCTTCCAGCGCTGGTGCCGCCTTCGTGAGCAGATTCGCTGCCCCACCGCCGACGAGACCGGTTACGCCACCGATGGCGGTGTCAATGCCCACTTTGCCCCAATCGACCTTGCCGTCCTCCGACTTCTGCTGCAAGACCGACAGTCCTCCGCTCATGGTCGCCCCAGCTCCGACCATTGCCATCAAGGTCAGCGGACCGACCGGTGTGAAGAGCGATGCCACGGCCAAGACGACGCCGACTCCCACCGCTACTTTCCCGATGAGGTCAGCGTTGTCGTCGATGATCTGCTTCGCTCGTCCGACCACGCCCTGGTGCGCATCCCGGTACGCCTGCAGGTCCTTGTCCGTCGCCGGCCGCAGCCCGAGCGGGTCGACCGTGTGCAGCGGGTCGTTCCCCGCGTACGAGTAGGGGTTCCCCGACCACCCAGCTCCGATGACCGGAGCGAGCGGGTCCGTCGACAGGAAGCCCTTCGCCACGGGGTCGTACACCCGGGCCCCGAGCCACTCCATCCCCGCGATGCTCAGGCTGCCGCCCGGGGTCAGCCCGACGCCGGACGGCAGGGCAGCTCCGCCGCCGATCCCGTTCGTCGATGCAAGGAGCGCCCAGGGGTCGGTCACATCGGTCGCACGCGCCACACGCCAGGTCGACGCCGTCCAGTTCCCGTCGATGGCCACGATCCCGCCCGGAGCCTCCAGGACAGGCGTCGCGCCGACGGAGGCCAGGACCGGGACTCCCGCAGCGGTGTCCCACCAGGTGTCCGATCCTCCGACCTCCGCGACCTCTCCGAGGGCGTCGGTCCACACCTCGAGTCGGCCGGTCTCGTCGTACGTCGCGTCCCGTTGGACGACGCCGGCCAGGAACCCGAGGTCCGACCATGCGTACTCGGTGGTCGAACCGTCCGGAGCAGTCCGCCGGACGCGCCGTCCGAGTCCGTCGTGCACGTACTCGGTCCGCGCACCGTCAGCACCGGTGGTGGCAACGAGTTGCCCGGCAGCGTCGTACTCGTGTCGGAGTTCCGCACCGTCGACGGTCTCGGCGACGAGGCGTCCCGCGGCGTCGTACCGCCAGGTCCGCCCACGGCCGCCGTCGTCGAGCGCACTGACCAGCTGCGCCGCGGCGTCATGGGTGTAGGTCCTCCGGCCGTCCGCGCCGGTGATCGCCGCGATGCGGTCGTCCTCGTCGCGGTCGATGCGGGTCGTCGTGCCGCCTTCCGGCGTGGTCGCGGTGTGTTCGACGAGCGCCCCGCGCTCGTAGGACCACGACTGGACGACGTCACCGGTCGAGACCTGGACGATGCGCCCGAGGGTGTCCAGGGTGAACGCGGCGGGCGCGAGTCCTTCCCGTTCGACGCCGACGACGCGGCCGGCGGCGTCCCTGCGCCATGTCGTGCGGTTGCCGTCGGGGTCCGTGCGCGCCGTACGACGGCCGTCGGCGTCGTACTCCCACGACATCGCCCGCGCACCTCGGCTTCGCCGGACGAGCAGACCCCGCCGGTCGAAGCACAGCTCGTGCTCGATGTCCCGTCCGGGGCCGCGCGTGTGGTCGGTGACGACGACGGTCCGCCGAGCCCTGTCGTGCGTGGTCTCGGCCACGAGGGCGCCGTCCACCGAGAGCCGCTGCTCACGTCCTGCAGCGTCGTACGCCCATTCGACCACCCCGCCGTCGGGGTCCGTCTGCTGGATGCGGCGGCCGGCGGGGTCGAGTCGTGCGGTGGTCGTCCTGCCGAGCGGATCCGTGATGGCAGTCAGCCGTCCGGCGCCGTCGTAGGTGTACCGGGTGATGCCACCCACCGGGTCGGTCGCGCTGGTCAGGCGCCCGTCGACGTCGTACGTGTAGGCGGTCACTCCACCGACGCCGTTCTCGGCCTCGGTGAGCTGACCCGCGGCGTCGTAGCGGAACCGGCGTCGACCGTGACGTGCGTCGTGGACGGAGACGAGCCTCCCGGCCGCGTCCCAGCGGTAGCGAGCCGTTCCTTCTCCGGGTGCGGTCCGCGCGACGACGCGTCCGACGACGTCGTACTCGATGCGCTCGACGTCACCCGTCGGCAGGGTCCGCGCGACGACCCGTGAGTCTGCGTCGTAGGTGATCGTCGTCCGCGCGCCGAGTGGATCGGTGGCGGCCGAAGGCCGGCCACAGGCGTCGTACTCGTAGGTCGTCCGCCCACCGCTCGGCGACGTGATCGCGCTGATCCGGCCACTCGCGTCGCGCTCGATACGGGTGAGGCCACCCTCACCGTCCACCAGCTCGACCGGTCGGCCACAAGCGTCGTACGTCAGGAGTTCGGAACCGGTCTCGTCGGACGTCACCTCGACGGGCCGTCCGAACTCGTCGGACCGGACGGTGGTCGTCGCGAACGCGTCCGACAACGTGGAGATGCCGGTGGCCGGGTCGTCCGAGAACTCCGTGCGGACTCCGGTGGGGTCGGTCACGGCGCGCAGGTCGCCGTTGACCCCGTACTCCCGGCGCCACACTGCGCCGGTGGGGTCGACGACGGACTGGAGGCGCGACAAGGCGTCGTGCGCGAAGGTCCAGGACGCGCCGCTCGGCAGGGTGACCTGCAGTGGGTTGGCCTGGTCGTCGTAGGTCCGGCGGGTGGTCCGTCCGAGCGCATCGGTCGTGGAGGCGAGTTCACCCTCCGCGCCGTAGGCGAGGACGGTCCGCGCGCCGATCGGGTCGGTCACGGCACTGACGCGTCCACCCGCGGTGTACTCGACCGTCCACGTCGCGCCGTCGGGGTCGCGGCGAGCGACGACCTGACCGTCGGCACCGTAGCGGTACTCCGTGCGGGCGCCGGTGGGGCTGATGGTCGCGACGGCGTGACCCGCGGCGTCCCGCTCGATCCGTGCGACTTGCCCGGCAGCGTTGGTCACGGCGACGGGCTCGCCCGACGCGTCGTGGTCGAGGCTGAGCGCGACACCGGTGGGGTCGACGACCCGGAGGAGCAGGCCGTGGTCCCACGTGAGTTCGGTTCGTCCGCCCATCGGGTCGATGACGACCGACGGGTCACGCTCGTCACCGTCGTACTCGTACGTGACGACGCTGCCGCTCTCCGTGACCACGGTCGTGACGCGGTCGGCGTCGTCGTAGCCGTACGTCAGGTCCCCACCGGTCGGCGTGACCGTCCGTGTACGGCGGCCCCGCGCGTCGTAGGCGTGCACGGTGACTGAACCGTCGCGTTCCGTCGCTGACACGAGGTTGCCGTGCGGGTCGTAGCTCATCGACTGTCGACGGTCATCCGAGTCGATGATCCCGACGAGTCGACCCTTCGGGTCCGCGATCCAGGCGTTCGAACGCGTCCCGTCCTGGTCGGAGACCACGGTCACGCGGCCGGGAAGGTAGGCGAACCGGACCCGGCGGCCGTGCGGGCTGGTCTGCTCGACGACACGACGCTGCGCGTCGTACACGTTGTCGACCTCGAGCACGCCGTCGGCACTCGTGACCGTCACGATGAGGTCGTCCTCGTCCCAGCCGTACGTCCTGGTCCCGAGCGGGGTCGCGGCCGAGACCAGGCGCCCTCGGTCGTCGTACCCGTACTCCCCCCGACGTCCGTCGGAGGCCCGCAGCACGGCGACACGACCGTCGACGTACTCGACGTCCACGAAGCGACCGCGTTCGTGGCGGAGACGCACGACGGCGTCGGAAGCGTCCCGTTCCACCACCACGGCGGTTCCGGGTCCGGCGCTCTCGCCGACCCAGAGACCAGTCGGGGTGAAGTCGATGCGACCACCCTCGTTGTCCCGCACGACCAGGAGGTCTGCCTCCGTCGTGAGCCACCGGTTCTCGCCGACGCCGCGCGCCCAACCGGTGCCGGCCCGGGGGAAGCGGACGAGCCGGCCGTCGGCACCGACGAAGGACGCGCCCTCGTCGTCGAGGAGCAGGCGGGTCTCGAGGACGGACGCCCACCCCGGGCCGAAGACCCCGACCCGCTGGTCGAGGGAGTTGTACATGCGCGAGACCCTGAGGGACGCGGATGCGCCGTCGAAGGAGAGGTCGAGCTCCGGCTCGAGGAAGTTGCCGGTCGTCGTGTTGACCGGGTCCATCGAGTAACCGGTCGTCGGCTGCGCGCCGTAGGCGGTGGGCGGATCGATCTGCAGGTCGGTCCGGTTCGCCGACACGCCCGCGGCCTGCAGGGCTGCGCCGAGCGCTGCGTCGGACACGGTCGAGACCGCGCCTTCACCCCCGGCGGCGGCGAAGGCGTCGGCGATGGTCTTCGCCCAGGCGACGTCCTGGTCGTTGGCTGCAAGCCACCGCTCGAAGCCGGCGACGAGCCCGTCCGCGTTGATCGTGCCCCATGAGCACCGGGACGCGAAGTCGGACAGCTTGCCCCGGAGCACCCCGGGTCTCCCGGACAGCTCCGAGTTCAACGACGTCGAGCCCGTGGCGAAGGAGCGGAGGTCTTCTGGCTTCGCGGACGACGTCCCGCCCCCGCCGCCGCCACCCGAGCCCGGTGACGGCGTCTGCCTCGGCTTCGGCTGCATCTCCGCGGGGCCGAAGGGAGGCGCGGGCTTGTTCTCGATGTCCGGCGGGTTCCCCCAGCCGAAGAAGTCGTCCCGCCACTTCTCGAACCCGTTGCGGTCGGCCTGCTGCTCCTGCCACTCACGGGCCTGGCGACGGCGTTCGCGTTCTTCCGCGGCAGCCGTCTTCATCTGGTCGACCCAGCCGGCAACCGTGCGCATCATGTCGGAGATGGTCGTGCCGTCGCTCTTCGCGACGCTCGCGTTCTCGGTGAACAGCTCCGAGAAGTGGCCGCGGAACTCCTGCGATGCCGTCGACACGTACGACTGACGGCTTCCGACCTGCCCGTCGATCGCACTGGCTGCGCTGCGCATGGCACTGCCGAGCGCATCAGCGGTCGCGACGTCGAACTCGATCGGATCGGTGTTGGCGTGCAGCTGGTCAGCCATGGTGGCTCGTCCCCCCGGAGAAGTGGTGCTGGTCGTGATGGTCGACGAGCCTCCGCAGCGGATCCCCCTGGAGGCTGTGACCCCGACCAACATACCGATTCGTCCACCCGCTCGGTGCTGCCTGTGGACACCCGCACCGTCCTCCACATCCCCGCCCGTTCACCGCCCGTCTCCACAGGCGCCACCCGGGCAGCCCCCGGTGCAGGGTGCTGGTGGCAGGATGTGGCCATGGACACCGAACCGCAGCTGGACGGCGACTCCGTCGCGAACGACCTCGACGACTTCGACGAGGTCGTGGAGATCGAGCACGAGTCGCTCCCCTCGGACCGGTACTTCGACCGCGAGCTCAGCTGGCTCCGCTTCAACCAGCGCGTGCTCGAGCTTGGCGAAGACCGGACGCAGCCGCTGCTCGAACGTGCGAACTTCCTCGCGATCTTCGCGTCGAACCTCGACGAGTTCTTCATGGTCCGCGTCGCCGGCCTGAAGCGCCGCATCGACACCGGCATCGCGGTCCCCACCAACGTCGGTCGCGCGCCGAGCGACGTCCTGCGCGACATCGCGATGAAGGCGCACGAGCTGCAGGAACGGCACGCCAGGGCCTTCATCGGGTCGCTCAAGCCCGACCTCGACGCCGCCGGCATCCACGTCGAGCACTGGTCCGACCTGGGCGAGGACGACCGCCTGCGGATGCGCGAGTACTTCAGCGAGCAGATCTTCCCGGTGCTCATGCCGCTCGCGGTCGACCCGGCGCACCCGTTCCCCTACATCTCCGGTCTGTCGCTCAACCTGGCGGTGCGGGTGCGCAACCCGAAGTCGCAGCGGCAGGAGTTCGCGCGCCTCAAGGTGCCGCAGAACTACCCGCGCTTCATCAAGCTCCCGGACGACAACTCGGGGCGGCTGCGCTTCATCCCCCTCGAAGACCTCATCGCGAACCACCTGCCGGACCTGTTCCCCGGCATGGAGGTCCTCGAGCACCACGTGTTCCGGATCACCCGCAACGAGGACGTCGAGATCGAGGAGGACGAGGCCGAGAACCTCATCCAGGCACTCGAGCGGGAGCTCCTCCGCCGTCGCTTCGGCCCGCCGATCCGGCTCGAGATCACCGAGGACATGGACCCGGTGACGCTCGACCTCCTGGTGCGCGAGCTCGACATCACCGAGCAGGAGGTCTACCGCCTGCCGGCGCCGCTCGACCTCGGCGGGCTGTTCGAGATCGCCAAGATCGCCCGCACGGACCTGCACTACCCGCGCCACGTCCCGACGACCCCGGTGCAGTTCCAGCCGGGCGAGCCGAACACCAAGCCCGACCTGTTCCGCGCGATCGCCGCCCGTGACGTCCTCGTCCACCACCCGTACGAGTCCTTCGCGACCAGCGTGCAGGCGTTCCTCGAGCAGGCCGCCGCCGACCCGAACGTCCTCGCGATCAAGCAGACGCTGTACCGCACGTCGGGCGACTCCCCCATCGTCGAGGCCTTGATCGACGCCGCGGCTGCCGGCAAGCAGGTCCTCGCCCTCGTCGAGATCAAGGCACGCTTCGACGAGCAGAACAACATCACGTGGGCCCGCAAGCTCGAGAAGGCCGGCGTGCACGTCGTCTACGGCCTGGTCGGGCTCAAGACACACTCCAAGCTGGTGCTCGTCATCCGGCAGGAGGGCGGCACGCTCAAGCACTACAGCCACATCGGCACGGGCAACTACAACCCCAAGACCTCGCGGATCTACGAGGACATGGGGCTGTTCACCGCCGACGACACGGTGGGCAAGGACCTGACGCGTCTGTTCAACGAGCTGTCGGGCTACGCGATCGAGAAGAAGTTCAAGCGCCTGCTGGTCGCGCCGCTGCACCTGCGCAAGGGCCTGGTCAAGCGCATCCAGACGGAGGCGCAGAACGCCCGCGAGGGAAAGCCCTCGGGCATCCGCATCAAGGTGAACTCGATGGTCGACGAGCAGATCATCGACGCGCTGTACCTGGCGAGCCAGGCCGGGGTTCCGGTCGACATCTGGGTCCGGGGGATCTGCTCCTTGAAGCCGGGCCTCGAAGGCGTGAGCGAGACGATCCGGGTCCGCAGTGTGGTCGGACGGTACCTCGAGCACTCGCGGGCGTTCGCGTTCCACAACGACGGCGACCCGGCGGTGTTCATCGGCAGCGCCGACATGATGCACCGCAACCTCGATCGTCGCGTCGAGGCCCTCGTCCGCCTCACCACCCCGGCGCACATCACCGAGGTGCAGGAGATGTTCGACCTGGCGATGGCCGAGACGACCAGTTCCTGGCACCTCGAGTCCGACGGCGAGTGGAGCCGCCACTCGACGGACGACGACGGACGCCCACTCGACGACGTGCAGAATGTCCTCATGCGGACCATCTCGGCACGGAAGCGTTCCACTCGGTGAGCGGTGGGCAGTCGGGCCCGGTCATCGCGGCCGGCGCCGTGGTGTGGCGCGAACAGGACGGCGAGCCGCTCGTCCTCCTGATCCACCGCGAGCACCACAAGGACGTCTCCTTCCCCAAGGGCAAGGTGGACCCGGGCGAGAGCATCCCCGAGGCCGCCGTGCGCGAGATCGACGAGGAGACCGGGTACCGCGTGCACCTCGGCGCTCCCCTCGGCCGAGCGGAGTACGTCCTACCGAGCGGCCGCGACAAGGTCGTGCACTACTGGTCGGCCCGGGTCTCCCGCAAGGAGGCCGAGCGTGCGGGTCAGTTCCGCCCGAACGACGAGGTCGCCGCCGTCGAGTGGGTGTCCATCGACGACGCCCGCGCCCGGCTCACCTACGAACGTGACGTCGCGATCCTCGACCGGTTCGCCGAACGTGCCGCCGCGGACGAGCACGACACCTTCGCCCTGATCGCCCTGCGGCACGCCAAGACGGTCCCCGGGTCAGACTGGGACGGCCCTGACGCCACGCGTCCGCTCCTCCCCCTCGGCCGCGCGCAGGCGAAGGCGGCTGCGGCTCCGGTCGCGGCGTTCGGGCCGAAGAAGATCGTCAGCAGCACGGCCGCCCGGTGCCTGGCGACCGTGGAACCCCTGTCGGCGCGGACGAAGGTCGGCGTGTCCGACACCCCGGACATCAGCCAGGATGCCCACGAGCGTGGGACTGCCGACGTCAAGGGCGTCGTCCGGAAGCGCCTGGACAAGGCGAAGACCGCGGTGCTCTGCTCGCACGGCCCGGTCCTGCCCGACATCGTCGCGCGGATCGCGACGGACACCGCGGACGACGCGGCGAAGTTCGACCTGCGTCGCGCCGCCATGCTCTCCGTCGGCGAGTTCGCCGTGATGCACATCGCCGGCCGGAAGCTCATCGCCGTCGAGACGCACCGCAACACCGTCAGCGCCTGACCCGAGCCGACGCGGGAGCCAGCGCAGCCAGCGCAGCAGCGCAAGAGCGCAAGCAGTGCAGCAGCGCCAGCGGTTGACAGCACCGCTCGGTGGGCAGCGTGCCCCGATCCTGCTCCTGGCCCTGCCCGGTGTCCGGCGACCCGCACCGGGTGAACCCCGCGTTCACCTCCCGTTCACCGGAGAGCGTCATCCCGGTCACCTCTCGTCCCTACAGTCACTCCCGGGTCAGCACCGGCCCGGGGACCACACAGCGGTCCCACTGCACTTACATTCCCGAAGGGACCCCTGTGAACATCAAGCGAATCGGCTCGGTCGCGGCAATCGCGATCGCCGGCGCCGTCGTGCTCTCCTCCTGCGCGGCGAACGAGGATGCTGGCAACGGCGGCAACTCGTCGTCGCCCGCCGCCTCCTCGGGTGTCGACTACTCGAGCCTCTCCGGCACGCTCACCGGTTCCGGCTCCTCCGCACAGCAGACCGCCGAAGCGACCTGGGCCGCCGGCTTCCAGGGTCAGGCTTCCGGCGTCACCGTGAACTACTCGCCCGACGGTTCGGGCGCGGGCCGCAAGAACTTCATCTCGGGTGCCGCGGACTTCGCCGGCTCCGACGCCGCCCTGTCCGAGGAGGAGCTCGGCGGCACGTTCGCCGCGTGCGCCGCGGACTCGAAGGCCATCGACATCCCGGTCTACATCTCCCCGATCGCGATCGCCTACAAGGTCGACGGCGTTTCGGACCTGACGCTCGACGCGAAGTCCATCGCGGGCATCTTCTCCGGCAAGATCACGAAGTGGAACGACTCCGAGATCGCGTCGCTCAACGACGGCGTGAAGCTGCCGGACGCGAACATCACCGTCGTGCACCGCTCCGACGACTCCGGCACGACCGAGAACTTCTCCGAGTACCTGTCGGAGAACGCGGGCGACGCCTGGGGCAAGGAGCCGAGCCAGACCTTCCCGTTCCAGGTCGGTGACGCGGCGGCGAAGACCTCCGGTGTGGCCTCGGCCATGCAGGGTGCCTCGAACGCCATCACCTACATCGACGACTCCGGCGCCGGTGACCTCGACAAGGCCAAGCTCATGGTCGGCGACAAGGCCACCGAGATCTCGGCCGAGGGTGCTGCGAAGGTCGTCGCCGACTCCGACGTCGCCTCGGGCCGCGAGGACAACGACCTCGCCATCGAGATCGACCGCAAGGACACCGCGGAGAACGCGTGGCCGCTGGTGCTCGTCTCCTACGCCATCGCCTGCCAGGAGTACAAGGACAGCGACAAGGCCGACCTCGTGAAGGCGTACCTCGGGTACGTCGTCTCGGCTGACGCGCAGAAGGCCGCAGCGACGGAGGCCAAGTCGGCCGCCCTGTCGTCCGACCTGGGCGAGAAGGCCGCCGCGGCGGTCGAGTCCATCAAGTAAGTCCGCTCAGCGCCCGGACGCCGGTCCCACCCATCTGACCGGCGTCCGGGCTCTCGCCCGTCGTGACGCGAGCTGCCGACGCCTGCTGCATCCCGCGCCCGTCACGACCCTGACGCTCCACCTCTCCCCCGAACCCCTCGCGCTCACCCGGCGCGATCCTCCGACAGGAGCCCCATGACGACCGCACCGGTCCGAGACCAGGACATCGCCACCCCGTCCAAGCCGAAGGCCGTCGTCCGCATCGGCGACCGGGTGTTCTCCGCCGCTTCCGTCGCGGCCGGCAGCCTGATCCTCTTCGTCCTCGTCCTCGTGGCCGCGTTCCTCGTCTGGCAGAGCATCCCGGCCTTCAACGCCGAAGCCGGCACCCTGCCGAACAGCGCCGCGAACTTCTGGACCTACGTCGGCCCGCTCGTCTTCGGAACGGTGTGGTCGGCCTTCCTCGCGCTGATCATGGCGGTGCCGCTGGCGATCGGCATCGCGCTCTTCATCTCGCACTACGCACCGCGCCGGTTGGCTCCGGTCCTCGGCTACGTCATCGACCTGCTCGCCGCGGTGCCGTCGGTCGTCTACGGTCTCTGGGGCATCGTGGTCCTGGCCCGCCTGGTGAAGCCGTTCTACGCGTTCCTCAACGACCACTTCGGGTGGATCCCGCTGTTCTCCGGCCCGCTGTCCGGGACCGGGCGCACGATCCTCACCGCGTCGATCGTCCTCGCGGTGATGGCCATCCCGATCATGACCGCCGTGATGCGTGAGATCTTCCTGCAGGCGCCGACGCTGAACGAGGAAGCGGCTCTGGCCCTCGGTGCGACGCGTTGGGAGATGATCCGGATGTCGGTCCTGCCGTTCGCCAAGTCGGGCATCGTGTCCGCGATCATGCTCGGCCTCGGTCGGGCGCTCGGCGAGACGATGGCGATCGCCCTGGTGCTCTCGGTGTCGACGAACGTCACCTTCCAGCTCCTCACCCCGCTGAACCCGTCGACGATCGCAGCGAACATCGCCCTGCAGTTCGCCGAGGCCTCCGGGACGGCCCTGAACGCGCTCGTCGCGTCGGGCCTGATCCTCTTCGTTATCACCCTGGTCATCAACATGCTCGCGCGGTACATCGTCCGCAAGCGAGTCTCCTGACGGGAAAGGTCGCACCCGATGTCCCTCGCACTCCGTCAGCCCGCCACCGCCGGCAACGTCTTCGCCAACGGCAAGCTCCACAAGTCCGTCCCGTGGCTGCTGCTCGTCGGCAGCTGGGTCGCCCTCGGCCTGGTCTTCGCCCTGCTCAACGCCAGTGGCGCCACCAAGGACTTCAACGTCGTCGCCGCGGTGTTCCTCGGCACGGTCCTGTTCGACGTCCTCATCGTCGTGGTCTCCCGCATCGTGGAGGGTGGCCGCAAGGCCGTCGACCGCCTGATCACCTCGCTGGTCATCACCGCCTTCGTGATCGCGGTCCTGCCGCTGGTGTCCCTCCTCTGGACGGTCCTGGCGGACGGTCTCGCGCGCTTCGATGCGCAGTTCTTCTCGTACTCGATGCGCGGGGTCATCTCCGAGGGCGGTGGCGCGGTGCACGCGCTGATCGGCACGCTCGAGATCACCCTGTTCGCGGCGCTGATCAGCGTCCCGATCGGTCTGCTCACGTCGATCTACCTGGTCGAGTACGGCAAGGGCGTGCTGGCCCGCGGCATCACCTTCTTCGTCGACGTGATGACGGGCATCCCCTCGATCGTCGCCGGTCTGTTCGCCTACTCGCTGTTCGCGCTGTTCCTCGGCCCGGGTGCCCGCTTCGGCCTGGTCGGTTCGGTCGCCCTCGCGGTGCTGATGATCCCGATCGTCGTGCGCTCCACCGAAGAGGTCCTGAAGATCGTGCCGATGGAGCTCCGCGAGGCCTCGTACGCCCTGGGTGTGCCGAAGTGGCTGACGATCATGAAGGTCGTCCTGCCGACCAGCCTCGCGGGCATCACGACGGGCGTCATGCTCTCGATCGCCCGAGTGATCGGTGAGACGGCACCGCTGCTCGTCACCGCCGGGTTCACGTCGAGCATGAACTACGACCTGTTCAAGGACCCGATGATGACGCTGCCGGTGTTCGCGTACACGCAGTACTCGCAGCAGGGCGCCAACCCGGTGCCGTTCGTCGACCGGGCCTGGACCGCGGCGCTGCTCCTCATCCTCATCGTGATGCTGCTCAACCTGCTGGCCCGCTTCATCACCCGCCTGTTCGCGCCCAAGCTCCCCCGCTAGGGAGAGGCACTGCCTCCCCCGCTAGGGAGAGGCACTGCCTCCCCCGCTAGCGCGCGGACGACCAGCAACCCGACGACCACCCAACCCAGAAGGATCCACGTGTCCAAGCGCATCGAGGTCGACGGCCTCAACGTCTTCTACTCGAAGTTCAAGGCGGTCGAGGGCGTCGACATGACGATCGAGCCCCGCACCGTCACCGCCTTCATCGGCCCGTCCGGCTGCGGCAAGTCGACGTTCCTCCGCACACTGAACCGCATGCACGAGGTCATCCCCGGCGCGTACGTCGAAGGTTCCGTCAAGATCGACGGCGACGACCTGTACGCTCCCGGCGTCGACCCGGTCATCGTCCGTCGCCAGGTCGGCATGGTCTTCCAGCGCCCGAACCCGTTCCCGACGATGTCCATCAAGGACAACGTGCTGGCCGGCGTGAAGCTCAACAACAAGCGCATCTCACGATCGGAGGCCGACGACATCGTCGAGCGTTCGCTGCAGGGCGCGAACCTCTGGAACGAGGTCAAGGACCGCCTCGAGAAGCCCGGCATGGGCCTGTCCGGCGGTCAGCAGCAGCGTCTGTGCATCGCCCGCGCCATCGCGGTGCAGCCCGACGTGCTGCTGATGGACGAGCCGTGCTCCGCGCTCGACCCGATCTCGACCCTGGCCATCGAGGACCTGATCGAGGACCTGAAGAAGGAGTTCACGATCGTCATCGTGACGCACAACATGCAGCAGGCCTCGCGGGTCAGTGACAAGACGGCGTTCTTCAACATCGCCGGCACCGGTCAGCCGGGTCACCTCATCGAGTACGACGACACCGCGACGATCTTCTCGAACCCGTCGGTCAAGTCGACCGAGGACTACGTCTCGGGTCGCTTCGGGTGATCGGTGCCTGCGCGGTCGCCTGACGGCTCTGCCGATCCGGACTGGAGGCCCGGTGCACGTCCGCCACGGACGGCACCGGGCCTCCGTCGTACCGTGGACACGTCCCGTCGTACCGTCGACACGCCCCCGTCTGTCCACGACGCCCCGTGCTCCACGAGACGCCGCCGGAGCACGGGGCGTCTCGGCAGGTCGGCGGCGCCAGAGACGGACGGAGGCGTCTCGGTGCGGAGGCCGAACGCCGCACACGACGACGCCCCCGTGACCCACGTGGTCACGGGGGCGTCGTCCTGAACCGTCAGGGGCCGGTCACGCCTCGGACGTGGGGACGGCGACGACCGGGTCGGAGGTCGGCTGGTCAGAGCCACCAGCCGGCTCGACCGTGATGCCGATCGTGTCACCGGTGCCCATCGTGCCGCGGAGGACCGCCGAACGGACACCGCCGTCGACGTCGTCCATCAGGCCGGCTGCGGTGATCGTGCCGCCGGACTCCTGCGAACCGATGTACCAGAGCTCGTACGTCTTGTCCTTCGGAGCAGCGTCCACCCCGTCGAGGATGACCGCGGACCGCTGCAGCTGGCCGGACCACACGACCGTCGCCGTGCCGCCGCCCTTGACCTTCGCGGTGCTCCGCTGGAAGTCCGGGGCCGCGTAGATCTGGTCGAGGCCGGAGGCGGCCTGCGTGGTCGCCGGCGCTCCACCGTCGTCCTGGAGCAGTGAGCCGCCGACCCCGAAGCCGACGCTGAGGAGCACGACGGCACCCGCTGCGGCGAGGCTGAGCATCGCGGCCGGACGCTGGAACCACCGGGCCCGGGCGGTCGACGCGGCACGGCCAGGAGCGGACTGCGGGTCGGTGACCGACGCTGCCGGCGTGACGAGCGGGGCGGACGTGGAACGGGCCTCCCGGACGGGCTCCGGTGTGACACCGGCGTCGTCCAGGGCGGGCAGCTGCGGGGTCGTCTGGATCTTGGCCATCAGCGAGGTCTTGAGGGACGCGGAGGGTTCGACGGGCGACACGGCGAAGGCGAGTGCCAGTGCGGTCTCGCGGAGGGAGTCGGACTCGCGCTGCAGCTCCGGGGAGTCGGACAACGCCCGCTCGACCGCGGCGCGCTCGTCGTCGGTCAGCGCGTTCAGCGCGTGCGAGCCGGTCATCAGCTCGGGGTCGTCGTGACGGTCGGTCATGACGTCACCCCCATCTCGTCGCGGAGTCGGATCATCCCGTCGCGGAGACGGGTCTTGACGGTGCCGATCGGCACACCGAGCTTGTCGGCCATCTCGCTGTGCGAGAAACCGCCGTAGTAGGCGAGCTGCACGGCCTGACGCTGGAACTCGGTGAGTCGGGACAGTGCCCGGCTGACGCGTTCGTGTTCGAGCCGGATCTCGACGGATTCGGAGACGGAGTCGAAGTCGGTCTCGAAGTCGCGGATGCCGATCTTGGTGTCGCGGTCACGGGAGGACTGTGATGCCCGCACCCGGTCGACCGCTCGACGGTGCGCCATGGTGAGGACCCAGCTCGCAGCGCTGCCGCGGGCCCGGTCGAAGCGGGTGGCCTGCTGCCAGACCTCGAGGAAGACCTCCTGCGTGACCTCTTCGGACTGGGCGCGGTCACGGAGGAGCCGCGTCACGAGACCGAGGACCCGGCCGGACAGCTCGTCGTAGAGGTCGGCGAAGGCAGCCTGGTCACCGGTCGCGACCCGACTGAGCAGGTCGTCCGCCGACACCGGTTCCGGGGCGGCGGGAGTCCAACCATCCATGTCGCCTTCCACGAGAGTGAGCATTGCAGGTTTTCCTCCTTCCCGGGTGTTCGGCGTCCACCGCGCGCTCTGGACAGAGCCCTCGGCGACTGCGGTCACGGTGGTCATCAGCTGGAGTCCCGTTCGGATCGGGTCCCGGCAGCGATCGCTGCGCGGGTGGCGCGGGTACATGTGGCGAGGCCCCGGACGACCCACAGGGAATTGACCCGCGAGCGGGCCCGGGTCGTCCGGGGACCTCGTGTGAGACGTCTTGCGACGGTCACGCTGATGGTTCGGCACCGTCGCCCGGTCGGATTGGGTCAGGGCGGGAATCCGTGACGATCGGTCCAGCCCCGGCGGGCCGACGACCGGAGCCGGGACGTGCATCCCGTTCGGCGTCGTCCCCATGCCACGGCACGCCCGGTGCCGGATCTGTCCACCGAGAGTGAACACCTGGGTACGACGCGGCAGTCGTCTCGTACACTTGGACGTGCCGGGCCGCAGCAAGCCCCGGGCTCCAATATTCGCCGCTCCGAGCGGCCTCGCGCCGAGAGGCGCTTCTGCGGCCCGGTCTTTCCATGTCCGGATGCGGACGGCGCTGCAGGCCACGGCCAGGAGGCGCGTCAGCGGTCCGACGGTCGGGTCACCGCCGTCGGCGGCGAGCGGCCGTGACGCCGGTGCCAGCCCACCCGTGTCAGTCCGCCGACATCAGCCCGTCGGCGTCGGTTCGTCGGCGTCAGTCGAGGCTCTCACGGCGCCAGAGCGCCGCTGCGGCCGACAGGTCCTCGGCGAGTTCCGCGAGTCGGAAGGCACGGGTCGTCAGCGCCGACGCGCGCTCCTCCGCCGAGACGTCCGAGTCGTCCGCCACCGAGGTCGCCCCCGCCGCGGTCAACCGCGCGAAGGCCGCACCGCGCTCGAGCGCCACCGCGAAGTCCCCCGTGTACAGCCCGTGCAGGATCCGGTCCGACAGCGTCAGGATCTCCGCCGGGCCCGTCGGTTCCTCGGCACCCGCGACCGCCTGGTCGATCGTGCCGATGAGCTGCGTCCCCCGCTCGAAGAGGTACGCGATCTCCTCCGGGTTCTGCCGGATCACCGTGCGGACCAGGTAGATGCGCCAGAGGGCCCCCGGCAGGGTGTGCGGTCCCACGCGTGCCCAGAGTTCCGCGATCGCGTCGATACCGTGCACGTCGGTGTAGGTGACCAGGCGCTCGACGACGGCCGGGTCCGGGTCCTCGCGCACCCGGTGCAGCAGCGCGTTGGCGGTGTCGTGCGCGACGCGGTTCACCAGGGCCGGGTCCTCACCGCCCTTGATGGCGGCGAACTCGGCATCGGTGAACTGGACGGGACGGTGGTGTTCGCGAGGCACCGCGACAGTGTAGGCGCTGCTCGCCCGATACCCTTGTGTGCGAGGGCCTCTAGCTCAGTTGGTAGAGCACCGGACTTTTAATCCGAGGGTCGTGGGTTCGAGCCCCACGGGGCCCACTCTCTCGTCAGCCCGGAGTGGGCGGGGGTGCACCCGTTTCGCACACCGGACAGCGTGCTCGTTGTGGGGGTACCCCGTCGCGCTGCCGATGTGATGTGGTGCTGACATGCCCAGCCCCGACATGGACTCCGCACCGCACGACGACGTCTTCACCCGTACGCAGATCGTCGACGCGATGATCCGGGTGCTCCACGAACTGCCCCTGCACGAAGTCACCCCCGCCCGCGTCGCCGACGAGGCGGACGCCACCATCGCGACCCTCGAGGCGTCGTTCCCCAGCTGGGACGGCCTGCTCCTGGCGGCCATCGACCGGTGGAACGACCGCCGGACGACCCCGCTGACGTCGATCGCCGCCGATCTGGGGACGATCCGGTTCCTCCGCGCGATCGTCACCGCCAACATCGAGGACCCGTCGTTGATGCGCTTCCTCACCTCGATGCTGAACATCGCCGCCGCCCCGAAGCACCCGCTCGCGCCGATGCTGCACGCCCGCTGGCGCCGGTTCCACGGGTTCGTGCAGCAGAGCCTCGTGCAGGACATCGCCGCCGGTCGAGAGCCGCACACGATGGAGCCGTCCCGTGGCGCGGAGCAGCTCCTGGCCACGTACGAGGGCCTGCAGCTGCAGTCGATGGTCCGCCCGGAGATGGACCTGCTCGAGTCGTTCGACCGCGCGGTGACGCGTCTGCGCGAGGGGTGGTCCCGCGAGTACGTGCCGCCGGTGTGGGACCTGGGCCGCGCCAGCTGACCCCTCGGGGTACAAGTCGTCCCCAGACGATCCATGGCCGGCGCTCTGTCCACATCAGTGCACCGCTCAGCCGACTGTTGGATTCCCATCGATATGGTCGTTCTTGGTTCCGCTCACCGCGGGACGCCAGCACCGAACGAACCACACCGAACGGGGTACATCGTGATCGAGCCCATCGACGCCACGCAGACCAGCTCCACCGGTGACGCGCGCCGCCTCGTGGAGCTCGCCGCCGCGACCGGGACGACCATGAGCGACGACCTCCTGCTCGACGCGCTCCGCCGCGGAGCCAAGGTCAGCGTCCGCCACATCCGCAAGGACTTCACCGAGGTCGCGACCGCCACGGCCGTCCTCGGGTACGTCGTCCGCCAGCGCAAGGACTTCCTCGCGCTGCGCGGCGACGACCCGGCGTGGGCGCAGGAGATCGGCCGCTACCCCAGCGAATCGCTGGCGGTCGAGGCCCTGCGGATGCGGCGGGCCTGACCGGACCGGCTGCCGGACCGGCTGCCGCAGCGACGGACGTCAGGACCAGACGCGGCGGATCCCCCACGAGCCCGTCCAGGACTCGTCGGCGTCCAGCCATCGCAGCCCTTCACCGGAGTTGAGCGCGTCGGCGGGCGCGGTCATCGGTTCGACGGCGACCGCCAGTCCTTTGCCGTCACCGCGGGGGAACTCGCGGGACGTGAAGACCTGCACGTAGGGGAACGACGCGTCCTGCCACAGCTCGACACCGTCGCCCTCGGGGCCGTGCAGCGTCGTGCGACGGATGCCCTCGGCGTCGGGCGTCACGTCGGTGTACGCCGTGTCCAGGTCCGAGTCGCCGGCGCGACGCCCCTGCCGCAGGTCCACGTCCGTGCCCTCGACCGGCCGGGTGCCGTTCGGGATCTTGCGCTCGTCGACGGTGAAGGCCGTCGCGGCGTCGAGCCGGATGACCAGGTCCTCGGCAGGGGTGTCGCCGGCCCGCAGGTACGGGTGCGATCCGACCGCGAACGGGGCCGGACGACCCGACCGGTTCGTGATGGTGTGCGTGATCCGGATGCCGTCCTCGACCAGCTCGTGGTGCACCCATGTCTCCAGGGTGAACGGCCATCCGTGCTGGGGGTGGATCGTGGCCTGCTGCTCGATCGACGACTCGGTCTGGTCCACCACCCGGTACGGCGCGAACCGGAGCAGCCCGTGCGAGGCGTTGCCGTACTTCGGCTCCGAGATGTCGAGCTGCTGGGTCTTCCCGTCGAGCTGCCAGGCACCACCGGCGACCCGGTTCGGCCACGGCGCGAGGACGATGCCGTTGGCGCCGGCCGGAGCTTCGCTCGCGGGGAACGGCTCGGTGAGGTCGAAGCCCGCGACGCGGAGTTCGCGGAGGCCGGCGGCCACCTCGGTGACGACGGCCTCGACGACACCGTCCGGGCCGGCGTGCCGCAGGTGGTACTGACCGCCGGTGGGGGCCGCTGTGCTCATGGTCTCTGCTTCCTCTCCGATGTGCGGGTCCCGCCCGCTGGTGCATCCGCGACGACCACGTGGACACCGGCCGCCCGGATCGGGGCGACCGCCTCCGCGCTGACGCCCGCGGTGACGACGACGTCGACGTCCTGCAGCGTGCTCACCACGCCGATGTCGGCCCGGCCGAACTTCGACCCGTCCGCGACCACGACGGTACGCCTGCCCGCCGCCGCGAGGACCCGCTTCGCCTCGGTCTCGGGCAGGTTCACGTTGGTCAGCCCGTGCGCGACGTCCAGACCGGTCCCGCCGAGGAACACGAGGTCGGCGGACAGCATCGGCAGCACGGTCGCGTTGAACGGCGCGACGAGCGAGTGCTGCAACGGTCGGAGCGTCCCGCCGGTGACCACGACGGTGAAGCGCGGCATCGCACGTTCGAGCGCGAGTGCGGTGGTGAGTGAGTTCGTGACGACGGTGACGTCGACCAGGTCCTCGCGGGCGACCAGGGCCTCGGCGACCGCTGCGGGTGTGGTGCCGACGTCGAGGACGATGCACTGCCCGGAGCGCACCAGGTCCGCCGCCGCCCGGCCGATCGCGGCCTTGGCGGTGCTGTTCTCGACGGCGGTCTCCTCGAGCGGCCGTTCGCGCGTGCCGGCCCCGAGGCGGACGGCGCCGCCGTGCACCCGACGGACCCGGGCCTCCCGGTCGAGGGCGGCCAGGTCCTGGCGGACCGTCACCTCGCTCGTCCCGACCGCCGCTGCCAGGGCTGCGGTCCGGACCATGCCCGGGGCACCGTCCAGGAGCGCGACGATGCGGTCCTGGCGCAGCAGCGCCGGCAGGACGGGAGGCTCCTCAGACGTCACATCACGAGTTTCGTCTGCTTCCACTTGCTTTCGCAACCCTTCGTGCGAGGGTAGAGTGCAGCGGTGATCACGAAACGTGCGACGACGCTCGCGGACGGCCGCGACCTCTTCTACTTCGACGACGCCGACTCGACGCTGCCCGCGGAGCGCAGCATCGACGAGCGTGTCCTGGACCCTCGGCCGGCGACGGCCCGGATGCGGCAGGACGTCCTGACCGGTGAGTGGGTGTCGATCGCGAGCGCTCGGCAGAACCGTGTGTTCCTGCCGCCCGCCGACCAGGACCCCCTCGCACCGCAGACCGCTGCGAACCCGTCCGAGATCCCGAGCCGGTACGACGTCGCCGTGTTCGAGAACCGCTCGCCGTCGTTCGGGCCGGACCTGGTCGGCGACGATGCACCGTCGTCGCTCGAGTCGCTGTCGGACGTCGGGCTGAACCGGCAGCTCCGGTCGGTCGGGCGCTGCGAGGTGGTCTGCTTCTCCCCGGAGACCAGCGGCTCGTTCGCGTCCATCTCCGAGTCGCGTGCCCGCACCGTGGTCGAGGCGTGGGCCGACCGGACCGCCGCACTGTCAGCGATGCCCGGCATCCAGCAGGTGTTCCCGTTCGAGAACCGCGGCGAGGCCATCGGCGTCACCCTGCACCACCCGCACGGACAGATCTACGCCTACCCGTACGTCACCCCGCGCACGCAGCGGCTGCTGTCGTCGATCGAGCGCTTCGGGCCGGACCTGTTCGAGCAGCACCTGGCCAACGAGCGCGGTTCCGAGCGGGTCGTCCTCGCCGGTGAGCACTTCACCGCCTTCGTGCCGTTCGCCGCACGCTGGCCCATCGAGATCCACATGCTGCCGCACCGTCACGTGCCGGACTTCGCGGGCCTCACCGACGCCGAGAAGGACGAGCTCGCGCACATGCACCTGCGCCTGACCCGCGGTCTCGACGCCCTCTACGGCGACCCGACCCCGTACATCGCCGCGTGGCACCAGGCACCCGTGCACACCGGACGCGACACCGTCCGGCTGATGCTGCAGATCACGTCGCCGCGTCGATCGGCGGACAAGTTGAAGTTCCTGGCCGGCAGCGAAGCCGCGATGGGCGCCTGGATCGGGGACCTGGTCCCCGAGAAGGCAGCCGAGTTCATCCGAGGAGGGATCGAACGAGCATGACGTTCCAACAGGTGTTCGGGTACGAGCCGACGGTGCGGTACTCCGCCCCCGGCCGCGTGAACCTGATCGGCGAGCACACCGACTACAACGACGGGTACGTGCTGCCCTTCGCGATCGACCGGCGGACCACCGCTGACATCGCTCCCCGCGAGGACCGGGTCATCCGCGTCGCGTCGTCGTTCGACGAGTCCGGCGGTGCCGTGACGCTGTCCCTCGACGACCTCGACCCGTCCCGCATGGACGGCTGGTCGGCGTACGTCTTCGGCATCGCCTGGGCGCTCCGGGAGCAGGCCGGCGCCTCGCTCGACAGTCGGACCGGGTTCGACGTCTTCATCGACTCCGACGTGCCGGTCGGTGCGGGTCTGTCATCGAGTGCGGCGATCGAGTGCGGCGTGGCCCTCGCGTTCAACGACCTGTGGGAGCTCGGCCTCGACCGCAAGACCCTGGCCCGCGTCGGCCAGTACTCCGAGAACCACGCGGTCGGCGCTCCGACGGGGATCATGGACCAGTCCGCGTCGCTCCTCGGCGAGCAGGACGCCGTCGTGTTCCTCGACTGCCGCACGCTCGACACCGCCGTGGTGGACCTGGCGCTCGAGGCGAACGGTCTCGAGGTCCTCGTCATCGACACCCGCGTCGAGCACGCTCACGCCACCGGCGGCTACAAGGCCCGTCGCGACTCGTGCGAGAAGGGCGCGCAGGTGCTCGGTGTCCCGGCCCTGCGCGACGTCGCGGTCGAGGACCTGCCGCGCGCGCAGGAGCTCCTCGACGACGAGACCTTCCACCGGGTGCGCCACATCGTGACCGAGGACCAGCGCGTCCTCGACACCGTCCGCACCCTGCGCGAGCAGGGACCCCGGGCGATCGGTTCGCTGCTGGTCGCATCGCACGCGTCGATGCGCGACGACTTCGAGATCTCGGTGCCGGAACTCGACCTGGCGGTCGAGACCGCCGTGGCGAACGGCGCGGTCGGCGCACGCATGACCGGCGGCGGCTTCGGTGGTGCCGCCATCGCGCTCGTCGACCGGGAGGCTCGTGAACGCATCGCCGCGGCCGTCACCGCCGCCTTCGCCTCGGCCGGGTACCGCGAGCCGAACGTGTTCACGGTGCACGCGGCGCAGGGCGCGCGACGCGACGCGTAGCCCACGCGGCTGCCCGCGGCCGGGAGGCGCGTGCCGGGGCGGCACCGCGCCTCCCGGCCGCGCCGTCCCCGACGCGAAAGCGACAGATGTGCGCGCGTCTCCCGCGCACATCTGTCGCTTTCGCGTACCGGACCGCCGCCGTGCCGGGCCGGCGCGGCTAGCGCAGGCGGCGCTCCGCCGCCTCGACCACGTTCTTCATGAGCATCGCGCGCGTCATCGGGCCGACGCCGCCGGGGACCGGCGACATGAACCCGGCGACCGCCGCGACGGCCGGGTCCACGTCACCGCGCAGGCGCGCCTTGCCGGTCTCCTCGTTGACGACCCGGGTGATGCCGACGTCGATCACGGCCGCACCGGGCTGCACCCAGTCCGGCTTGACGAGTCCGGCGACGCCGGCGGCCGCGATGACGATGTCCGCGCGGCGGCACTCGGCCGCGACGTCCGCCGTCAGGGAGTGCGTCAGCGTGGCAGTGGCCTCGAGACGGGTCAGGAGCAGCCCGAGCGGCCGGCCGACGGTGAGTCCCTGGCCGATGATCGTCACGTGCTTCCCGCGGATCGGGATGTCGTACGCACGGAGCATCTCGACGATGCCGCGCGGGGTGCACGGCAGGGGCGCGTCGATCGAGCCCGCACCTCCCGGGACGGCGAGCACGAGCTCCCCGAGGTTCGTCGGGTGCAGGCCGTCGGCGTCCTTCGAGGGGTCCATCAGCTCGAGCATCGGCGTCGGGTCGATCCCCGACGGCAGCGGGAGCTGCACGATGAAGGCGGTGACCCGGGGGTCGTCGTTCATCTGCAGGATCGCGGCACGGATGTCAGCAGCCGAGGCGGTCGTGGGCAGGTCCAGGCGGATCGACTCGATGCCGATCTGCGCGGAGTCCCGGTGCTTGCCGGCGACGTACGACAGCGAGCCGGGGTTCTCGCCGACGAGGATCGTGCCGAGGCCAGGGTGGATGCCCCGCTCGTGCAGACGGTCGACGCGGACACGGAGTTCCTCGAGCGTGCGGGCAGCGAGGGCGGTGCCGTCGATGCGCA
Source organism: Curtobacterium sp. MCPF17_031 (assembly GCF_003234035.1). NCBI lineage: Bacteria > Bacillati > Actinomycetota > Actinomycetes > Micrococcales > Microbacteriaceae > Curtobacterium > Curtobacterium sp. MCPF17_031. The sequence goes on along the minus strand of NZ_QKSG01000003.1, from coordinate 274,427 downwards.
CGGCCGAGTCCTCCCCCGCCCACCGAGCAGTGGGCAGGGGAGCCACGGCGCTGCTCACGCGTAGAGCGGGAACGCGTCGGTCAGGGTCTTCACCCGGGCCGAGAGTGCTGCCACGTCGGGGTCCGGCATCAGCGTCAGCGCGATGATGTCCGCGACCTCGGTGAACTCGGCATCGCCGAACCCGCGGGTGGCGAGTGCCGACGTGCCGATGCGGACACCCGAGGTGACCATCGGCGGACGCGGGTCGAACGGCACGGAGTTGCGGTTCACGGTGATGCCGACCTCGTGCAGGCGGTCCTCGGCCTGCTTGCCGTCGACCTCGGACGAGCGCAGGTCGACGAGCACCAGGTGCACGTCGGTGCCACCGGTGAGGACGTCGATGCCGGCGGCCTTCGCGTCCGGCTGGGTCAGGCGCGCCGCGAGGGCCTGGGCGCCGCGGATGGTGCGCTCCTGGCGGTCCTTGAACTCGGGAGTGCCGGCGAGCAGGAACGCGGTGGCCTTCGCCGCGATGACGTGCATCAGCGGGCCACCCTGCTGCCCCGGGAACACGGCGGAGTTGAGCTTCTTGAACAGCGTCTCGTCGTTGGACAGGATGATGCCCGAGCGGGGTCCGGCGAGGGTCTTGTGCACGGTCGACGACACGACGTGGGCGTGCGGGACGGGCGAGGGGTGCAGCCCCGCGGCGACGAGACCGGCGAAGTGCGCCATGTCGACCCAGAGCTTCGCGCCGACCTCGTCCGCGATCTCGCGGAACTTCGCGAAGTCGAGCTGACGGGGGTAGGCGGACCAGCCGGCGATGAGGACCTTCGGCTGGTGCTCGATGGCCTTCGCGCGGATGTCGTCGTAGTCGACCTCGAAGGTCTCCGGGTCGACGCCGTACGAGACGGCGTTGTAGATCCGGCCGGAGAAGTTCAACTTCATGCCGTGCGTCAGGTGTCCGCCGTGCGCGAGCTCGAGGCCGAGGATGGTGTCACCGGCCGACGCGATCGCGTGCAGGACCGCGGCGTTGGCCGTGGCGCCGGAGTGCGGCTGGACGTTGGCGTACGCGGCACCGAAGAGCGCCTTCGCGCGGTCGATGGCGAGCTGCTCGGCGACGTCGACGTACTCGCAGCCGCCGTAGTAGCGCTTGCCCGGGTAGCCCTCGGCGTACTTGTTCGTGAGGACGGAGCCCTGGGACTCGAGGATCGCGCGGGGCACGAAGTTCTCGGACGCGATCATCTCGAGGAAGTCGCGCTGACGGCCGAGCTCCTGCTGCAGGACGGCGGCGATCTCCGGGTCGACCTCGGAGAGGGGGGCGTTGAAGGACGACTGGGTCGCGGCGGGCGACAGGTCGGTGATGGACACGGGACTCCTCGTTGTCTGGCGCGCCGGAGCGCGACACCGCCGAGCAGACGCGCGACGGGGTGGACGATTGGTTGCGGCCCAGGCGTACGGCCGCGCACCGTGTCAGGTGTCGCTCCCCGATGGTGACCCATCCAACGCCAGTCGCGACCACCCGATCGTACCGAGGCCACCGGTTCGTGTCACCCTTGACTCCATGACCATGCTGAGTCCGGACGTCGACGAGCGGACCTCGGTGCGCGCCGACGTCCCGTGGACGACGGTGGTGTGGGACGACCCGGTCAACCTGATGTCGTACGTCACCTACGTCTTCGAGTCCTACTTCGGCTTCCCCCGAGCGAAGGCCGAGCGCCTGATGCACCAGGTCGACTCCGACGGTCGGGCGATCGTCGCGACCGGGCACCGCGAGGAGATGGAGCGCCACGTGGAGGCCATGCACGGCTACGGCCTGCAGGCGACCGTCGATCGGGCACCCGCCGCGTGATCCCCTTCGTCCGCCGCGCCGACGGCGTGCACCTCGGCCTGGCCTCCGGCGAGCGCGCCGTCCTCACCTCGCTGGTCGAGCAGCTGCGCCAGGTCCTCGACGAGGACCTGGCGACGGACCCGGTGGCGGTCCGGATGTTCCCGGACGCGTACCCGGAGGACGACGAGGCCAGCGCCGAGTTCCGCCGCTACACGCAGGAGGACCTGCGCACCGCCAAGTCCGCGAACGCCGCCGTTGTCCACGAGTGGCTGACGGGTGCTCGCGACGGCGCGTTGACCCGGGCCGACGAGCAGGCGTGGCTCCGATCCCTCACCGACCTGCGCCTGACGATCGCGGACCGCCTGGGCATCGTGGACCGCGCGACGGCCGACAACGGGCTGGACGGGGACGACGGCAGCGTCGGACTGCGGGACGTCTACGACTGGCTCGGGTACGTGCAGGAGCACCTGGTCGTCACCATCTCGTCCCGCTGACGGCCGGGAAGCCCGCCCGCCTCCGCCCCGCGGCGCACGTCCGTCGCCTCCCGCACCAGCACCAGCCTCTCTGCACAACGACCCGCCGGAGCCGCACCGGGCCTCCCGTCCGGACGCGCGGAGGCGTGCACGGCCCCGGTACCCTGATCCGGTGACCGACCCGAGCTCCGCGAACCCCACGCACTGGACCCTCACGCTGGTCTGCGACGACCGGCCGGGCATCGTGCACGCCGTCTCCGGAGCCGTGGTCGCGGCCGAGGGCAACATCACCGAGTCGCAGCAGTTCTCGAGCGCGGACACGAACACGTTCTTCATGCGCCTGCAGGTGATGGCCCCCGTCGACCGCCAGACCTTCCAGGAGGCCCTGGCCCCCGTCGTCGAGCGGTACCGCATGCGCGTCCAGCTCGACGTCGTCGGTCGGCCGATGCGCACCCTGGTCCTGGTGTCGAAGGCCGGACACTGCCTCAACGACCTGCTCTACCGGCAGCGCGGCGGGCAGCTGCCCATCGACGTGCCGCTCGTGCTGGCGAACCACCCGGACCTGGCCGGACTGGCGTCGTTCTACTCGGTGCCGTTCGAGCACCGTCCCGTCACCGACGCCGACTCGAAGGCCGCGATGGAGCGCCGGATCCTCGAAGCGGTCGAGGAGCACGACATCGAGCTCGTCGTCCTCGCCCGCTACATGCAGATCCTCTCCCCCGAGCTGTGCACGGCCCTCGCCGGTCGTGCCGTGAACATCCACCACTCGTTCCTGCCCGGCTTCAAGGGTGCGAACCCGTACCGACAGGCGCACGCCCGCGGTGTGAAGCTCATCGGTGCCACCGCGCACTTCGTCACGAGCGACCTGGACGAGGGCCCGATCATCGAGCAGAACGTCGTCCGGGTCGACCACACGAAGGAACCGGCCGAACTCGTCTCGATCGGGCAGGACGAGGAGTCCCGCACCCTGACCCAGGCCGTGCGCTGGATCGCCGAGGACCGCGTGCTCCTCGACGGCGCCCGCACGATCATCTTCAAGTAGGCCCGGCGATGCACGACGCACCCCGCAGCCCGATCGACCCCGGCGACGACCACGCACCGGCGACGCCTGCCGCAGCAGGGCGACGGTTCGATGTCTGGAGCGCCCTCCGCTTCCTGGTCTGCGCCTTCGGTCTGCTGTCTCTGGCGTACTGGGGGTACCTGACCTGGCCGTACCCGTTCCCCGCGCTGTTCTTCATCGTCGGCGCCCCGCTGTTCGCCGCCCTGGTGTGGTTCTTCTTCCGCTCACCGAACTCGCCGATCGAGACCGACGTCGTCGGCAAGACCATCGTCGAGGTCGCCCTCGTCGTCGCGGCCGGCGCGACCTGGATCTCGCTGGGCCACCCGGCCGTCGGACTCGTGTTCGTCGTCGTGGCCGCCGTGAGCGGGATCGTCGCGGCCCGGCGGGAGACCGCGTGAGCACCGCCGGACGGGAGGCCCACCGCACGCTGGTCCGCGCCGCCCGCCTGGTCGACGTGGCCGGCCCCGTGACGGACGGGTGGGTGCTCGTCGGAGGGGACACGATCCTCCAGGCCGGGACAGGAGTCGCACCGGACGCCGATGAGGTCGAGGACCTCGGCGACGTGACCCTGGTGCCCGGCTTCCTCGACCTGCACGGACACGGCGGCGCGACCCAGGCGTACGAGGACGACGACTTCAGCGCAGCCCTGGCAGCGCACCGCACACACGGCACCACCCGCTCGGTGGTGAGCCTGGTCGCGAACCCGTTGCCGGAACTCGCCCGGTCGCTCGACCGGATCCGCACGGTGATGGCGACCGATCGCCTCGTGCTCGGAGCGCATCTCGAGGGGCCGTTCCTCTCCCCCCAGAACAAGGGGGCACACAACGAGGACCACCTCGTCGCGCCGACGCCCGCGGCCGTCGACGCGCTGCTCGCAGCGGGCGACGGGGTCCTCCGGCAGATCACGATCGCGCCCGAGCTGCCCGGCGCGCTCGACGCCGTCCGTCGGTTCGTCGCCGCCGGGGTCACCGTCGCCGTCGGGCACACGGTCGGGACGTACGAGCAGGCGCGTGCCGCGTTCGACGCCGGTGCGACCGTCCTGACGCACGCGTTCAACGCGATGCCGGGGCTGCACCACCGCCGTCCGGGGCCGATCGGCGCCGGGGTGGAGGACGACCGGGTGACCCTCGAACTCATCCTCGACGGTGTGCACGTGCACCCGGCCGCTGCACGCGCGCTGTTCCGCGCTGCGCCCGGTCGGGTCGCGCTCATCACCGACGCGATGGGTGCCGCGGGGGCCGCCGACGGCCCCTACCGACTCGGCTCGCTCGACGTCACCGTCACGGACGGCGTCGCGCACGTCACCGGGACGGACACGATCGCCGGCTCGACCCTGACGCAGGACGTCGCGCTCCGGAACGCCGTGCGGCTCGCGGGGCGGTCACTGCCGGAGGCCGTCGCCGCGCTGACGAGCATCCCGGCCGAGGCCCTCGGGCTCGGCGACCGGTTCGGGCGTCTCGCGCCCGGGTTCGCTGCGGACCTCGTCGCGCTGTCGCCGTCGCTCGAGGTCGAGCGCGTGTGGGGCGGCGGGCGGGAGCTGCGCTGACGACGGACGCGGCCTGTCAGCCTTCGGGTGCCGGTCGTCCGGCGTCGAGGTGGCGGTGCAGGGCCGCCGTGAGCACGCGCATGTCCTCGAGTTGCTCGGCGGTGAACGCGTCGACGAAGACGTCACGGACGACACGGAGGTGCGCGGCGGAGGAACTGCGGAAGACCCCCGCGCCCGTCGGGCTGAGCGTGATGGCCGCACCGCGAGCGTCCCCACCGACCGCGGCCCGGAGCACGAGCTGCCGTGCCTCCATGCGCCGGAGGTGGTGCGAGAGCCGACTCCGTTCCCAGCCCACGACCACGGCGAGGTCCGACGACCGCAGGGTCCGGTCCGGAGCCTCGCTCAGCGCCAGCATCACCGAGTAGTCCCCGGGCGAGATCCCGGAGGTCTCCTGGAACGCGGCCGCCAGGGTGCGCTTGACGCGATCGGCGGTCTCGACGTAGTCCCGCCAGACCGCCAGCTCGGACGCACGCATCGACCGCTTGCCGGCGCGTTGCTCCTGCGGTTCACCCATGTGCGTCCTCCTGTTGACAGCGCGACCGTACCGTCTCATGATTGACGCGTCAACCATTCGGTTGATGTGTCAATCAAGTGAGGGACCATGCCCGACATCATCTTCGGCCTCGACACGTTCGGCGACGTCCCCTCTGAGGACACCGGCGTGCAGGTCAGTCACGCCCGGTCGATCCGGCAACTCGTCGACGAAGCCGTGCTGGCCGACGAGCTCGGCATCGACGTCTTCACCGTGGGCGAGCACCACCGCCCGGAGTACTCGGTCTCGTCACCGGAGACGGTGCTCGCGGGGCTGGCCACGGCGACCGAGCGCATCCGCCTCAGTTCCGGCGTCACGGTCCTCAGCTCGGATGACCCCGTGCGGGTGTTCCAGCGGTTCGCGACCGTCGACGCCCTGTCGAACGGGCGGGCCGAGGTGATCCTCGGGCGCGGCTCCTTCACCGAGTCGTTCCCGCTCTTCGGCTACGACATGGCCGACTACGACGTGCTGTTCGAGGAGAAGATCGAGCTGTTCGCCCGACTGCTGCGGGAGACGCCCGTCACCTGGTCCGGGACGACCCGAGCGCCGCTCGTCGACGCCGACGTGTTCCCGAAGACCGAGCGCGGCCTGACGACCTGGGTCGGGGTGGGCGGATCCCCGGAGTCGGTCGTGCGGACCGCGCGGTACGGCTTCCCGCTCATGCTCGCGATCATCGGCGGCCAGCCCGAGCGCTTCGCGCCGTTCCTCGACCTCTACCGCCGTGCGACCGAGCAGTTCGGGACACCGCGGCACCCGGTCGGGATGCACTCCCCCGGATTCGTCGCGGACACCGACGACGAGGCCCGGGAAGCGTGGTTCCCGCACTACAAGGTGGTGCGGGACCGCATCGGCGCGCTCCGTGGCTGGCCGCCGGTGACCCGCGCGGAGTTCGACCGCGAGGTCGAAGCCGGGTCGATGTACGTCGGGTCCGCCGAGACCGTCGCACAGCGGATCGCACGCAGCGTCCACACGATGGGCGTCGGGCGTTTCGACATGATCTACACCTCGGGTGCCCAGTCGATGCGGTCGCGCCTGCGGTCCGTCGAGCTGTACGGCAGCACGGTGGTCCCGCGCGTCCGCGAGCTGCTCGCCGACATGCCCTCGTCGCCCGCACTGGACGCCTGAGTCGCCCGTCCGCCCGTCCGCCAGGACGTCAGTGCTCGGCGGCCAGGTGCGCGGGTGCAGCTGCCAGCGAGGCGTCGAGCCGGGTCAGGAGACCCCTGAGCTGGTCCTGCTCGGCCTGGTCCAGTCCCGCGGTCGTCGCCGCCTCGAGCGTCGCCCACACGGCCATGACCGGCGCTTCGAGCGCCCGGCCGGCATCGGTCAGGGACACCAGGAGCACGCGACGGTCGGACCCGGAGCGCTCGCGGGTGACCAGCCCGAGGTTCTCGAGGCGAGCCAGTGCCTTCGCACTGGTCGGTGGCTCCACCATCAGCTGCCGCGTCAGGTCCGCCTGCGACTGCGGTGACTCCTGCCACAGGAGCATCAGCACGAACTCCTGGCCGGCGGCGAGACCCAGGTCCTGCAGCAACGAGCCGGCGAGCTTCCGGTGTGACTTCGCCACGGCCGGGATCAACGAGCTGATCGGCACGACGGCCGGTGCCGGGGTCGGCTGTGAGTCTTCCGCGTGGTCCATCGCACACCTTCCGGGAATGTTCTTAGCCGGCTAATGATTGACTCCGAGACCGACCACGAAGGAGTCAACCATGAGCACCCAGACCACATCGACCACGCCGACCATCGCCGTCTTCGCCGCCACGGGCAGTCAGGGCGGTGCCGTCACCGATGCCCTGCTCGCGGCGGGCGCCCGGGTCCGCGCACTCCTGCGGGACACGACCTCGGAGAAGGCGGCGGCCCTCGCCGGACGCGGTGTCGAACTCGCGCAGATCGACGTCCACGACCCGTCGTCCCTGGTGACCGCACTGCAGGGCGTGGACGCGTTCTGGTTCATGACGACGCCCCCGGGAGGCATGCAGCAGCCCGACACGGAGGGCGAGACCGCGCAGGGCATCGCACTGGCCGACGCTGCCGCCACCGCGCAGGTGCCCCACGTCGTCTTCAGCTCCGTGGGCGGAGCGGAGCGCGACTCCCACGTCCCGCACTTCGAGTCCAAGTACCGCGTCGAGCAGCACCTCGCCACGGTGGGGCTCCACGTGACCGTGGTGCGGCCGGTGTTCTTCACGGACAACTTCCACGCGTTCGCACCGACCCGGGAGGACGGCACCCTCGTGCTCCGGCTGCCGTTCCCCGACGGGATCCCGCTGCAGATGATCGCGACCCGCGACGTCGGCGCGATCGCGGCCACCGCGTTGCTCGACCCGACAGCAGTCCCCGCCGAGATCGAGATCGCCGGGGACGCCCTGACCGGGAGCGAGATCGCCGCGGCCTTCGCCGAGCAGACCGGCACGCCGACCCGGTACGAGGCCCTGCCCCTGGCGGTCCTGGACGGACAGGACGACATGCAGGCGATGTTCCGGTGGTTCGCCGAGACGCCCGCGTACCAGGCCGACCTCGAGCAGGTCCGCCGGATCGCCCCGACCACGTGGACTCTCGCCCAGTGGCTCGAGACCGCCGGCCCGACCCGGGCCTCCTGACCCCGCGCCACCACCCCGTCATCCCAGATCGACACCAAGATCCGCTCCGGCTCCATGGCCGGCGGCGCCGCACTCGCCGCCCCGAGCGGCACCGGGTTCGACGCTGCCGGCACGGTCCTCCAGGTCGGCACGTCGGTGGGCGACGTCGCCCGCGGCGACCTCGTCTTCGGCACCGGCCGGGACACCCTGGCCGAGCAGGCGGTCCTGACGCAGTGGGCCAGGGTGCCTGCAGGTGTCGACCCGGTCGCGGCCGGCGGATGGGGTGTCGCGGTCGAGACCGCCCACCGGCTCCTCACCGAGCTCGCCGTCGACGAGGGCACCGTCCTGCTCAGCGGCGCCTCCGGCGGGGTCGGCTCGGCACTCGTCCAGCTCGCCCGCGCCCGTGGCCTTCGGGTCGTCGGCACCGCCAGCGTCGAGAACCACCCGTACCTCGCCCGGCTCGGGGCGACGCCCGTCACCTACGGCGTGGGACTCGTCGACCGCGTCCGGGCGGTCGCGCCGGAGGGTGTGGACGGTGCGCTCGACCTGTCCGGAGCCGGAGTCATCGCCGACCTCGTCGCGTTGGTCGGCGACCCGCGGAAGGTCATCTCGATCTCGGACTTCACCGCCCCGGCGCTCGGTGCCCGTGTCTCGACCGGCGCCGGGCGGACGACCGATCCCCGCGACGGGTTCGCGGAAGCCGCGGCCCTCCCCGGGTTCACACTGCAGATCGAGCGCCGGTACGCACTGGACGAGGCTGCTGCCGCGCACCGGGCAGCGGAGGGCGGTCACACGGTCGGGAAGCTCGTGGTCGTCCCGTAGCTCGACGGGGCTCCGGACCGGCCGGTCCGCGAGGGCGACGCCGACCGACCAGTCGTCACCGTTGGCTGCGCGTTAGCGGCCCTGGTCGCGCGTCGCGCGGCGCTGCGCGAGGACACCCTGCACTGCCCACACGACGAGTCCGACCGCGCCGACGACCGTCCCGCCCAGCATCAGCGCGCCCGCACCGATGTCCGCGTCGCCCGCCGGACCGGCCGCGTTGCTGAACCCGCCGAGCACGACCATCACGAGCCCGCAGGCGAGCAGGATCATGCCGACGAGGGCGATGGGACGACGACGCTGCATGCCAAGAACACTAGTGGCGGGCGCAGGAACGTCGCGCCTCGACTGCCGGAGGCGCCTACCGGTCCTGCGGCCGGTCGCGCGGAGCGGTCGCCCACTTCGTGTCCGGAGTGCTCCCGACCCGGAGCGACAGCGTGCCACCCCGGTTCACGAAGGACGCCGGCACCCACGACTTCGTCAGGGTCCGACCGTCGAGCCGTGCGCCCTGCACGTACTGTTCGGTGCCCGAGGACCGGATGACGATCCGCTGGCCGCTCGACCGCCGGATGTCGACCGTGCTGAACGTCGGGCTGCCGATGAGCATCTCGGCACGGCCCGGCGTCTGCGGGAAGAGTCCGATCGAGGCGAAGACGTACCAGGCGCTCATCGTGCCGAGGTCGTCGTTCCCCGGCAGCCCGCCGGGCCCGGTGCCGTAGGCGTCGTCGACGACCCGGCGCACCGTCTCCTGCGTCTTCCACGGCTGTCCGAGCGCGTTGTACATCCATGGCGTGTGGATGTCGGGCTCGTTCGTCGGGTCGAACTTCGTGGCGTCGCCGCCGGTCACCGCGAAGTTCCCCGCTGCGTCGTGGAAGAACGCGTCGAGTCGGGCCACCGCGGCGGCGTCGCCACCCAGCACGGCGGAGAGCCCGCTGACGTCCTGCGGCACGAGCCAGGTGTACTGCGCGCTGGTCCCCTGCGCGAAGCCGGTCCCGGTGGACGGTGACCACCCGGGCGTCCACGACCCGTCGGCCTGGCGCGCTGCCTGGTACCCGACGGCCGCGTTGAACGTGTTCTTCCAGTACGTCCCGCGTTCCGCGAACATCCGGGCGTCGGAGCGCAGCCCCATGGATCCCGCCCAGGAGCCGAGCGCACTGTCGGAGATCGAGTCCTCGAGCGTCTCGGCGGCCCCGCCCCAGCACGAGCAGTCGTCGTTGGCGGCGTACTGCCGCTGCAGGTACTCGTCGAGCGCGGGTCGTTGTGCCAGGCACTGCCCCGGGCAGCCGATCTCGCTCTCGGCGTCCGCGTTCTCCACCGTCGCCTGCCGCTTCAGCGACTGGTACGCGGCTTGTACGTCGAAGTTCCGGACGCCCATCGCGTACCAGGTGGCGAGCGTCGCGGCCGAGGGGTCGCCCGTCATCACGTGGGTCGGAGCGCCGAGGTGCAGCCACCGGTCCCAGACGCCGCCGTTCTGCTGGGCGAACCGCAGCATGGACTGGGCCATGTCCCCGGCGACGTCCGGTCGGAGCAGGGCGAGCAGCTGGATCTGCGCCCGGTACTGGTCCCACCCGGAGTACGTGCCGTAGACGGCCGCGTGCCCGTGGTCGATGCGGTGCACCCGCATGTCCGGCCCGAGGTAACGGCCGTCCCGGTCGTTCAGCGTGTTCGGCTGCATGAGCGCGTGGTACACCGACGTGTACAGCTGCGTGGTCCGGTCAGCGGTGCCGCCGCCGACCCGGATGCGGGACAGTTCGCGGTTCCAGGAGGCCCGTGTCCCCGCCGCGACACTGGCGACCGTCGCGTGCCGCCGCACCTCGGCGTCGCGGTTCGCGACCGCGCCGGCGGCGCTGACGTACGAGATGCCGATCTTCGCGTGCACGGTGGCACCGCGACGCGCGTCGAACCCGACCCATGCGCCGGAGCCACGTCCGGCACGGTCGGCCCCGGTCAGGTAGCCCTCCCCGCCGGAGGCGCGCGTGCCTCCCGGCTGGACGGTGCCGTCCTTCCAGGTGCCGGTGCTCGTGAAGTCGCGGTCGAAGGTGGCGGTGAAGTAGAGGCGGTAGTAGCTGCGGCGGTCCGGGTTGGTGGCGCCGCCGCCGTTGCCGCGACGGCTGCAGAAGCCGCCGGTCAGGACGCTGCCGCTCACCGTGCGGGTCCGGGCGTCGACGCGGGTGTCGGCGGCTTCGCTGCCGTTGATCGAGTTCGAGGTGCGGAACAGCAGGTTCGCGTCCTCGCCGGCGGGGAAGGCGAACTCGCCGATGCCGGCACGCGTGGTGACCGCGAGGTCGGTGCGGACGCCGTTGTCGAGCTGGACGCCGTAGCGGCCGGGGCTCGCCGACTCCTGGTCGTGGGAGTACCCCGCGGCGTAGACGGCGTCGGTGGTGTCGGCCGACGGCGAGGCCGTGACCGCCGTCGTGATCGGCATGATCGGCACGTCGCCCGCGGCTCCCGGCGCACAGCCGGCGCCGTTGAGGTGCGTCAGGCTGAACCCGCGCAGGCGGTTGACGTCGTAGGAGTAGCCGTTCGCGACCGGGGTCGAGGTCTGGTCGCCCCTGGTGCCGGTCGGGCTCCACTGCAGCATCCCGAACGGCGCGGTCGCGCCCGGCCAGGTGTTGCCGTCGTGGCTGGTCCCGATGAAGGGGTCCACCGATGCTGCGGGGTCGGTGACCGGCCGGGAGGCCGTGGTCGCCCCCGCCGGGCCGGTAGCGGGGGCCGCCGTGGCCGGGGAGGCGACCACTCCCGTGCCGAGCAGCGCGGCGATCGTGGCGGCCGCGGCGAGCGGGAACGGACGGAGGAGCGGGCGACGGTGCACGCGAGAGCTGGTCACGTTGGCGACGCTAGCCCCCTCGGACGAGGGACGCGCGCCTGGTCACCGAGCGGTCGCACGGTGTTCACGTCCAGGCAGGGTCCGCTCCGCGCTCACGTCGATCCGCTGTCAGGCGCGGGTGCGGTGGACGGTCTGTTTGACCGATCTGCGCACGCGCGACCGGAGGGCCGGGTCGGCGGCGGCCCCACGGACCGGGACGACGTGCAGTCGGCGGTCGGAACGGCGCAGGCCGGGGTGCCGCCGCCGGTGTCGTCCGCGGCGACGTCGGGCCGGACGACGTCCGCCGCCTGGTCTGCGGGATGCGGGAGGCAGCCACTGCGGGTGGCGTCACGGTCGCCGATCCGGACCGGTACGTCGAGATCCTGCTCACCGGGCTGCGTCCCCTGCGAGGATGACCAGCATGAGTGTCATGGTCTCCGTGTTCGATGCCTCCCGGACCCGCACGAGCGAGAAGTACACGGCCTACCCGCCGGAGGTGCTGCCGATGTTCGTCGCCGAGATGGACTGCGCCCTCGCCGAACCGGTGCGGGACGCCCTGGTCCGAGCCGTCACCGACGGTGACACCGGCTACGTGGGGCACGGCCGCGCGCTCCCCGAGGCGTTCGCGGACTTCGCGGCCGACCGATGGGGCTGGCAGGTCGACCCGGACCTGGTCCGGACGACCACGGACGTGTCGGTCGCCGCGGTCGAGACCCTGCGGCGGGTCATCGAGCCGGGCGACCAGGTCGTCGTGATGCCCCCGGTCTACGCGCCGTTCTGGGAGTACGTCACCGAGGCCGGCGGCTCGGTGACCGAGGTCCCGCTCCTGACGCCGTCGGGCACCGCGGACCCCTACAGCACCACGGCAGGGTGGCGGATGGACCTGGACGGGGTCCGGCAGGCGTTCGCCGAGGGTGCCCGCACGGTGCTGCTCTGCAACCCGCACAACCCCCTCGGGCTCGTGCACGACCGCGAGTCCCTCGCCGCACTGGCACGGCTCGCGGCGGAGTGGGACGCGGTGGTGGTCTCCGACGAGATCCACGCGCCGCTCGTCCACGCCGATGCGACCTTCACGCCGTTCCTCGACTCCTGCCCCGAGGCCGCGGCCGTCGGTGTCGCCCTGTCCAGCGCGAGCAAGGCCTGGAACCTGGCCGGCACCAAGTGTGCGCTGATGGTCGGGGCCTCCGACCGTGCCCCGACGTGGTTCGACGGGATGCCGACCGAGGTCGTCGAGCGCACCGGGATCCTCGGCTACACCGCGAGCGTCGCCGCGTTCTCCGAGGGCGGTCCCTGGCTGGCGTCACTGCTGGCGGAACTGCAGGCGAACCGGCGGATCCTGGCCGAGGAGCTCGGGGCAGCGCTGCCCGGTGCCGGCTACCGACAGCCGCAGGCGTCGTACCTGGCGTGGCTCGACCTCCGCGCGCTGCCGTGGGGCGACGACCCGGCCCTCCGGCTGGTGGACGAGGCGAAGGTGGCGCTGTCGAACGGTCGCGACTTCGGACGGCAGGGCATCGGGCACGCTCGGCTGAACTTCGGCTGCTCTGAGGAGACCCTGCGTGAGGGGCTCGCGCGCCTGTCCGCCGCCGTCTGACCCCCGCAGAACGCAACGTCGGCGGCTGCACGCAACGGAACGCCGCTGCGAGGAACCGCCGACGTTGCGTTTTGCGGGGGGGCTACTCGAAGCGCTGCCAGGACGGCTTGTTCGCGTACGTGTAGCGGTAGTAGTCGGCGAGACGGAGGCCGGCAGCCGCTTCCTCGTCGACGACGACCGTGGCGTGCTCGTGCAGCTGCAGCGCGGAGCCCGGGACGAAGGAGCTCAGCGGCCCCTCGACCGCGGCGGCGACGGCGTCCGCCTTCGCCGACCCCTGCGCGACGAGGACGAGTTCGCGGGCCTCGAGGATCGTGCCGAGCCCCTGCGTCATGCAGTGCGTCGGCACCTGGTCGGGCGAGTCGAAGAAGCGCGCGTTCGCCTCACGCGTCGACGGTGCGAGGGTCTTGATGCGGGTGCGGGACGCGAACGAGGACGTCGGCTCGTTGAACCCGATGTGCCCGTTCGCGCCGATGCCGAGGATCTGCACGTCGACCCCGCCCGCGGCCCGGATCGCGGCGTCGTACTCCTTCGCGGCGAATGCCAGGTCCCCGGCACGCCCGTCCGGCACACGGACCCGGGTGGGGTCGAAGCCGAGGGGCTCGACGACGTCGCGGGCGATGACGCTGGCGTACGACTCCGGGTGTTCGAGCGGGATGCCGACGTACTCGTCGAGCGCGAACCCGCGGGCCTGCGCGAACGACAGCTCGCCGGCCTCGACACGACGACGCAGGTCGGCGTAGATGCCCTCGGGGCTCGACCCCGTGGCGAGTCCGACGACCGCGGACGGCTTCTCCGTGACGACCGACGCGATCTTGGCCGCGGCGACGCGACCGACCTCCGCCGGAGTGGGCAGGATGATGATCTCCACACCGTCAGCCTACTGGTCATGACCAGCAGACGACAGGGGTCGGACGCACTGGGCGACCCCGGTAGCGTGGCGGCATGCCCACCCCCGACTTCGTCCTGTCCCTGCGCGAGAAGGTCGGCACCGAGCTGCTCTGGCTCACCGGCGTCACCGCGGTCGTCACCCGCGGCGACGGCGACGACCGCGAACTCCTCGTCGTCCGCCGCGCCGACAACGGTGCGCTCACCCCGGTCACCGGCATCGTCGATCCCGGTGAGGAACCCGCCGTGGCCGCCGAGCGCGAGGTCCTCGAGGAGGCCGACGTCGTCGCCGTCGCCGAGCGCCTCGCCTGGGTGCAGACGCTCGAACCGATGACGTACCCGAACGGCGACCGCGCGCAGTACATGGACCTCGTCTTCGCCTGCCGCTGGGTCTCCGGGGACCCGTACCCGGCCGACGGCGAGAACACGGAGGCGTTCTGGGCACCGGTCACGAGCCTCCCGGACATGCCCGAGAACATGCGCCGGCGGGTGGACGCCGTCCTGGCGGACGAGGTCGCGGCGCGCTTCGAGCGCTGACCGGCCGGGAGGCCGCCACACTCCCGGCCCGCCCCCTGCGGTCAGGAGACGGGTGCCACCGCCACCGGAGCGCCGAGCAGCCGGACCGCCACAGCGTCGCCGGACGTGTGTCGGTCGCCGACCTCGTGCTGGACCGTGACGATGGTGTCGTCGTCGAGCCGGACCGTGGTGCGCCGGATCGACCCGAGGAAGCTCGAGGAGACGACGGTGCCGGTGACACCCTCGGGAGCGAACGCGATGTCCTCCGGTCGGACGTAGGCGAGCACGGGACCGTCCGCCACGGTGAGGTCGAGCGCGGGGATCCGGAAACCGTAGACGAACACGTCGCCGCCGCGCAGGTCACCGCCGAGTCGGTTCGACTGCCCGACGAAGTCCGCCGTGAACGCCGACGACGGGGAGCGGTAGAGCTCCTCGGGCGTCCCGATCTGCTCGATGTCGCCCGCGTTCATCACCGCGATCCGGTCGGAGACGGCGAGCGCCTCCTCTTGGTCGTGCGTGACGAAGACCGTGGTGATGCCGAGGTCGGACTGGATACGGCGGATCTCCTCGCGGAGGGACACCCGCACCTTGGCGTCGAGGGCGGACAGCGGCTCGTCGAGCAGCAGCACGCGGGGGCGTGTGACGAGCGCGCGGGCGAGTGCCACGCGCTGCTGCTGCCCACCGGAGAGCTGGTGCGGGAACCGGTCGGCGAAGTCGGCGAGGTGCACCATGTCGAGCGCGTCGACGACCCGGAACTTTCGCTCGGACGACGGGACCTTGCGCATCTCGAGGCCGAACGCGACGTTCTGCCGCACCGTCATGTGCGGGAACAGCGAGTACTGCTGGAAGACCATCCCCATGTCGCGCTTGTTCGCGGGGGTGTTCGCCACGTCCTCGCCGTCGATGCGGATGGCGCCGGCGTCGATGGCCTCGAGCCCGGCGAGGGCACGGAGCGCGGTCGTCTTGCCGCAGCCGGAGGGGCCGAGGAGCGACAGGACCTCGCCCGGCTCGACGCGGAGGGACAACCCGGCGAGTGCCCGGTGGGTGCCGTAGCGCTTCTCGACGGCATGGAGCTCGACGACGGCGCCGGTGCCCGACAGGGACGTGGGGGCGGCGGGTGCAGTGGTGGTCATGCGGGGTCCTTGCGGTGGGGACGACGGACACGCGTGCGGCGCTGCCCGATCCGGCCGATGGCGACGAGCAGCAGGAAGCCGAACACCAGCGCGCCGAGCGAGAAGATCGCCGCGACGTACGGATCGGTCCCCTGCACGAGGAGCAGTGCCGTCTGGAAGGTGGTGCGGGAGAGGAACGAGGCCAGGGTGTACTCGCCCAGGACGACCGTGATCGTGAGGAAGCACGCGGCCAGGATCCCCCGCCGCAGGTTCGGCAGGAGCACCCGCCAGGTCACCGTCCACCACGAGGCACCGAGGGATCGAGCGGCCTCGGTCAACGTGATGAGGTCCATCGCGGTGATCGCGGCGGAGATCGGACGGAAGGCGAACGGCAGCGCGACGACGCCGATGGCGAAGGAGAGCGTCCAGGCGCCGGACCCGAAGAGCCGGGCCACGACCTGGTACACCGGGACGAAACCGACGACGAGGACGACCACCGGCACCGTGATCGGCACCAGGCAGACGAACTCCAGGATGCGTCGGAGCCGCGGGTGGTGCAGGGCGGTGATGACCTGTGCGGGCAGGAGCACGAGCAGGATGATCGCGACGGCGATGACCGCGATGACCAGCGAGGCCCCGAGGCCGTCGAAGACGGGCTGGTAGGTGCCCGCGTTCGCCGGGTCCGCCAGGGCCGTGTAGTGCGCCGTGGTCAGGCTGCCGTCGGTGCCCTGGCGGAACGTGAACTGCAGCAGCGCGACCAGCGGCGCGGCGAAGAGGAGTCCGACGACGACCAACACGACCGCTGCGGTGCCCCGGGACGGGGCCGCGCCGAACTGTGGGACGCGGGCCGGGCCTCCCGTCCGAGCGGAACGTGCCGGACGTGCCGGCGCTCCCGCGCTCATCGCTGCCACCGGGCCGCACGGCGCTGCAGCAGCGAGTACGCCGTCATGACGACGGCCATCACGACGACCATGCCGAGCGCCAGGACCCCGGCCACGTTCTGCAGGCCGATGATCGTCTCGCTGGTGAGCTGCGCGCGGATCGTCAGCGGGACGATGCCGCCCTGCGAGATGAGCGCGGCGGCGGTGGCGAACGACGAGAACCCGTTCGCGAACAGCAGCAGCAGCGATCCCCAGAACGCCGGCGCGAGCACGGGCAACGCCACGCGACGCCAGTAGGTGGCACGCGATGCTCCGAGCGTCGCCGCGGCCTCGCCCCACTGCGTCTTGACGCCCTCGAGTGCGGGCATGAAGGTGAGGACCATGAGCGGTACCTGGAAGTACACGTAGGGGATCACCAGGCCGGGCACCGTGTAGAGGAAGGCGCCGTCGGCGTTGAGGTCCCAGTGGAAGGTGGACACCAGCCACGCCGTGACCAGTCCCTGCGTGCCGATCGTCGCGATGAACGCGAAGGCGAGCATCACACCGCCGAACTGGGCCAGCACGCTGGCAGCGGAGTCGATCATCGACCGGACGATGCCGTCCGGCCGGAGCGCGGCGAGCGCCCAGCACACGAGCGCACCGATCACCGCGCCGATCACGGCCGAGGCTGCGGACAGCCCGAACGAGCCGCCGAAGGCCCGCAGCACGCTGGAGTCGCCGAGCGCGGCCAGGTTCGCGAGCGTCGGGTGGCCCGACGCGTCGAAGAACCCGGACCCGACGGCGATCAGCGCCGGGACGGCGAGGAAGAGCAGCACGTACGCCGCGAACGGGGTGAGACCGAGCCACGCGACGCCGCCGCGGCGCCGGACACGGGGTCCGGCGCCGCGGCGGGCGGTGGCATCGGCCGTCGTGCCCGCGCGGGTCGCGGTCGCCTGCTCGCTCGTGACGAGCGTGGCGGCCGGGACCGTGGCGGCCGGGACCGTGGCGCCGGGGACCCCGGCGGCGGACACCCCGGCGGCCGGGACTCCGGCAGTGCCGGGGGCCGATGCGGTGGTCATGCTGCTCAGGAGCCCATCGTGGACGACCACTCGGCCGCCAGGACCTTCGCGGCCGCGGTCACCTGCGCGTCGGTCAGCTCGACCGAGTTCTTCGGTGCGCCACCGGCGGCCTGCAGCGCGTCCTCGTCGACCTTGCCCGACTCCTGGAGCGCGGCGAGGGTGGACGGGAACGCACCGGCCTGCAGGTACAGGTTCTGGGCGTCGGGGCTGGCGATGTACTCCTGCCACAGGCGGGCGGCCGCGGGGTGCGGGGCGTCCTTGTTGATCGCCTGCGAGTAGTAGGAGCTGAGCGCCTGCCCCTCGGGGACGACGGTCTTCCAGTTCTCGTTGCCGCTCGCGCCGGCTGCCGGGCCCCAGGCCAGGTTGTTGTAGGACCACTGGACGACGACCGGGGTCTCACCCGAGGCGACCGTGGCCTGCGTCGGCAACACGTTCTGGAAGTTGCCGGCCTGCTTGAGCTCGCCGAAGTAGTCGACGCCCTTGCTGATGTCGTCGGCCGAGCCGCCGTTCTCGAGCGCCGCGAGGTAGACCGCGCTGGCGGCCTGGTTCGCCTGGGTGGGGTCACCGGCGATCGAGACCTTGCCCTTGTACTCGGCGCCGAGCAGGTCGTTCAGGTCCTCCGGTGCGTCCGTGATCTTCGACGAGTCGTAGCCGATCGACATCAGGCCCGTGTAGTCCCGGGTCCAGGCGCCGTCCTTCTCCTTCAGGTCCGTGGGGATGTCGCTCCAGTTCGCGACCTTGTAGTCCGTCAGCAGCCCGAGGTTCTGCTGCAGCACGGCGTTGCCGAGGTCGAGCACGTCGGGAGCCGTCGACTGGCCCTTCTGCGACTTCACGGCGGCGACCTCGTCGGCGCTCGACCCGTTCGGGTTGGCGGAGTTGATCTTGATGCCGTACTTCTCCGTGAAGCCGTCGATGATCTTGCCGTAGTTCGCCCAGCTCGGCGGGAGCGCGATGACGTTGAGCTGCCCCTCCGCCTTCGCGGCCTTCACCAGGGCGTCCATGCCGCCGGCGCCCTCGGCGCTCGTGGCGGTCTTCCAGCTCGCGTCGCCGCTGCTCGTCGAGGCGGAGCTCGTGGCCGAGCAGCCGGCGAGGGTGACGACGGCCGCTGCGGCGAATGCTAGGCCGGTGAGGGTGCGCTTGTACTGCACGGGGAAGCCTTCCGTGTTCGGGTCCGACCCGTCGGGCCGGTCCGGCTGGGAGCGCCGGTCGGGACGATCGTGGACGCGGCCGGTTTCCGGTCCGTGCTCGAACGGTGAACGGTGGCAGAACAGCGCGTGCGCCTGTACGGTTCTGCGTGATCTCGGTCCGCCGGTGATCGAGCAGCCGGGAGGCCCGCATGGAGTTCAGGACGACCGTCCTGCAGGCGCGGGTCAATGCCACCGGCCTGCCGGTCCCGCCCGAGGTGATCGAGGCGCTGGGCTCCGGCGGGCGCCCGGCCGTCGTGGTCACCATCGACGGCGGCTACACCTACCGCTCGACGGTCGGCGTGATGGGCGGACAGGCCCTCGTCCCGCTGTCCGCGGAGCACCGGACGGCCTCGGGCATCGTGGCCGGGCAGACCGTGACGGTGTCACTCGAGGTGGACACCCTGCCGCGGACCGTGGACGTGCCGGACGACGTGGACCAGGCGCTCACAGCCGCCGGGGTCCGCGCCGCGTTCGACACACTGTCGGCGTCACGGCAGCGGGCGCTCGTCGACCCGGTGACACAGGCGAAGGCGCCGGAGACCCGCGCGCGGCGGGTCGAGAAGGCCGTGGAGTCGCTTCGCGGGTGACTATGTCGACTGGCATGATGTACCACATGCCAGTACCGCTCGGGGTGGTCCGTTTCCGCGCCTACCGCCGCTACGAAGCCCTCCGAGTCGAAGCCAGCAACGCCCTCATGGGGCTTCTCGCAGGCGCACAGCTCTCGAACCACCTCCTCCAGCTGAACCGCGGTTCTGACCGGCTCCTGCCCGAGGTGTACCCGAACGTGCCGCACATCCGCCGCTTCAACCTCACGGCCGAGGCAGCGAGCGACATCCTCGCCGAGGCCGACGTCCACCTCGGCGCGATGAGCATCGCCTACGTCCTTGCGCTCCACGAGGACTCCCTGAAGACCTGTCTGGGCATGGCTGCAGACGCCGGGCTCGTCTCACGCCGACGCGCTCGAGAGACGCCGTCGGCCGGGCAGCACGAGGCACTGCAGCAGGCGTGCGGGTCGCGCATCGACGGCCTCCCTCTCGAACAGTTGGCGGTCCTGCGCAGGATGCGGAACGCGGTCATCCACGATGGCGGTCGGGTGGACCAGGGTCTCGTGGACGCCGTGTCCGCCCTCTCCCCGGCGGCGGTGCTGGCCTGGACGAAGGCCTCGGGGAGCGATCCCACACGGCTGGCGAAGGGCGACGTACTCCGGCTGGGCCACGGTGAGATGCTGCTGGCGCTCGCCGTCACCAAGGCGATCGATCGAGCGTGCAACGGTCTGCTGCAGATCGGGCTTCCACGAGACCATTGGATCCGTGAGGCGGTCGAGGACGCCCTGACCGAGCACCCGCAAGCGGGGCATGCTGCCACGGTGCTACGGAAGTGCCATGGGTTCGCCCGTCATCACTACGGGCCACTCAGGCTCGCCCGCGCCGAGGTCGAGTCCGAACTCGCTCGTCGCCGCGAGGGCTGAAGGCAAAACGGGGCTCTACTCGTTGAGCTACGTGCCAGGACTTGCACCTGGGTCTCCGCGTTTCTGTGGGGATTCCGGTCGTGATCCGGAAGCGGCCTGCACCGATCTCCTGCTTGGAACGGTACCAGCATCGTCGCCACCTGCCAACGCGGTGGACGCCGCCTCAGGCACCGAACTCGACCAGGACGCGCGGGATCTCGCCGAGCAGTTCGCTCGCCAGGTAACCCATCGGCCCGACCTGCACCGCCAGTCGGTCCCCCGCGGCGGCGTGCACCTGTGTCGCCCACACGGTCGCCTGCGCGACGTCGGCACCGCGAGCGAGCAGACCGGTGATCGCACCGGAGAGGACGTCCCCGCTGCCACTGGTCCCCAGACCCCCGGCGCCGGTGCCCTTCGCCCACGCCCGACCGTCCGGGGCGGCGATGATCCCGCCGAGGGAGACGACCGCCCCGAAGCGCTCGGCGATCTCCGCCGCGTCGGTGTGGTCGTCGGAGCAGTCCCGGCCGAGCAGCCGTTCGGCCTCGCCGGAGTTCGGTGTCATCACGAGCCGGCCACGCAGCGGGGCGAGCTCGTCCACCAGGTCGGCGGCGACCCCGAGCGCGAAAGCGTCCAGGACGACGATCGTCTCCTCGCCGACGGCCGCGGCGAGTCCGGCGACGAGGTCGCGGCTCCCCTCGGGTTCGTCGAGCCCCGGGCCGACGAGCACCGCGTCGGCTGCGGCCAGGTCGTCCGTCAGGCTCTGGATCGCGCCGACGGCCACGTGGCCGCCCTCGTCCTCGGCGAGGGGCTGCACGCCCGACTCGGGCAGGGCGACGGCGACGTGTGGTGCGACGCTGCCCGCGACGGCGAGCGTCAGGCGTCCACCGCCGACACGGAGGGCTGCGGTCGCGGACAGCATCGCCGCGCCGGGGGTCTTCGCGGCGCCACCGACGACGAGCACCTGGCCGCGGCCGTACTTGCTGCCGCCGACCTCCGGCAGGGACCACTCACGGAGCAGGTTCGGGGTGACGGGGATGGGCTCAGACACGGGCGTCGTCCTTCCGGCCTTCGTGTTCGGTGACGGCCGCGTCCGGGTCCTCGTCGAGGTGTCCGGTGCCGGAGAACTCCTCGAGCGTCCACGGGGCGCCGAATGCGTCGCGGCGGAGTCGGGTGAGTGAGGCGTTCGCGACGGTGTGGTCCTCCGCGAAGGCCATCAGTTCGGGCTCGTCGAGGTCCAGGCACACGGCGATGGCGAGCATGACGACGGCATCGTGGGCGGCGATCACCAGACGGTCCGCGTCCACGATGCGGTCGACGTCGGCGAAGAGCGTGCGCAGTCGGAGCATCACGTCGACCCAGGACTCGCCGCCGGCCGGCCGGTGGTAGTACTTGCCGAGCCACTGCCGACGCTGCTCCTCGTCGGGGTGCAGGTTCGCGGACCCGGTGCGGGTGAGCCGGTCGAGGACGCCGAGTTCCCGGTCACGCAGGCGTTCGTCGACGCGGCGCGGGGGTTCGGTGAGGCCGCCGGCCTCGAGCGCGATGCCGATCGTCTGCTGCGCTCGACGGTAAGGCGAGACCCAGAGCACGACCGGCACGTCGTCGACCCCGCGCTCGGCGAGTTCGGCACCGAGCGCACGGGACTGCTCCTCGCCGAGGGGGCTCAGCGGGACGTCGGCGTCCCGGTGGTCGACCTCGATGACGTCGGCGCCCGCAGCGTCGGCCTCGGCTGCTGCGACGTTCGCGGTGGACTCGCCGTGACGGACGAGCCAGATCTCGGTGACGGCCATGGTCGTGACGCTAGCCGGGAGGCGCTGGACCGGTTCACGGGCGGCCGCCGCCGGCGGCCACCCACGACCACGGCGGACAGCACACGGCACCGCCCGTCCGGAGACGAGCGGTGCCGTGTGTGGTGCGGGTGGTGTGACCCGGCGTCAGACGCGGGCTGCGCGACGACGGCGGGCGACGACGGTCAGGCCGATGCCGGCACCCAGCAGCACTCCGGCGATTCCGAGCGGGACCGTCGGGTCACTGCCGGTGAAGGCCAAGGTCCCGGTCGGCGTCCGGCCGTTGCCGGAGACCACGCCTGCGGTGGTCGGGCTGTCGGTCGGGGTCGTGCCGACGGACGTGCCAGCAGTCGGTGTCGGTGCCGGGGTGGTGGGCGTCGGCGAGGGGACCGGAGCGGTCGGGGTCGGCGTGGGCGTGGGGGTCGGCGTCGGCGTGGGGGTCGGTGTCGGCGCCACGACGCGGACCGTGACGACCTGGGTGTCGGCCGGTCCGGTGCCGTTCGAGGCGGTGATCGTCACGGTCGAGGAACCCGTGGCGGTCGGGGTGCCCGAGATGACGCCGGTGGTGCTGTCGATCGTCAGACCGGCGGGCAGCCCCGTCGCGGTGAAGGTCGGCGTCGGCGTCCCGGTGGCGGTCACGGTGTAGCTGTAGGGCTGTCCGGTGGTCGCGGCCGTCGGCGTGCCGGAGGTGATCGAGGGTGCCACGGTCGGGGTGGGCGTCGTGGGCGGCGGGCAGCTCTGCGCCGGGGTGATCGTGTTCGTGTCGAGCGTCACGGCGGCGTCGAGCGCGATCAGGCGGCCCTGGACGGTCGCGCCGGTGACCGCGGTCACGGACGTCCTCGCGAGGACGGTGCCCTGGAACTGCGAGCTGGTCTGGATGGTGGCCGAGCTGCCGACCTGCCAGAACACGTTGCAGGAGCTCGCCCCACCGGTGATGAGGATCCGCGTGTTCGTCCCGACGACCAACGACGAGGCTGCCTGGAACACCCAGGTCGACTGGGCGTTGCCGTTCAGCGTGAGCGTGTTGTTGTCCGACAGGTTGAGTGCGCCACCCGAGTAGACGCCCGGCACGAGGGTCCCGACGTTGTCGAGGTTGCTGACGTCGACACCGGTCGGCGTGAGGGAAGCCGCCACGTTGAAGGCGTTCCGAGCGTCCTGCTGCGCCAGCGCCGCTTCGGTCGGGGTGCGGACGGTGCCCGTGACCAGGCCGTTCGGCAGTCCACCGAACCCGCTGATCTTGGAGCTGGGGGGACCGCCGAGGTCGCCGTTGACGACGGTCGGTCCGGTGTTGGTGATGGCCTGGCTGGCGAGCACCCCGTAGGTCGCCGCAGTCCCGAGCTTCACGGGCCCGTCGATCTCCGTCGCGGCGGAGGCGGCGGAGGTCGCCATGAGGACGAGCGACGCCGAGAGACCGAGCACGGCACCACCCGTCAGGACTCTGCGGAGGAACGGGGACGTCGCCATGGGAGACACCTGACTGAGAGGGAGAGGCACAGTGCGATCGTCGACGACGGGCGCATGATCTCCGTCGTCGCAGTATGCACTCCAGGCGCTCTGATCAGGGGCGATCGCCTGAAAACGCTCTGTCTACCCGCCGGACTCCCAGCCTGAGCAGTCTGGAAGGCGGACCCAGGCGCATCCGCACCCCCAGTAGTGGGGTCGGCGTGGCGACGGGCCGCCGTACCCCCGCAGGAGCGACGCCGGACGAGTGCACCCAGAGCCTCGCCCGGCGTCGCGGTCCCCCGCCCGGTCAGGCCCGTCGGACCCGCAGGGTGACGAGCTCGAACGGGCGCATCGTCAGGACGACCGGTTCGCCGTCGTCCCGGGAACCGTCGTCGAGCGGTCGTTCGAGCAGGTCGACCCGGGTCACCCCGGCAACGTCGAAGCCGAAGTCGACACCGACGTCGGTGGCCCGCCCGCCGAGTGCTTCGTACAGGCGCACGACGACGTCGCCCGAGCGGTCCTCGGCGAGCTTCACGGCCTCGACGAACACCTGCGGCGACGACACCGTGACGAGCGGCTCCACGACACGGTCGCCCGGCACGGCACGGACCGGCAAGTTGAGCCGGTACCCGGAGTCCGCGGCGTCGAGCACCGAGGCACCGACGCGCAGGACCGTGCGGAACACGTGGTGGCCCTGGTCGGCCTCGGGGTCGGGGAACTTCGGCCCGCGCACCAGCGACTCGCGCACCTGCGTCGTGGTGCCTCCGTCTGCACGGGTCCGCCGCGTGACGTCGTGCCCGTAGGTGGAGTCGTTCGCGATCGCGACGCCGAACCCCGGCTCGGCGACGTGCACCCAGCGGTGGGCGCTCGTCTCGAACCGGGCGAAGTCCCACGAGGTGTTCTGGTGCGTCGGCCGGTCGATGTGCCCGAACTGGATCTCACTCGAGGCCTGGTCGGCCTTGAGGTCGAGCGGGAACGACAGCTTGAGGAGCTTCTGCTGCTCGTGCCAGTCGGCCTCGGTCTCGACGACGAGCTCCGGCTGCCCCTCGGTCGCCGTGTAGCGGGTGGTGACGGTGGAGCGGCCGAACGGGCGGACCACGACGAGCGCCTCCCCCTCGACGGTGACGCTCGTCGCCTGCAGCACCGACCCGTGCCGCTGGTAGGCGCGGTCGATGTCCCACGCCTCCCATTGGTTCGGGGTGTCACGGAATACGGTGTACTCGGCGGCGGCTTCCCCCGGCGCGACGGCGTCGCGGCCGGTGCCGCGGTCGACGAGCGAGACGACGTGTCCGTCGCCGTCGACGGTGGCGACGACGACGCCGGTGTCGAAGACGAAGCGGTCGCCGTCGCGGACGGGAGGCACGGCGCGCGCCGCGTCGACCGGCTCGGCTCCCAGCGCGCGGACCCCGTCGGCGGGGACCGGGGACGCGTTGAACCGGACGTGCGAGGCGGCGGAGGGTGAGCCTCCCGGCCGGTCCGCGCCGCTGTCCGGACCCGCACCACCGGTGGCGAGGGCCGTGGTCGCGGTGCCGATCAGCTCCTCGAGCACCGCGGCGACGCGGGCGTACTCGGCCTCGGCGTTCTCGTAGACCCAGGCGATCGACGAGCCGGGCAGGATGTCGTGGAACTGCTGCAGGAGCACGGTGTGCCAGGCCGACTCGAGCGCGTCGTACGGGTACTCCCGGCCGAGGCGCACGGCGGCCGTCGTCGCCCAGAGTTCGGCCTCGCGGAGCAGGTGCTCGGAGCGGCGGTTGCCCTGCTTCGTGCGGATCTGCGACGTGTAGGTGCCGCGGTGGAACTCCAGGTACATCTCGCCGGACCACACACCGGGCGTGGGCAGGGCGCGCTCGAGCTCCTCGAACACCCGCGCCGGTGTCCCGAGTTCGACCCGGGGTGAGCCGTCCAGGTCGTGCTGCCGATGCGCCGCGGCGACCATCTCGCGGGTGGGACCACCACCACCGTCACCGAAGCCGTAGAGCAGCATCGAGGTGTTCGCGACGCCGCGCTCCTTGTTGTTCCGCTCCCCACGGTGCAGGTCGGCGGGCGAGACGTCCGAGTTGTACGTGTCCGCCGGCGGCAGGTGGGTGAGGACGCGGGAGCCGTCGATGCCCTCCCAGAGGAACGAGGTGTGCGGGATGACGTTCGTCTCGTTCCACGACGGCTTCTGCGTGACGAACCACTTCGATCCGGCGGCCCGGACGATCTGCGGCAGCGCGCCCGTGTAGCCGAACGAGTCGGGGAGCCATGCCTCGGGGGTGTCCACGCCGAACTCCTCGAGGAAGAACCGCTTGCCGGCGACGAACTGGCGGGCCAGGGCCTCGCCGCCGGGCAGGTTCGTGTCGGACTCGACCCACATGCCGCCGACCGGGATCCACCGGCCCTCGGCGACGCGCTGCTTGATGCGCGCGAAGACCTCGGGGTACTCGTCACGCATCCACGCGTACTGCTGTGCCGACGAGCACGCGAAGGTGAAGTCGGGGTCCCGGTCCATCAGGTCGAGCACGTTCGAGAAGGTCCGGGCGCACTTGCGCTTCGTCTCGCGCACCGGCCAGAGCCAGGCGGAGTCGATGTGTGCGTGTCCGACGGCGATGGCCCGGTGCGCCGAGCCGCTGGCGGGGACGGCGAGCGCCCCGGCCAGGACGGCACGCGCGTCGGCGGCGGTCCCGGCGACGTCGTCGGGGTCGAGCGCGTCCGCGGCCCGTTCGAGCACCCGGAGGACGTCGGCACCGCGGGTGCCGTCGGTCGGCAGTTCCGCCATCAGCCCGCGGAGCACCCACAGGTCCTGTTGCAGCTCCCACACGGTGTCGTCCCGTTCGACGACCTCGAGCGCGCGGAGCCGGTAGATCGGGGCGTCACCCGCGGTGTGCTTGGAGCCGAGCGGGGTGGCGCCCTGGAACGAGTCACCGCCGATGTCCGGGTTGGCGCCGGCCTCGATGTACAGCTCGAACGACTCCCCCGGGGCGACCTGCAGCGGGACGCTGTCGTTGCGCGGCTCGATGGCCTTGATCGTGGAGCCGTCCGGACGCCAGGCGAGCCCCTCGGCCTGGAACCCGGCCTGGCGCTTGGTGAACCCGAGGTCGACGTGCAGCTCGGCGGTGGTGCCCTCGGCGGTGCCGAAGTCGGCCGGGACGGTGCCGGTCACCCGGAACCAGGTGGTGCCCCAGGGCCGACCGCCCCACGGGGAGCCGACGGTGAACGGTTCGTAGTGCTGGGTCACGGCCTCGGCGAAGGGCACGGGTTCGTCCGGGACCTGCCACGCCTCGATCGTGACCGGCGATGCCCGGCGGTGGACGTTCGGGTCGACGCGGTCCCGCACGAGTCGCGCGATCCGGGCCTCGACGAGGGGTTCGTCCTGGTGCATGGAGATGGGTTCCTTCCCAGCGGTGGAGTTCGGTCAGCCCTTGATGCCGCCGGCGAGGGCGTTGCCGCCGCCGAGGCCTCGCGACACGAGCACGTAGAGCGCGATGACGGGCACGGAGTAGACGATCGAGAACGCGGCGAGCTGCCCGTAGGCCACCGCCCCGTTCTGCCCGAAGAAGTTGAAGATGCTCACCGCGGCGGGCACCTTGTCGGGCGAGAGCAGCAGGACGAAGGGGACGAAGAAGTTCCCCCACGCCTGGATGAACACGAAGATGAACACCACGGCGATGCCCGGTCGCATCAGTGGGATGACGATCCGCCACAGCGTCGTGAACATCGACGCCCCGTCGGTCCAGGCCGCTTCCTCGAGCGAGATCGGGACCGCGTCCATGAAGTTCTTCGCCATCCAGATCGCCATCGGCAGGCTGGTCGCGGCGAGGAAGAAGATGCAGCCGTAGATGTTGTCGATGAGGTTGAGCGACACGAACAGCGCGTAGACGGGCACCATCATCGCGGTGATCGGCAGGCCGGTGCCGAACAGGATGCTGTACAGGAACGGCTTGTTGACGCGCATCTTGTACCGGGACAGCGGGTACGCGGCGAGGATCGCGACGACGACCGTGACGACCGCCGTCCCGCCGGAGAGCAGCAGGCTGTTGCCGAGCGGGATGAACGACAGCTCCGGGGTGAGCACCGTCGTGAAGTTGCCCAGCGTGAACTGCGACGGCAGCTTCACCGACAGCGACGCCTGCGCGTCGAACGAGGCGAACACGAGCCACAGGAGCGGCACCGCGAAGCAGACCGCGATGACGAGCAGCACGACGTTCGACACCCACCGCATCGTCCGACCTCGGGGCGAGGTCATGTGCAGGGACCCCGGTGCGGTGATCGAACGGGTCGTGGTCTGGTCGAGGGACGGGGCTGTGATGGCCATCAGTCCACCTCCGGCTTGAGCGCTCTGATGTAGATGATCGAGAAGACCGCCCCCACCACGAGCAGGATGGTCGCGATCGCGGTCCCGAAGCCGAGCTGCGAGAACTTGAACGCCTCCTGGTACGCCAGGATCGGCAGCGTCGAGGAGTTGGTGCCCGGCCCGCCACCGGTCATCACGAAGATGAGGGTGAAGACCGACAGCGTCTGCAGCGTCGTCAGCATGAGGTTCGTGGAGATGCTCCGGCGGATCACCGGCAGCGTGATGTACACGAGTCGCTGCCACCCGGTGGCGCCGTCCACTTCGGCGGACTCGGTGATCTCCTCGGGGACCTCCTGCACGGCGGCGGAGTAGACGAGCATCGAGAACGCGGTGCCGCGCCAGATGTTCGCCAGGATGATCGCGACCATCGGGTACGTGTAGAGCCAGTTCGCACCGGTGATCCCGAAGACCGCCAGGAACGAGTTCAGCGTGCCCTCGTCGTTGAAGAACGCGTACGCCGCGAAGGACGCGACGATCTCGGGCAGGACCCACGCCGCGACGACGAAGGTGCCGACGATCGAGCGGACGACCTTGTTCGCCGACCGCATGAGGAGCGCCAGACCGAGTCCGAGCACGTTCTGTCCCACGACCGCCGAGGCGAGCAGGAACACCACCGTCAGGATGACGGACTTCGGGAAGTCCTTGTCCTGGAACAGGTCGACGTAGTTCTGCAACCCGATGAACTGCTGGTCCGCCGCGCCGGCTCCGGTCAACGCGGAGTTCGTGAACGACCCGTAGAACGACGAGATCACGGGGCCGAGCAGGAAGACGAGGAGGAGGACGACTGCCGGCAGGAGCGGGACGGCTCGGCCGACGTTGCGGAGCGGCTTGCGCTTCCGAGGGACGGGAGGGTCGGTGCGTCTCGGCGCACCGGGCGCCGGGACCACCGGCGCGAGGGGAGTGCTGGTCATGCTGGGTGCCTTCCAGGACAGCTCACGGTGATGAGTGGGGACGGACGGGAGGCGCGGTGCGGGCTCGCACCGCGCCTCCCGTCCGTCACACGGTCGCGTCGGACCGGACGGACGCGTCAGCGCGCGGAGACCGTGTTCTCCTTGCCGACGACGCCGACCACGGCATCGTCGTAGGCGGCGGCGGCTTCCTTCGGCGACTGCTGGCCGGTCATCACCGACTCCATGGCGACCTGGATGGCGTTCGAGATCTGCGAGTAGTCACTCGTCGCGGGGCGGAAGTTGGTGTTCTCCACCAGACCCGAGAAGAACTTGAACGTCGGGTTCGCGCCGGTGTACTCGGGGTCGGCCGCGACGTCCTTGCGCACCGCGATCTGGCTGTTCTCGGAGTCGTACTGCAACGAGCCGTCCTTGTCGAGGAAGCTGGTGATGAAGTCGAACGCCGCCTGGGGGTTCTTCGACTTCGCCCCGACCGCGAGCGTCCAGCCTCCCGACATGCTGTTGTAGCCCGGGGCCTGCCCGTTCTGCGTCGGCATCGGTGCCTGACCCATCACGTCGTTCCACTCGGCCCACGGGGCGGTGCCGGTCTTCAGCCACGTGCCGGACTGCCACGAGCCGTCGAGGTCGATCGCGAGCTTTCCCTTCGGCAGCCACGTCTGCGTGATGGTCGTGCCGACGTTGGTGTCGAGTGCCTGCTGCGGTGTCGGGCCGAGGCCGCCCTGGTAGACGTCCTTCACGAACTGCAGCGAGTCCTGGAACTGCTTCGAGCCCGTGACCCACTTCTTGTCCTGGTAGAGCGTGTTGCCGGGGCCGTCCGCGCCGTACAGGAGCATCTCGAAGCCCTGCATGGTGGACGCTTCGCCCTGCGCCTTGCCCGAGTACATGTTGAAGGGGATCAGGTCGGGCTTCTCGTCCTTGATCGTCTTGGCGGCAGCGAGCACGTCGTCCCAGGTCTTGGGCTGCCACGGAACGGGCAGGCCGACCTCCTTGAAGATGTCCTTGTTGTACCAGAGGGCACGGGTGTCGGTGCCCATCGGGACGCCGTAGGTCTTGCCGTCCTCGCCCTCCCCGGCTTGCTTGGCGTTGTCGAAGAACTGGTCCCACTCGTCCCACTTCGCCGTGTACTCGTCGAGCGGCAGCAGGTACCCGGCCTCCGCGTCCGCCTTGACGAGGAACGTGTCCTCGTACATGACGTCGGGTGCGGTGGCGGGCGCCTTGTTCATCAGCGCGAGCTTGGTGGCGTAGTCGCCCTCCTGCGCCTGGATCGGGACGAGCGTGACCTTCTTGCCCGGGTTCGCCTTCTCGTACTCCTTCTTGACGACCTTCATCTGGGCGTCGAGCTGCTGGAAGGCGCCGAACTTCTGGTACGCGATCTTGATGGTGTCACTCGAGGCGGACCCCGAGCTCGAGCAGCCTGCGAGACCCACTGCGGCGACTGCCACGGCTGCGAGTCCGGCGATGATGCGGGTGCGTTTCATCGGTGCTCCTTTGCACGGGTGAAGGTCGCGGACTCCGTTGCCCGCGTTGCGCAGTTAGTCCACCGTATGGACTTAAACGTTGTCAAGACATGGGCGCAAAGTGCGCCCGGTTCGTGACCTGCAGCCCGCGCGACGGTCCGGGCGCAGCCCCACAGGCGGCAGCCGCGCGGGCGGCAGCCGATCAGTGGGCGATGAGCATCGTGCTCGCTCGCGGCGACAGGGCAGCGTCGAGCACCAGGCAGGCCGCCCCGACCGCGGCCACGTCGGTCCCCCGTCGGCTCTCGACGACGGTGACCGGGTGTTTCGGCACCAGGATCGGCGAGCCGGCGATCGCCGCGGTGGCAGCCGGGAGGGCCGCGCTGCTGATCCGCGACCAGAACGGTCCGCCGAACACCACCCGGTCGAGGTCGAGCAGGTTCACGATGACGACGACGGCCCGCCCCATCACGGTGCCGATCTCGGCCGCGAGGGCCTGCGCCGCCGGGTCCTCCGCCGCGATCGCTGCGGCGAGTGCGTCCCACGCCCGGTCGACCGCCGCCAGGTCGACCGCGATGTCGGCACCGTCGGCAGCAGCCGTCCCGGCGACGGGGACTCCGTCGCCCAGGGCGATCCCCCGCTCGACCGCGATCCGCACCAGGCGGTCGGGCATCACCGTCGCCCCGACCTCACCGCGCGTGCCGTCTCCGTCGCCGTTCCCGGCGAGGGGCCCCTGGTCGACCATGATGTGCCCGGCGTCGCCCGCGTTCGCCCCGGATCCGCGGACGGGCTCGTGGTCGATGACGAGCCCGACCCCGAACCCGGTGCCGAAGTACACGAAGGCGAAGTCGCGGGCCGCCGCACCCCGCTCGAGGAACATCTCGCCGACGGCCGCCGCCGTGACGTCCTTCTCGAGGAGCACCGGGTAGCCGGTGGCGTGACCCAGGGCGTCCCGGAGCGCGACGTCCCGCCACCGGGGCAGGAACGGCGGGTCGAGCACGACGCCGGCCGCCGCGTCGATCGGCCCCGGCGAGGCGATGCCGACGCCGAGCACGCTGTCGGGCGCGACCCCGGAGCGGCGGACCAGCCCGTCGACCGCGGCCGCCATCGTCCGGACGACCTGGTCCGGGTCCTCGGCGTTCGGGGTCGAGGTGGTGGCCTCGGCGACGACCGCACCCGCCAGGTCGAGCAGCACGTAGGTGACGACCGCGGGATCGACGTGCACCCCCACGGCGAACCGGCTGCGGGCCTCCAGTCGGAGGATCGTGCGCGGCTTGCCCCGACCCGCCACGACCGTGCCGGACTCGACGATCATGCCGGCGTCGATGAGGAACCGGGTGACGTTCGAGACTGTCTGCGGGCTGAGGCCGGTCCGCGCGGCGAGCTCGAC
Organism: Curtobacterium sp. MCPF17_031; assembly: GCF_003234035.1. Classification (NCBI taxonomy): domain Bacteria; kingdom Bacillati; phylum Actinomycetota; class Actinomycetes; order Micrococcales; family Microbacteriaceae; genus Curtobacterium; species Curtobacterium sp. MCPF17_031. The sequence goes on along the minus strand of NZ_QKSG01000003.1, from coordinate 242,825 downwards.
GCGGCTCAGGCCGTCCCGGGACCGGCGGACGGCGTCGAGCACGACCGTGCGGTTGAACCCGCCCAACGACGGCAGGTTCGCCCCGCGCCGATGCTCCGCCATCTGGCGACCATACCGCCGGTGACATGCGCGGTGCGACGCGCACGGGGTGACCGTCACCGGACCGATCGCTGGCTTCTCACCCGCCTGCACCGTTACCCTGACCGACATGACGGACCTCCGCCTCGAAGAACTCTCCGCAGCGACCGCCGCCGCGGCCAACTCGCTGACGCTGAAGCCGGGGCAGGAGCAGTTCGTCCAGCCCACCTCGTACGCGCAGGCCGAGTCGGACGTCAAGCCGAGCGCCTCCTGGCCCCGCGTGGTCCTCGACGGGGACGAGGTCGTCGGCCTCATCATCGGCAGCTTCGACGCCGAGAACGCGCAGGAGGAACTCCGCAGCTGCATCTGGCGTGTCAACGTCGCGGCCAACGCGCAGGGGCGCGGGGTCGGTCGTTTCGCCGTCCACGGGCTGGCGGAGGAGGCCCGCAAGCGCGGCTTCGAGCGCCTCACCGTCGTCTACGAGCCGGGCACCGGCAGCCCCGAGGCGTTCTTCGAGGCCATCGGCTTCACCGTCGTGGGTGAGACGCAGTACGGCGACCACTTCGCGGCCCTGACGCTGTAGTGCCGGCGCGGCCCCGCGCCTCCCGGTCGGCAGCCGGCGTTCCGGAGCCAGCCGATCCGGCGCCAGCACATCCGGCGCCTGCCGATCCGGCGCCAGCAGGTCCGGCGCCAGCAGGTCCGGAGCCAGCCGTTCCGGGTGACGCCGACTTCGGTGCCCAGGTCGCCGCGGTCGTCCGGTCCATCCCGCCCGGGCACGTGATGACCTACGGGGACGTCGCCGCGGTGCTCGGCTCGCGGGCCTCCCGCGCGGTCGGCAAGGTGATGGCGCACGAGGGCTCGGATCTGCCGTGGTGGCGGGTCGTCCGTTCCGGCGGGCTGCCGCCGGTCCACCACGAGGCGCGTGCGCTGGAGCACCACCGAGCCGAGGGCACGCCCCTGTGGTGGTCGCGGGACGACGCCTCCTGGAGGATCGACATGCCCCGCGCGCGCTGGTCACCGACCGACGACGGCTGGTCGGCCGACGACGGCTGGTCGGACTAGAGGCGTCCGCCGGCCGTCACGCCGGGCCGGAGGTCGAACCGGGTGCCCTTCGCGTTCGGCGGCAGCAGGAACATCACGAACAGCGCGAGCGACCCGATGCCCGGCAGCACGTGCAGGAACTGCCAGAACCCGGACAGGTTCGCGTCGTGCAGCCGCCGAGCGCCGAGTGCCAGCCCGCCGATGAGGGTGATCAGCGCCCAGAGCACGAACAGGTAGGACCCGACGGGGTTCTCGAGCAGCGGCGCGTCGGGGGTGAAGACCTGCGGCACGAGCTGCAGCACCAGACCGATCGCGAACGAGGTCAGCCACCACCACCAGAACTCGGAGCGCGAGGCCCGGCCGGTGAACACGGTGTACTTCCGCCAGAACCGTCGGACGGCCTCGGCGAAGGGCGCGCCGTAGAGGGGATCGCGGAGGGCGACACCGCCCGGCTGCACGTCGTTGTCGCTCATCCCCCCACCCAACCACGCCGTCCCGCCGGACTCCGGACGGGACGCGCCCCCGGACGCACATCGCGCCCCGTCGGAGCGGGGCGCGATGTGCGTGGCGGGGCGCGAAGCGCAGCGGTCGTCAGACCAGCGAGTCCCGCCAGGCCGCGTGCAGCTGGGCGAACCGTCCGGTGCCCGCGATGAGGTCGGCGGGCGTGCCGTCCTCGACGATGCGGCCGTACTCCATCACGAGCACCCGGTGGGCGATCGCGACGGTGGACAGTCGGTGCGCGATGATCACCGCGGTGCGGTCGGCGAGCAGGGTCTCGAGGCCCTCCTGCACCAGGCGCTCCGAGGGGATGTCGAGCGACGCCGTGGCCTCGTCGAGGATGAGCACCTTCGGGTCGGCGAGGAACGCCCGGGCGAACGACAGCAGCTGGCGCTGCCCGGCCGACACCCGGCCACCGCGCTTGTTGACGTCGGTGTCGTACCCGTCCGGCAGCGCCATGATGAACTCGTGCGCGCCGACGGCCTTCGCCGCCGACTCGATCTCCGCTCGGGAGGCTCCCGGTCGACCGAGCTCGATGTTGTCCGCGACGGAACCCGAGAACAGGTACGCCTCCTGCGTCACCATCACGATGGCGCGGCGCATGTCCTTCGGATCGAGGTCCCGCAGGTCCACGCCGTCCAGGGTCACGGTGCCCGAGGTCGGGTCGTAGAACCGGGCCATCAGCTTCGCGAGCGTCGACTTGCCGGCACCGGTGGACCCGACGAGCGCGATCGTCTGACCCGAGGGGATGTGCAGGTCGAACTCCGGCAGCACGACCCGGTCGGCCGTGTACGCGAACTGCACGTGGTCGAAGTCGATGCGGCCCCGGGCGTCGGGCAGCTTCGTCGGCTTCGCGGGGTCCGGCACGCTCGGCCGCTCCTCGAGGACGCCGGAGATCTTCTCCATCGCCGCGGATGCCGATTGGTAGCTGTTGTAGAACATCGCCAGTTCCTGCGCCGGGTCGAAGAACCGCTTGGCGTAGAGCGCGACGGCGAGCAGCGCGCCGATCTCCAGTGATCCACCGACGACCCGGAAGCCGCCCACGATGACGACGGCAGCCAGGGTGGCGTTGCCGATGAGGACCAGGCCCGGGTCGAAGATCCCGAACAGGTTGAACACACGGGCGTTCGCCTGCCGGTTCGCCTCGACCTGGACGCCGTACTCGGTCTCGTTGCGGGACTCCTTGCGGAACGCCTGTACCGCGCGGATGCCGGTCATCGTCTCGACGAAGTGCACGATGACGCGGGCGCTGGTCGTCCGGGTGGAGCGGAACAGCTGCTGCGAGCGCTGCTGGAACCACCGCGTCAGGAACCACAGCGGCACCAGGGCGATCGCGAGCACCAGGCCCGAGGTCGGGTCGAGGAACACCAGCGCCACCGCGGTGAACACCATGTACAGGACACCCTGGATGAGCTGGTTCAACCCGGAGTCGAGCAGCTCCCGGATGGAGTCCAGGTCGCTCGTCTGCCGGGAGATGATCCGCCCCGACGTGTACGTCTCGTGGAACTCCAGCGACAGCCGCTGCGTGTGCAGGAACACCCGCTTCCGGAGGTCGAACAGGATCGCCTGACTGATCCGGGCCGCCAGCACCGTGTACCAGGCGGTGAGGACCGCCCCGACGATCGCGATGGTGATGTACAGCCCGACGACGAGGAACGCCGGCATCCAGTCGTCACGGTCGAGCACGGCGGGCAGGGCGTTGTCGATGCCCCACGCGATGAGCGTCGGGCCGGCGACCTGTCCACCGGTGGAGAGCACCACGACGACCGCGATGCCCCAGAGCCGGGCCTTGAGCGGTGCCGCGAGGGAGCTGAGCAGCGTCAGTGACCGGCGGCGCAGCCGACGGCTCTCGGCCTTCGTGAAGTCCTCACGCTCCTCGCCACGTGTCCCGTGGACGGTGATGGACGCGGTGACCGGAGCTGCCGCCTCGGCCGCCTGCGTGCCGGTGCCGACCTGCGCCACCGGCACCGAGCCTCCCGTCGGTTCCTGGTCGACGGTCAGGGGCTGATCGTGATCGGTCTCGTTGCTCATGCCATCGCCTCCTCTCGGTCCTCGGCGTCGTCGTCGTCGAGCGACGAGATGACGAAGCGGTAGTGCTCGTTGGTGGCCATCAGCTCCGAGTGGGTGCCGACGGCGGTGACGCGGCCGTTCTCCATGAGTGCCACGCGGTCGGCGAGGGTCACGGTGGACGGGCGGTGGGCGACGATCAGTGAGGTCGTCTCGGCGAGGACTCGGCGGAGCCCCGCTTCGACGCGTGCCTCGGTGTCGACGTCGAGCGCGGACAGCGGGTCGTCGAGGACGAGCACGCTCGGCCGCGCCGCGATGGCCCGGGCGAGCGCCAGGCGCTGTCGCTGACCGCCGGAGAGGGACAGCCCCTCTTCGCCGACCCGGGTGTCGACGCCCTCGGGCAGGTCGTCCACGAAGGACGCCTGCGCGATGTCGAGCGCCTCGCGCATGACCCGCTCGGCCTCGTCCCCGGACAGGTCGGGCCGACCGAGCAGGACGTTGTCCCGCACGCTCGACGAGAACAGGGTGGCGTCCTCGAACGCGACGCCGACGTGCCGACGGAGCTCGGCGCGGGACAGGTCGCGGACGTCGACGCCGTCGATCGTCACCGATCCCCCGGTCACGTCGTACAGCCGCGGGACGAGCGCCAGCAGGGTCGTCTTGCCCGAGCCGGTGAGGCCGACGAGCGCCATGGTCTCGCCGGGACGCAGCTGCAGCTCGACGCCGTTCACCAGGTCGGGGAACTGCGCCGGGGAGTCCTGGTAGCGGAAGTGCGTCGCGTTGAAGGCGAGTGCACCGTGGGGTTCTGCGATCGTCTTCGGCGCTGCCGGGTCCGTGATCGTGTTCTCGGAGTCCATGACCTCGAAGAACCGGTCCACGGCGGTGCGGGTGTCGAACGTCATCGACAGGAAGAAGCCGATCGACTCGATCGGGAACCGCAGCACGGTCGCCGTCGCGAAGAACGCGAACAGCTGGCCGACGCTCAGCTCCCCCTGGCTGGCGAGCCAGATGCCGGCGAGCAGACACAGCGCGAACGCCACGTCCGGCACGAGCAGCAGCCAGAACCAGATCGCCGCGATCGCCTTGGCCTTCTCGATCTCGGTGCCGCGCAGCTGTTCGGCCTGCTCGGCGAACTCGTCGAGCTTGTACCGACCACGGCCGAACGCCTTGAGCACGCGGATGCCGTGCACCGACTGCTCGACGCTGGTCGCGAGGTCCCCGACCTGGTCCTGACTGCGTCGGGCGACGACCGAGTACTTGCGCTCGAACAGCACGCTGTTCACCCAGACCGGGATCGAGGCCACCAGGAAGATCAGGCCGAGCTGCCACCCGAAGGTGAACAGGACACCGAACCCGATGACGATCGTCACGACGTTGACGACGAGCAGCACGATGCCGAAGGCGAGCCATCGGCGGATCAGCGACAGGTCGGACACCGACCGGGACAGCAGCTGCCCGGACTCCCACCGGTCGTGGAAGGCGACCGGCAGGTCCTGCAGCTTCGCGTACAGCGCGTTGCGCATGCTCGCCTCGATCCGGGTGGACGGCCGCATGACCATCTTCCGTCGGGAGGCGATGAAGAACGCCTCGAGGACGCCGAGCGCGAGCACGCCGAGTCCGGCGGGCCAGATGCGGCTGCCGTCACCGGACGCGAGCGGTCCGTCGACGAGCGCCTGCAGCACGTAGGGGATGACGAGCGCGACGACGGAGGCGCCGAGCGCCGCCAGCATCCCGCCGAACAACCGCCATCGGTACGGCTTGACGTAGGGCCAGATGCGCCCGATGGCGCGGGCGGTGGAGGGGCGCGCCGGTGTCGGCGCCGGTTCCCGGTGGGGTACCTGGGACATGCGTGTGCGTCCTCGTGCTTCGTACGGGCGCAGGTGCGGTCAGGTTGCGTCTGACCGGACGGGAGGCCCGGGGTGCGTTGCGTGGTCTGGTCGGCCGGGTGCCCGCTCGGGCACCACGACAGCGCGCGGAGTCCCGCGGGTTCCGTCGGCGCCGCTGGGACGACGTCGCCCGTGGGGCGGGTGGGGCCGGTCGTGCGCCTAGGCGGACGGCGGTGTCGGGACGCCGGGAGCGGCCGTGTCGATGGACGTCGATCGCGTCCGGGCAGCCGTTGCGGTGGTGCCGGTCGTCGTGTCCATCGTCACTCCAGTCTCGTCGTCGTCACCGTCGTGCCCGCGGTGCTGCCGACCTGAGAAGTCGTCAGCCATGAGGTCGCGGAGCCTTGCAGACTATCGGCAGCGGCTCTCAGGACGCAACCAGGATCTCGTGCTGGTTGCGCCCTGGTCGACGCGGAGTCGAACTGGACTCAGTGGAAGAAGTGCCGCTCGCCCGTGAAGTACATCGTCACGCCGGCAGCAGTCGCAGCCGCGATGACCTCGTCGTCGCGGACGCTCCCGCCGGGCTGGGCGACGGCGCGGACACCCGCCTCGAGCAGCACCTGCAGGCCGTCGGCGAACGGGAAGAACGCGTCGGACGCCGCGACCGAACCGGCAGCACGGTCCCCGGCCCGGTTCACCGCGAGGTGGCACGAGTCGACCCGGTTGACCTGCCCCATCCCGACACCGACGCTCGCGCCCTGGTTCGCCAGGAGGATCGCGTTCGACTTCACCGCGCGGCTGGCCTTCCACGCGAACGCCAGGTCCGCCAGGGTCTGCTCGTCGGCCGGCTCGCCGGAGACGAGCGTCCACGTGGACTGGTCGAACGCCGTGAAGCGGTCGGCGTCCTGCACGAGGAACCCGCCGGAGATCTGCTTGACCTCTCGCTCGGCGAGCGCGAAGTCACCCGGCAGCGTGAGCAGACGGATGTTCTTCTTGCGGGACAGGACCTCGAGCGCCTCCGGGTCGAAGGCGGGAGCGACGACGACCTCGGTGAAGATGTCGGCGATCGTCTCGGCCATGCCGCGGGTCACCGTCCGGTTCGCCGCGATGACGCCTCCGAACGCCGACAGCGGGTCGCAGGCGTGGGCAGCCGCGTGCGCCGAGGCGATCGGGTCACCCGCGTCAGGGGCCGCCACCGCGATGCCGCAGGGGTTGGCGTGCTTGATGATCGCGACGGCCGGCTCGGTGAAGTCGTACGCGGCACGGACGGCGGCGTCGGCATCGACGTAGTTGTTGTACGACATCTCCTTGCCGTGCAACTGCGTCGCCTGGGCGATCCCGGTGCCGTTCGTGCTCGTGTAGAGCGCCGCGGACTGGTGGGCGTTCTCGCCGTAGCGGAGCGTCGCGGTGCGGTCCGCGGACAGCGTGAGTTGCTCCGGGAACGCGCTGGGGGCCTCCTGGCCGTCGTGCTCTGCTGCCGCGGACGTTGCCGACGGGGCGACGACCTCGGACGCGAAGTAGCTGGCAACCGCGGTGTCGTACGCCGCGGTGTGGCCGAACGCCTGCGCGGCCAGACGCTTGCGGAGTTCCAGGGTCGTGCCGCCGGCACGGACGGCTTCGACGACCTCGTCGTACGACGACGGCGACACCACGATCGCGACGTTCGGGTGGTTCTTCGCGGACGCGCGGACCATCGCCGGGCCGCCGATGTCGACGTTCTCGACCACCGTGGCCGCGTCGGCACCCGAGGCGACCGTCTCGACGAACGGGTACAGGTTCACCACGACGAGCTCGAACGGGGCGATCCCCAGGTCAGCGAGCTGCTGCTCGTGCGACTCCAGCCGCAGGTCGGCGAGCAACCCCGCGTGCACGGCCGGGTGCAGGGTCTTCACGCGGCCGTCGAGCGACTCCGGGAAGCCCGTGACGCTCGCTACGTCCGTGACGACGTACCCGGCGTCACGGATGGTCTGCGCGGTGGAGCCCGTCGAGACGAGTTCGACGCCGGCGTCGGCGAGCGCGCCGGCCAGCTCGAGCAGCCCCGACTTGTCGCTCACCGAGATGAGGGCTCGACGCACGGGCACGACGTCCCGGTCGCGGTACAGGCTGGGGTCGGCGGCGTGCACGCTCATGCGGGGGTGGTGCCCTTCAGGTCGATGTGTCCGTTGGCGATGTCGAGGACGGTCTGGATGAGCAGCCGACGCTCGACGGGCTTGATGCGGTCGTGCAGGGTCGACTCGGTGTCGCCGGGCAGGACCGGGATGCGCTCCTGCGCCAGGACCGGACCGCTGTCGACACCGTCGTCCACCGCGATGACGCTCGCGCCGGTCTCGGTGACGCCGGCGGCCAGCGCGTCCCGGACGCCGTGCGCTCCCGGGAACTCCGGCAGGTACGCGGGGTGGGTGTTGATGACCGACGGGCCGAACTCGGCGACGACCGCGGGCGGGAGCAGGCGCATGAGCCCGGACAGCACGAGCAGGTCGGGCGACCACGGGCGGATCTGCTCGGCGAGCGCTGCACCCCACTCGGCGCGGGTGGCGTACCGGGTGTACGGGACCGTGAAGGTCGGGATCGAGTAGTGCTCGCCGAGCTGCAGGCCCTCGGCGTCACGGTCCGCCCCGATCGCGACGACGCGGGCGGGGTACTCGGCATCGCGGGTCGCCTCGAGCAGGGCTCGGAGGTTCGACCCGGTACCGGAGATCAGGACGACCAGTTCGAGCACGGGGACAAGCCTAGCGGGGGCGGGTGCTGCCGGGCGCGCGGGCAGGCTGATCGTACGGCGTCCATCATCATCGCCGGTCGTCCGCAGTGACATCTGGTACTGGAGTGTGTAGCGTCAGGTCCTCGCCCAACTCGTCCTCGACGCAACGATCCGGAGTCATCGTGATCCTTTCCCTCCCTCCTCTCGCCATCGCCGGTCTCGCGGCCGTCGTCTCCTTCGCGGGCGCACTCGTGCCGACGCATCCTGCCGACGCCGCATCCGTCATCGACACTCCTGCCGCCGCTGCTGCAGCAGCAGCCGCACAGGAGGCGGACCCGGTCCTCAGTGCGCTGCAGGCTTTGGAAGGGAAGCAGTCCGCCGCGGAGATCGATCGGATCGTCGACACCGGACACGTGGTCGCCACGTACACCGAAGGCACCTCGTCGACGATCGTCGCGGCCGTGGACCTCGGGCCGGCGTCTCGCGGACTCTCCTTCGTCGCACCCGGCTGCAGTGCCGACAGCCTGTGCATGATGAACACGAGCAACTCGCCGAGCGCCTACACCGGCGTGGGATCGCTCACCGGAACGTGGAAGCGCATCAAGAGCGCCGCCGCCCGAGGCCGCAATGCCCGCTTCACGTGGAGCGGCGGCGCGCTCACCGTCGGCGCCGGGCAGATCAACTACTTCGGCTCACCCGTCACGATGACGAAGGTCAGCAGGTGACCGGCTGACCTTCGCTCAGGCGTCGTCGTCGCCCTTCGGCTTCCGCCACCAGGGCAGCTCGTCCTCGGGGATCTGGTCCGTCGTGTCCCAGGTCGTCGCCCGCGGCGCGGGTCGCGCCGGCGGTTCCGGGTCGACGTCGTCACGGCCGGCGACGAACTCCTCGGTGCTCCACGGGAAGGCCGGCTGTTCGTCCGTCCGCGGGACGGGAGGCGCCTCCCGCCGTCCCTCGGGACCGGCGGGCGCCTCCGCGGACGACCGCTCCCCTGGACGACCGGCACCGCCCGCACGGTGGCGCAGGTCGTCCGCACGGTCGCGGAGGCCACTCGCACGGTCGCGGAGGTCACCGGCGCGGTCGCGGGCACCGGACGCGGCAGCCCGGAGGCGTGCCCGCATGCTGCCGACGGCCGGCGCTGCTGCCGCCCGGTCGTCGAGGCGCTCTGCCGCGACGGCGTCGGTCCGTGCCCAGTCGGGCAGGTCGACGTCGGTGGCGACGGCAGCGGTCGAGACGGGTGTGGGTGTGGGCGCGGGTGTGGCTGCGGGCGCTGCCTCCGCCACGCGGTCGTCCTCGTCCTCGTCGACGGCGTTCGGCGATCGGTCCGTTCCCGCGTGCGCGGTCGTCACCGCGTCGTGCTGCTCGTCGACCGAGAACCGATGGACTTCGGTGGTCCGCCCGGCTCCGGCGGACTCGAGCGCGGCGATGAGCGAGCCGTGCTCCGGAGTCGCGTCGGCGGTGGCGAGGTCGTCCTCGGTCTCGTGCCAGCGCTCGCCGATCCACGAGCGCTCGGGCAGCCGGACCAGGTCGCTGCCGATCGCGAGCGCGATGAGGGCGGGGATGCCCACCTCGAGCGCGGCGAACCCGCCCACGGCCAGCGCATGCGGTCCGACGTCGGCCAGGCGCCCGGGTCCGACGGAGCCGGACGACATCCAGGCGAGGCCACCGATGACGACGCCGGCGACGAGTCCGGTCACGACACCACCGATCGCCCGGTACAGCGCCGAGTCGGCGGCACCGAGCATCCGCACCAGGCGCGGCCGCATCAGCCCGCCGACCGCGAAGCCCGCGACGACGGGGACCAGGATCCAGACGAGTCCGAACGTGTGCCCGGAGGTCGGCAGCGCACCGAGGACGGGGATCGCCGGCACCGGCCCCAGTGCCGTGCCGATCGGGGACACTGCGGAACCGGTGCCGATCGCGAAGCCCGGGCCGACGAGCCAGGCCGTGGCCCAGGCGACGAAGTCGGGGATGAACGCGAGTTGGCCGACGGTCAGGGCGAAGCCGCCGACCAGTCCGGCGTGCGAGCGTTCGTAGAGGGTGATGACCTCGGCGAACGAGACCAGCAGCACGAGTCCGACGAGCACTGCGGCGACGGCGACGACGCATGCGGTCGCGACCGTGCCGGCGCGCAGGCCGAAGCCGACGACGACCCGCCACAGTGTGGGGATCCGGTCGACCAGGTCGACGATGCGCGCGGTGACCGGGTCGGCGGCCAGGCCTCGGCGTCGGCGGCAGACCTCGGCGGAGACGACCGCGGGGATCCCGAACCAGAGCGCCGGTGCGACGACCGCCTGCCAGGTGGTCGGGTGCGTGGCCGCGCTGGTCGAGCTCAGTGCGACGAGGAGCCCGAGGACGGCGACAGCGGCCGTCCCGACGAGGATGCCGGTCACGCGGTGCTCGGTCTCGGCGAACCGACGTCCGGCGCGCGCGCCCAGCCAGGCGGTGACGACGGCGAACCCGAGGGCGGCGAGACTCACCCCGATCGGCGCGGAGGCTCCGGACAACCCGGTCGCCTTCGCCGCGGCGGCCCCGAGCGTGAACGTCACGTCGACGCCGTGTCCGATCAGCCAGACGTTGCCGGCAGCGGTCCAGAACACGTCCCAGTCGACCTGGAGCCCGTACTCGAACGCCCACAGCAGGGTGAGCGGGACGAGCGCGATGCCCACGCCGACGCCGACCGTCACGATCGCTTCGATCACGGCGAGCAGAGCGGTTCCCAGGCGGTTCATCGCAGCGAGGATACGGCGGCCACCTCCGCGCTCGCGGGTGCCGCGCGGCTCCCCCCGGCAAAACACCGGTGGACGGACCAGCCCGACCACGGACGGACGGGAGGCGCGGTGCCAGCCGGCACCGCGCCTCCCGTCCGCAGGGGGCCTGCGACTACTTCGCCGCGACGACCTCGCGCAGCAGCGCGGCGGTCTCGGACGGCGTCTTGCCGACCTTGACGCCGGCAGCCTCGAGCGCCTGCTTCTTCGCCTCGGCCGTACCGGCGGAACCGGACACGATCGCGCCGGCGTGGCCCATCGTCTTGCCTTCCGGGGCGGTGAAGCCCGCGACGTACCCGACGACCGGCTTCGTGACGTGCGCCTTGATGTAGTCGGCGGCCCGCTCTTCGGCGTCGCCACCGATCTCACCGATCATCACGATGGCCTCGGTCTCGGGGTCGGCCTCGAACGCGGCGAGCGCGTCGATGTGCGTCGTCCCGATGACCGGGTCGCCGCCGATGCCGATGGCGGTCGAGAAGCCCAGGTCACGCAGCTCGTACATCATCTGGTAGGTCAGCGTGCCGGACTTCGACACGAGGCCGATCGGGCCCTTGCCGGTGATCGTCGCCGGGGTGATGCCGACGAGCGACTCCCCCGGGGTGATGATGCCGGGGCAGTTCGGCCCGATGATCCGGGTCTTCGCGCCGAGGGCCTTGGCGTGCGCCCAGAAGACGGCGGAGTCCTGCACCGGGATGCCCTCGGTGATGACGACGACGAGCGGGATCTCGGCGTCGATGGCCTCCATCACGGCGTCCTTCGCGAACGCCGGCGGGACGAAGACGACCGAGACGTCCGCACCGGTGGTGTCGATCGCCTCGCGCACGGAGCCGAAGACGGGCAGTTCGACATCGCCGTGGGTGACGGTCGTGCCGGCCTTGCGGGCGTTCACACCGCCGACGACGTTCGTCCCGGCCTTGAGCATGAGGGCGGTGTGCTTCGTGCCCTCACCGCCCGTGATGCCCTGGACGATGACCTTGGAGTCCTTGTTGAGGAAGATCGACATGGTCAGTCCTTTCAGGCCGCTGCGGCGGCGAGTTCGGCGGCCTTCTCGGCCGCGTCGTCCATGGTCGCGGCGACGGTGACGAGCGGGTGCGCTGCCTCCGCCAGGATCCGTCGGCCCTCTTCCACGTTGTTGCCGTCCAGGCGGACGACGAGCGGCTTCGTGGCCGCGTCGCCGAGGATGCCGAGGGCGGCGACGATGCCGTTCGCGACGGCGTCGCAGGCGGTGATGCCGCCGAAGACGTTCACGAAGACGCTCTTCACCTGCGGGTCACCGAGGATGACGTCGAGGCCGTTGGCCATCACCTCTGCTGAGGCACCACCACCGATGTCGAGGAAGTTGGCGGGCTTGACCCCGCCGTGACGCTCGCCGGCGTAGGCGACGACGTCGAGCGTCGACATGACGAGTCCGGCCCCGTTGCCGATGACGCCGACCTGGCCGTCGAGCTTGACGTAGTTGAGGCCGTGGGCCTTCGCCTTGGCCTCGAGCGGGTCCTCGCTGGCGGTGTCCTCGAGTGCCCCGTGTCCCTCGTGGCGGAAGTCGGCGTTCTCGTCGAGCGTGACCTTGCCGTCGAGCGCCAGGATCTGGCCGTCACCGGTGCGGACGAGGGGGTTGACCTCGACCAGGGTGGCGTCCTCACCCGCGAACACGTCGTAGAGCTTCACGAAGACGCTCGCGACCTGGTCGACCAGCTCGTCCGGGAACCCGGCCTGGCGTGCGATGTCGACCCCGGCCTCCTGGTTGATCCCGGTCAGCGGGTTCACCTCGACCCGTGCGAGGGCTTCGGGCTTCTCCACCGCGAGCTGCTCGATCTCCATGCCGCCCTCGACGCTGACGAGCGACAGGTAGGAGCGGTTCGCGCGGTCGAGCAGCACCGAGAAGTAGAACTCCTCGGCGATGTCAGCGCCCTGCGCGACCATCACGCGCTGCACGGTGTGGCCCTTGATGTCGAGGCCGAGGATCGCCTGTGCGTGCTCGAACGCCTCGTCGGGGGTCTTCGCGACCTTGACGCCGCCGGCCTTGCCGCGACCGCCGACCTTCACCTGCGCCTTGACGACGACGACTCCGCCGATCTGCTCGGCCGCCGCCTTCGCCTGCTCGGGTGTGTCGGCGATGATGCCCTGCAGCACAGGGACGCCGTAGGACTCGAAGAGGTCCCTGGCCTGGTACTCGAAAAGATCCACGCTGTTCTTCTTCCCGCACGGTTCGTGCGATCGGCATCGGTCATCCGGTCGCGTCCTCCTCATCGAGGGTCGCTCGATGTCGAGACGACGGCCGCAGCTGAGCCTAGCGCTGGCAGGTGGACGCGCGTTGCCCGGCGGGGAACGCGCGGCCCAGACCGCCTCGGACCCACGTCGTCCGGGGTACGCCGTCTCCGGGCGACCGACCAGGCCCGATCGTGCACCGTCGATCGGGTGCAGAACGAACTCCGTACCCGTGCCGCCGAGGTCTTCGGCTGGGAACTCCGCGACGCCCAGGAGACCGTGGTCGACGCGGTCCTCGCCGGGCGCGATGCCCTGGCGCTGATGCCGACCGGTTCGGGCAAGTCCGCGATCTACCAGGTCGCCGCCCTGGCCCTCGACGGCCCGGTCGTCGTGGTCTCGCCGCTCGTGGCCCTGCAGGAGGACCAGGTCGTCGGCATCGAGGACCACCCGGACGCGCCCCGCGCCGTCACGATCAACGCCACCCGGGCGCACCGGGAGCTCGAGGACGCGTGGGAGGCAGTCGCCTCCGGGGCTGCCCGCTACGTCTTCCTCGCCCCGGAACAACTCGCCAAGGACGACGTCGTCGACCGACTCCGTGAGGCCGGCGTCGCCCTCGTCACGGTCGACGAGGCGCACTGCGTCTCGAGCTGGGGGCACGACTTCCGCCCGGACTACCTGGTCCTCGGCGAGGTCATCGAGCGCCTCGGCCGCCCTCCGGTGCTCGCGATGACGGCGACCGGCTCGACGCCGGTCCGGAAGGAGATCGTCGAACGGCTCGGGATGCGCGACCCACTCGTGCTCGCCACCGGGTTCGACCGGCCGAACCTGCGCTTCGAGGTGCAGCGACACACGGACGAGGACGAGAAGCGCGAAGCCGTCGTCGCCCAGGTCGTGGGGCTCGAGGGTGCGGGCATCGTCTACGTCGCGACCCGCGCCGAGACCGTGCTCTACGCCGACGAACTCGTCGAGAGCGGCCGACGGGCGAAGGCATACCACGCGGGGCTCCGGGTGCGGGACCGCGAGCACGTGCACCACGAGTTCCTCGACGGCGATCTGGACGTCGTCGTCGCCACGAGCGCGTTCGGCATGGGCATCGACAAGCCGGACGTCCGCTTCGTCGTGCACGCCGACGTCCCCGAGTCGGTCGATGCCTACTACCAGGAGGTCGGCCGGGCCGGACGGGACGGCGACGTCGGTCTCGCGACCCTGCACTACCGGTCGGAGGACCTCGGGCTACGCCGGTTCTTCGCCTCGGGCTCGCCCCGTACGGCATCGCTCCGCGCCGTGTTCGACGCGGTGCCCGCCGACGGCGCCGTCGCCCGCTCCGAGATCGCCGAGCGGGCCGGGCTCGCCGCACGCACCGCGGGACGGGTCGTGAACACCCTGGTCGACGCCGGTGCGCTGGTCGACGACCGGGACGGCCTGCGTCGGGCACCGCACGGACCGGCGGACGCCGCCGCGGCCGCCGAGCTCGCCCGGGCGCACGCGAAGGAGCGGGAGCGGGTCGAGGAGTCCCGGATCGAGATGATGCGTCGCTTCGCCGAGACGAACGGCTGCCGTCGACAGTTCCTGCTCGGCTACTTCGGTGACGAACTCCCCGAGCCGTGCGGCAACTGCGACACCTGCTCCGCCGGCACCGCCACCGATGCCGACACACACGGCGCGGACGGGTCGCACGATGCCGAGTGGCCGCCGGACGCGCCGGTCGAGCACTCCGAATGGGGCCGCGGGACCGTGATGAGCACCGAGGACGACCGGCTGACGGTGTTCTTCGAGTCCGCCGGCTACCGCACGCTCGCCCTGGCCGACGTCACCGAGCGGCACCTGCTCGAACGGGTCTGAACCAGCTGCAGCGAGCAGTCCCCGGGGGGGAAGGCGCGGTCGCTCGACCACCCGTCGGCGACCGCGCTCCACTCCCCCGAGCACGTGCAGTAGACACCGGGAGTGTGACCCGTCGGTGTCCACCGGGTGAACGGCGCGCGAACCGGCCACGAACGGTCACGCGCGGTTCCGACGGTGCGCCGAGCGACCCGGTGCGTCCCCCGACCACCGCGCACACTCCCACCGGCACCCGGGTACCAAGGACCGGTGGGCAGGACGGCACACCGCAGACCGCGCACGGCAGACGGCGCACCACAGACGCGCACCGCACATCCAGCCCACACGCATCACCACGACGACCGACAGGAGCGACCATGTCCGACCCCGGCATCACCCCAGGCGACGAGTTCAGCGACGGCGTCAGCGACTCCGACGACGAGGGCCGCGCCGACGACGTCGACCGCGAGTACGTCGGCGGCTTCGAGACCGACGACGCCGAGGAGGCGCTCGAGACCGTCACGAACGACGCCGTCGCCGGCGAGACCGTCGAGCCCCAGCTCGGTGACGGCACCGACGACGGCCCGACCGGCGGCGCACCGAACGAGGGCTCTCCGGACATGTGGGAGCACGGCGACGAGCGCCCCGACCTCGGCGGCGACCTGGGCACGAAGCCGCTCTGAGCTGCCCCGACGCCGAGCTGACCCGACGACGCTGAACGTGACCGGACGACGGGCGGGAGGCCCGGTGCACGACGTGCGCCGGGCCTCCCGCCCGTCCCCTGCTCGCGACCAGAGCCGCGCGCTCCGCCGGTTCCTCGCCGACAGCACGCCCGTCGTGGCGGGCGGCCGCGCGATCCTGCTGCAGATCGCCGATCCCGTGGTGGCGGCCGGGGTCCGGCGCCACTCGGACTTCGCCAGGCGACCGCAGCAGCGCCTGGCGCACACCCTGATGTACGTCTACGCGGTCGTGGTCGGAACCCCCGATGACGCTGCCGTCGCATCCTCGTTCGTGGCCCACGCGCACCGCCCGGTGACCGGCGCCGACGACCCGGACCGGCAGCTCTGGGTCGCGGCCACGCTCGTCGACTCGGCGATCCGGACCCACCGCCTGCTCGGCACCCCCGTCGACGGCGCACGGGCCGAGGACGTGCTCCGTGCCTACGCACCGATCGCGACGGCCCTGCGGGTCCCGGCCGAGCGGTGGCCGGACTCGATGCCGGCGTTCGAGCAGTACTGGGCCGCGTCGCTCGCGCAGCTCCGGGTGACGGACGACGCCCGCGGTGTCGTGCGCGACCTGCTGCACCCGCGACACGCGCCGGCATGGGTGCGCGCGGCGATGCCGGTCGTGCGGATCGTCACGGTGGGGATGCTGCCCGCGGCGGTGCGGTCGCAGTACGGCTTCGCCTGGGGGCCGCGGGAGGCTCGACGCTTCCGCCGGACCGTGACGGGCCTCCGGTTGTTCCGCGCGGTGCTGCCCGGCGCGCTGCTGCGACTGCCGGGGCCGCTGCTCATCCGCGCGATGCACCGGACCGCCCGCCGGTACTCCGCGCACTGAAGGAGGGCTCAGCGACGGCTTCGACGTGTTCAAGGTGCTCACCGAGGTGCTCCCGCAGCTCGAGGACCGCATCACGGCCCGCGACGGCAAGCTCGTCATCCGCCCGGACTCCGGCGACCCGGTCGACATCGTCACCGGCACCGTGCACGGCGTCGACGAGGCCGAGCTGTTCGCCGCCGACCGCAGCGACGAGCAGAAGGGCGTCGTCGAACTCCTCGACCAGCACATCGGCGTCATCTACGGCGACAGCATCACCCCCGACCGCGCCCGCCGGATCTACGAACGCCTCGCCGCG
Organism: Curtobacterium sp. MCPF17_031; assembly: GCF_003234035.1. NCBI lineage: Bacteria > Bacillati > Actinomycetota > Actinomycetes > Micrococcales > Microbacteriaceae > Curtobacterium > Curtobacterium sp. MCPF17_031. Next base: position 226,040 of record NZ_QKSG01000003.1, on the reverse strand, counting down.
AAGGGCTACGGCAGCGACAACGTGGTGCTCGGCATCGGGTCGTACACGTACCAGTTCATGACCCGCGACAACCTCGGCAGCGCCGTGAAGGCCACCTGGGCCCTGGTCGACGGCCAACCGGTCGACATCCAGAAGGACCCGAAGACCGGCAGCGGCAAGAAGAGCGCCAAGGGCCGGATCGCCCTGCACCGCGACGCGACCGGCGAGATCCGGCAGACCGACCAGGCCACCCCGGAGGACGAGGCGACCAGTCTGCTCCAGCCGGTGTGGGTCGACGGGCGGTTCACGGTCCTCCAGTCCTTCGCCGACGTCCGTGAGACGCTCCGTCGTGAGCGGGCCGGCCGTGCCGCCCGACGTGCGGCCGCGGGTACGGCGGCGGCGTGAGCGTGGCCGCTCCGGCGGCGGTCCGCGACCAGCCGCTCATCGCCGTGGACGTCGTCCTCGTCGCGTTCGACGGCACGGGCGACGGAGTCGATCCGGGCGGCCTCCGGGTCGCCACCGCCAGGAGGCGGTACGAACCGTTCGTCGGACGGGAGGCGCTGCCCGGCGTCCTCCTGGACGGTCCGGAACTCCTCGCCGACAGTGCGCGACGCGCGCTGCGGACCAAGACCGGGACGGACGCGGCGGCGGTCCGGCACCTCGCCCAGATCGGGGCGTTCGACGGACCCGAGCGGGACCCGCGGAGCGCTGCGATCAGCATCGCGTTCCTCGCGGTCACCGCCGGCACGGCTGCTGTCTCCGACGCCGTGGTCTGGCACGACGCGGTGGGGCTGCCGCTCGGGCTGCCGTTCGACCACGACCGGATCATCACGGCAGCGCTCGACCACGCGCGGACCCGGCTCTGGTCGGATGGACCACTGACCCGGGCGCTGCTCGGCGAACGGTTCACCACACCGGACGCCGCACGGCTCGTCGTCGCCCTGACCGGGGTGGCACCGGACCCGGGCAACCTCAACCGGGCGCTCCGCACGAACCCGGCACTGACCCGGCTCGACGCCGCGGTGGAACCGGTCGTCCGTTCCGGTGCCGGGCGGGGCGGGCGTCCCCCGGCAGCCTGGACGTGGACGGACTGAGCGCGGTTGAGTGGGCGCATGTCTGCTTCGCTGTCCGGGGAAGAGTCCCTGCACCTGCCCGAGTTCGACGCGCCTCCCGCATCGCCGCTCGCCCTCGCGCGCCTCTGGCTCGACCAGGCCGGTGAACACGAGGTGTCCGAGCCGCTGTCGATGACGCTCGCGACCGCCGGCGCCGACGGCCGGGTCAGTGCCCGGACCGTCGACGTCAAGCGCATCGAGGACCGCGGGCTGGTGTTCGGCACCTCCGCCGAGAGCCCGAAGGGCCGCCAGCTCGCCGAGAACCCGCACGCCGCCCTGCAGGTGTACTGGCGTGAGACGATGCAGCAGCTCCGGTTCGAGGGCCGGGTGGTGCAGCTCTCCGACGAGGAGTCCGACGCCCTGTTCGCCGACCGCTCGCCGAAGTCCCGCGCCGCCACCGCGATCGCGGACCAGTCCGCGGTGCTCGAACCGCGGACGCTGCAGGACCTGATCGACGACGCCAACGAGCTGCTCGCCGAGTCCGACGACGACGTGCCCCGGCCGCCGCTGTGGGACGCGTGGCGCCTGGAGCCCGACACGGTCGAGTTCTGGCACGGCAGCCGCGACCGCATGCACCGCCGTCTGCAGTACGTGCACGCCGACGGGAGCTGGACCGCGACGCGGCTGCAGCCGTAGCGCAGCGGTCGGTTCGCGAGCAGGGCTCGGAACGGCGCTGCGGTAGCGTCGGACCATGACGGCCGCAGCACGCATCACCGTCCGGACCGCCGTGGAAGCGGACGCACCGGGCATCGCCGACGTGCACGTCCAGGCCTGGCGCCAGGCGTACGCCCACCTGCTGCCCGCCGCGTTCCTGTCCTCGCTCGACCCAGTCGCCCGCACCACCCGATGGCGGCGGACGATCGCCGGCGCGGGCGCGGCCGGTACCAGTGTCGCCGTCGCCGAGCATGACGGCGTCGTCGTCGGCTGGGCGACCGCCGGGCCGGGGCGTGACGAACACTCCGTCCGGGACGTCGAGCTCACCGGCATCTCCGTCCTCGCCTCCGCGTACGGGTCCGGGGCCGGCCAGATGCTCCTCGACGCGGTGCTCTCCGACGCGCCGGCGTTCCTCTGGGTCGCGGACGACAACCCTCGTGCGCAGGCGTTCTACGCCCGCAACGGGTTCCGCCGAGACGGCGCGACGAAGACCGAGCACCTCGGCGACAACGCCCTCGTCGCGGCACGCATGGTCCGCTGACGTCCGGCTAGAGCTTCTCGATCGGCGCGATCTTGATGAGGAGCTTCTTCCGCCCCGCGGTGTCGAACGCGATCTCGGCGATCCGCTTCGCACCCTGACCGGTCACCGCCGAGACGGTCCCCTGCCCGAAGTCGACGTGCGAGATCCGGTCACCGGCAGCGAGTTCCATGTCCCCGTTGTCCCGGACCTGCCCGGACACCCGGTTCGCCCACTCGGTCTTCGGACGGGTCTTCGCGGCGGCAGCAGCACGGTCGTAGGAACCGCTGCCCCAGCCGCCACCGCCGCGGTAGCCGCCCCCGGTGCCGCCGCCCGAACCGCCGAACCCACCGTCACGCTTGGCGTTGATCGCGCGGGGCTGCGTGCCACCACGACTGTTCGCCATGCCCGGTGACTGCTTCCACTCGATGAGCCCCTCGGGGATCTCCTGCAGGAAGCGCGAGGGCATCGCCACGTTGACGTCGCCGAACTGTGCCCGGGTCATCGCGAGCGACAGGAACAGGACCTTCTTCGCGCGGGTGATGCCGACGTAGAACAGACGGCGCTCCTCCGACGGGCCACCGGGCTCGTTCGCGGACATCCGGTGCGGCAGCAGGTCTTCTTCGACGCCGGTCAAGAACACCGCGTCGTACTCCAGGCCCTTCGCGGTGTGCAGCGTCATCAGGGACACCGTGCCGGAGGAGTCGTCGAGCTCGTCGGCCGCGGCCACCAGCGAGACCTCGGTCAGGAAGTCGGAGAGCGTGCCCTCGGGGTTGTTCTTCTGGAACTCCCGCGTCACGGCCACGAGCTCGTCGATGTTGTCCGCACGGGCGGCGTCCTGCGCATCCGGCGACTTCCGGAGCTGTTCGAGCAGCCCGGACCCGTCGAGCAGCTGCGTGAGCGTGTCCACGACGGGCTGGTCCGCGGCCTTCGCGGAGACGTCGTCGAGCAGCCTCGCGAACGAGGTGATGGCGGTCCGGACCTTGGGTCCGAAGCCGAGCTCGTCGGCGTGCCGCAGGGCCTCGCGCATCGAGACCTCGTGCTCGTCGGCGTACCGCTGCAGGGTCGTCTCGGTGACGGCGCCGATGCCGCGCTTCGGCACGTTGAGGATGCGGCGGAGCGACAGCGGATCGGCCGGGTTCGCGACCGTGATCAGGTAGGACATCGCGTCCTTGATCTCGGCCCGCTCGTAGAACTTCGTGCCGCCGAGCACCCGGTACGGGATCGCCGCCCGGATGAAGATCTCCTCCAGCGCACGGGTCTGCGAGTTCGTCCGGTAGAACACCGCCATGTCGCGGTAGTCCATGCCGTCCTCGTGCAGGCGCTGGATCTCGTCCGCGACGAACTGGGCTTCGTCGTGGCCGGTGTACCCGGTGAAGCCGACGATCTTCTCGCCGGCGCCGACGTCGGTGAACAGGCTCTTCGCCTGCCGGTCGAAGTTGTTGGAGATGACGGCGTTCGCGGCGTCGAGGATGTTCTGCGTCGATCGGTAGTTCTGCTCGAGCAGGATCACCTTCGAGTTCGGGAAGTCGCGCTCGAACTCGACGATGTTGCGGATGTCCGCCCCGCGGAACGCGTAGATGGACTGGTCGGAGTCACCGACGACGGTGAGCGACGCCGGCGCGATCGACCCGTCGGCCTCGCGCATCCGTTCGACGTGCTGCCCGGTGTCCTCGAGCTTGTCGACCTGGTCCACGGGCACCGGACGGGTGAGCTCGCGGATGAGCGCGTACTGCGCGTGGTTCGTGTCCTGGTACTCGTCGACCAGGACGTACCGGAAGCGGCGCTGGTACAGCGCGGCGATCTCCGGGAACGCCCGGAACAGGAACACCGTCTGGCCGATGAGGTCGTCGAAGTCGAACGCGTTCGCCCGCCGCAGCTCGCTCGTGTACCGACGGAACACCTCGGTGAACATGACCTCCTGCGGGTCGCTCGCGTTGATGTTGCGGGCGTAGGTGTCGATGTCCTGCAGCTCGTTCTTGAGCTTCGAGATCTTCGCCGCCGCGGCTCCGACCGTCAGCCCGAGGGTGTCCGCCTCGAGGTCCTTGATGATCCGCTTGAGCAACGCCCGGGAGTCGGCCGAGTCGTAGATCGTGAACGACTGCGGGAACCCGAACCGTTCGGCTTCACGCCGGAGGATCCGCACGCACGCGGAGTGGAACGTCGAGATCCACATGCCCTCGGCGGCCTGGCCGACCAGGGCCTGCACCCGCTCGCGCATCTCGGCCGCGGCCTTGTTGGTGAACGTGATCGCCAGGATCTGGGACGGCCAGGCTTCTCGGTTCGCCAGGAGCAGCGCGATGCGACGGGTGAGCACGCTCGTCTTGCCCGAGCCGGCACCGGCCACGATGAGCAGGGACTCGCCGCGGTACTCGACGGCTTCTTTCTGCTGGGGGTTCAGGCCCGCGGTGAACGGGTCCTCGTAGGCACGGTCACGCGCACCCGCGCCGTCGGTGCGGCCGGGCGTCGGGTCGGAGGGGTCGAGCACGATCGTCATGTCCGAGACAGTCTAGGCGCGACCCCCGACGTCCGATCAGGCCCGGTCGGACCGTTCCGCGACGAGCGATCGGGCCCGGACGGCCAGGTCGGCGTGGTCCGCGAAGACCCCGTCGACGCCCGTGCGGAGGACCGACGTGAACCACCGTTCCCAGTCCCCGAGCGCTGCCAGCTCGCCGCCACGACGGAGAGCAGCGGGCAGGAACCGGTTCTCCGGCCGCAGGGTCCACGTGTAGACGGCGAGGCCGGCCGCGTGTGCCCGCTCGACCACGTCGCTCCGCACCGGGCCGGGATCGTCGACCGCCCGGGTGTCGACGCCCGCCATCAGCGTCGGCAGGTCGACGCTGATGCCGTCGAACTCGGCCGCGAGCCCCGCGAGCGCGGCGTCGGTCCGCTCGTCGGCGTAGGTGGTGGCGGCGGGACCGGCGGCGGCGACCTCGTCAGCGGCCGCACCACGGGCCTCCTGGAGGTACACCAGCCGCCCACCGGTGCCCTGTTCGGCGACCTGCCGGAGGACGCCCTTCTCGAACGACTCGACCGTCAGCCGGTCGTCACCGCGCCACCCCGCGGTACCCAGGACGCCGTCGAGGAGCGAGGCCATCGGGAACCCGGCCGCGGCGAACGCGCTGGCGTGCTTCACCTCGGCGACGAGCCCGACCCGCCGCGGCGCGGCGTCCAGGATCGCCAGCAGGTCCTCCAGGCGCAGGACCGTGTCCTCGCCGTCGTGCTGCCGGGAGGCGCGGCGCAGCTCCGGCAGGCGCTCGCGGGTCCGCAGGGTTCGCAGCTCGTCCCAGGTGAAGTCCTCGGTGAACCAGCCGGTGAACCGGTGCCCGTCGATCGTCTTCGTGGTGCGGCGGGCGCGGAACTCCGGACGGTCGGCGACGTCGGTCGTCCCGGAGACCTCGTTCTCGTGCCGGAGGACCAGGACACCGTCCTTCGTCGGCACGAGGTCCGGCTCGATGGCGTCCGCGCCGAGCTCGATGGCGAGCTCGTAGGCGCTGCGGGAGTGCTCGGGGCGGTACCCGGAGGCTCCGCGGTGGGCGATGACGAGCGGCTGCATGCAGGCGACGATACGGAGCGCGGGTGAACGCAGTGTCCTCGAGACCGAGGCCCGCGCAGACGTTCAGCGAGCATGCGGAGTTCCCACGGTGGACCGACAGTGACCGTCAATAAACTGCCGCGCAGGAGCACGGACGCCGGTTCCGCTTCCCGCGGATCCTCAGCCATCGAACCCTCACGGCCCGTAGGCTGTGAGGACACGAAGGAACGGCACCGCCGCACTCCGTCACGAGCCCACGAACCGATGCCACCCGGGTACCGGATCCACGACTCCACACCAGAGGAAATCAGAGGACACCATGGCCTTCAAGCCCGGTTTCGACCAGTCCCCCGCCTTCAACGACGCGGGCCGGAACGCATGGGGCGCCGGCTCGAACGCACCGCGGGGCGCCTACCCGCAGCAGGGGTACCCGCAGCAGGGCGGCTACCCGCAGGCCCCGTACGGGCAGACCGGCTGGGGCCAGGCGCCGCAGCAGCCCGGCATGTCGCCCGACCAGCTCCGGGACATGTACGACCGCCCCTCGGCCGACAAGGTCGACACCGGTCGCATGTCGTACGAGGACACCATCGTCAAGACGCTCCTGGCCTTCGGCGTGCTCCTCGTCGGTGCGGTCGCCGGCTGGAACCTGCCGCCCGTGGTCTGGATCGTCGGCGCATTGGTCGGGTTCGTCCTCGCGCTGGTGAACACCTTCAAGAAGAAGCCGTCGCCGGCACTCGTGCTCGCGTACGCATTCTTCGAGGGCCTCTTCGTCGGTGGCATCTCGGGGATGTACAACACGATGTGGGACGGCATCGTCACGCAGGCGGTGTTCGGCACCCTCGGTGTCTTCGCCGTCACGCTGCTGCTGTTCTCGTCCGGCAAGGTCCGTGCCACCCCCAAGCTGACCCGGTTCTTCCTGGTCGCGATGGTCGGCTACATGGCGTTCTCGCTCGTCAACATCGTGCTCATGTTCACCGGTGTGACCCAGAGCGCGTTCGGGCTCCTCGGCGTCTCGCTGTTCGGCATCCCGCTCGGTGTCCTGATCGGCATCTTCGTGGTGCTGATGGCGGCGTACTCGCTGATCCTGGACTTCGACCAGATCAAGACCGGCGTCGAACGCGGCGCTCCGCGCGTCTACGCATGGACGGCCGCCTTCGGTCTCATCGTCACGCTGGTCTGGCTCTACCTCGAGATCCTGCGCATCCTGGCGATCGTGGCGAGCAGCTCCCGCAACTAGCGTTCCGCACCGCGAAGGGCCCCGGCTTCCGCCGGGGCCCTTCGTCGTTCCCGGGCGGGCGGCGGGCGCGGGCGGCGGCGGGCGCCCGACCGGTCACAACACCCCGCTCACCTCCGCCGAGCGGTCACGAATCGTCGCTCAGCACTGGCGAGAACGACGACGTGTGACCGGTCGGCGGAAGGCAGCCGGGCGCGGCAGGCGGGCCCGGCCCGCGCCTCCCGTCCGGCACGTCTGCCCGCCGACGTCGCGCAACACGCCGCAGCCGGTTGGCCGAGGTCGCTCAACCCGCCGCCGTCCAGCCGCCCGAGCGGCAGATCGTGCGACCCCGAGAGCGCCGGCAGCATCCCCCGCACGCCAGCCCCGTCCGCCGCCAGGTCGCACGACATGCCGCAGCCGGTTCGCCGGGGTCGCAGGAACTGTCGTCAGCGAGCCGGCCCGACGGCAGAACGTGCGACCTCGGCGGCCGGGCTGGGCGGGCGACGGCAGAACGTGCGACCTCGGCAGACGGGCTGCGGGCGGGCGACGGGCGGGAGGCACGGCTCGACCCCGCAGGACGAGCGAGGGCCCGGTACGCAGCGCGTACCGGGCCCTCGGGCGTCAGGGGAGGATCACTCCCACTCGATCGTCCCCGGCGGCTTCGACGTGACGTCGAGCACGACTCGGTTGACGTCGCGCACCTCGTTCGTGATGCGGTTCGAGATCTTCGCGAGCACGTCGTACGGCAGGCGCGTCCAGTCGGCGGTCATGGCGTCCTCGGACGAGACCGGACGGAGCACGATCGGGTGCCCGTACGTACGGCCGTCGCCCTGGACCCCGACCGACCGGACGTCGGCGAGCAGGACGACCGGGCACTGCCAGATCTCGTCGTCGAGGCCGGCCGCGGTCAGCTCGGCGCGCGCGATGGCGTCGGCGGCACGGAGGATCTCGAGCCGCTCGGCGGTCACTTCACCGACGATGCGGATGCCGAGGCCCGGGCCGGGGAACGGCTGGCGTCCGACGATGACCTCCGGGAGCCCGAGCTCGCGACCGACCGCGCGGACCTCGTCCTTGAACAGGGTGCGCAGCGGCTCGACGAGTTCGAACGTCATGTCGTCGGGCAGCCCGCCGACGTTGTGGTGCGACTTGATGTTCGCGGTGCCGGATCCGCCGCCGGACTCGACGACGTCCGGGTACAGGGTGCCCTGCACGAGGAACTTGACCTCGGCGTCGCCGTCGGATGCGCGCGCTTCGAGGACGAGCGCTTCCGCTGCGGCTTCGAACGTGCGGATGAACTCGCGCCCGATGATCTTGCGCTTCTGCTCGGGGTCGCTGACGCCGGCCAGGGCGTCGAGGAACTGCTCGCGGGCGTCGACCGTGACCAGGCGCACGCCGGTGGAGGCGACGTAGTCCTCTTCGACCTGCTTGCGCTCGTCGGTGCGGAGGAGCCCGTGGTCGACGAAGACGCATGTGAGCTGGTCGCCGACGGCCCTGTGCACGAGGGCTGCGGCGACGGCGGAGTCCACACCACCGGAGAGCCCGGCGATCACACGGGAGGACCCGATCTGGGCGCGGATGCGCTCGACCTGCTCCTCGATCACATTCGCCGAGTTCCAGTCGCCCGGGAGCCCGGCGGCACGGTGCAGGAAGTTCTCGAGCACGGCCTGGCCGAACGCGGAGTGCTTGACCTCCGGGTGCCACTGCACGCCGTAGAGCTTGCGCTCGTCGGAAGCGAACGCGGCGACCGGCGTGGACTCGCTCGACGCGAGGACCTCGAAGCCCTCGGGTGCCTTCGACACGGCGTCCCCGTGGGACATCCACGTGGTCTGCGCTGCGGGCTGGCCGCCGAGCAGGACGCTGTCGGTGCCACTGACGGTCACCGCGGTGGCGCCGTACTCGCGGAGGCCGGTGTTCGCGACCTCACCACCGAGTGACTTCGCCATGGCCTGGAAGCCGTAGCAGATGCCGAGCACCGGGATGCCGAGGTCCAGGATCTCGCCGTCCAGAGACGGTGCGCCGTCCTCGTAGACGGAGGACGGGCCTCCGGACAGGACGATCGCGGCCGGGTTCTTCGCCCGGATCTCGTCCGCCGTGACGGAGTGCGCGACGATCTCGCTGTAGACGTTGGCCTCGCGGACACGTCGTGCGATCAACTGCGCGTACTGCGCGCCGAAGTCGACGACGAGGACGGGACGCTGTTCGGTCTCGCTCACCGAGCGCTCTCCTTCTCCCGCGACTGCTGCGCGGTCAGCTCGTGGTGCGTGGTCATGGCGGCCTGCTGCATGCGGTGCTCGACCACGAACGACATGAACGGGATCACACCGCCGAGTGCGATGAGCAGGAAGCGCGTCGGCCGCCAGCGCATGATGCTCCACAGACGGAAGTCCGCGAACAGGTAGACGACGTACAGCCAGCCGTGCGCGATGAGGATCGCGATCGACAGGTTGAACGTGCCGGGTGCTTCACCGGCGGTGCCGTTGGGGACGAAGAACGCGCCGCCGCCGAGCTGCATCTCACGCTGGATCGGGGTGTACTTGATGACGACCTCGACGACCAGGGCGAGCAGGAGCACGCCGGTGACGTACGCGGAGATGCGGTAGAACCGCACGGCCCCCGGGATCTTGGGGATGTCGCGCGTCCGGACGGTCAGAGCCATGTGGTCGATCCTACCGGCGACCCGGCTCGGCCCGGGCGTCGTCCACCGGGACCGCGGGCTCGCCCACAGGCTCCACGTCGTCGTCCACAGGATCGGCGGCAGCGGCCTCGGCGGCCTCGGCGGCCTCGTCCTGCTCGCGCTCCCATGCGTCCTTCACGAAGCGGTACCAGAGGAAGACGGCGAACCCGGCGAACACGACCCACTCCACCGCGTAGAAGAGGTTGAGCCAGTCGAACTGGACCTCGCGCGTCGGTGCCCGGTCGGCGATGGTGCCGAGGTCGGCCGCGTCTGCGGTGGTCCGGTCGGCGACGACGTAGCCGCCGTACATCCGGTCGTCGAACGCCTTCCACGTGTTCACGAACCGGGCCGGTGCCACGGCCGAGTACTCGTGCTGCTCGAAGGTGTCCTGGTCGGGCGACTCCGCCGGGTAGTACCGGCCGCGGATGGTCATCGTCGCGTCACCGGCCAGGCGGTCGCCACCGGCCACGGCGGCGGAACGCTGATCGGACCAGCCGATCACGACCGGGAGGCTCGCCCCCGTCGCATCGTCGATCAGGTGGCCGACGGTCTGGAACTCCCCACCCCCGCTGCGGCCGGTCAGGACCGTCGTGTCACCGGCGACGAAGCGCCCGGAGACCGTGACCTTCTGCCCGGCGAGGGCGGACCCGACCGGCTTCTCCGGGGTGGTGACGTCGTCGAGGGTCTTCCGTGTCTCGGTCGACGCCGGCAGTGGCTTGCCGTTCTCGATGCTGCGCTCGAGCTGCCACTTGCCGAGTGCGGCGAACACGCCAGCGAGGATGATCGCCAGCAGCAGCAGCGCGATCCACCTCGGTCGTCGGGCAACGGCCCACATCTGAATCAGTACTCCGGATCACGTACGCGGGCCGGGCGTTCGGGACGCTCGGCGGGGACCTCGATCGACGACGTGCTCGCGCTCACGGGTTCCGGCGTGACCGGCTCCTCGCGCGACGGCGTCGTCTCTGGTGCACCATTGTCGCGCTCTTCCCTGCCCGCAGCCTCCACGAGGGCGATCTCCTCGGCGAACTTCGCGTCCCGCTCGGCCTTGCGTGCGGCGGCGGCCTGGGCGGCGGCGAGTTCGCGGCCACGGAGCTTCCGCACCCGACCCGGGCGGAGCACCAGTCGGCCGATGCGGTCGGAGTTCACGGCGAGCAGCGGTCCCAACACTGCCATCACCAGGACGTAGAGGCCCGCGAAGGCGGTGATCCGTTCCTCCAGTCCGGCGGCCGCCGACAGGGTCGCCAGGATGAGCGCGAACTCGCCCCGGTTCACCAGGATGACGGCGGTGTTGATGCCCTGCTGGACGCTGAAGCCGTTCATCCGAGCGACGAGCTGCCCGGCGACCGCGTTGAGCACGACGGTCATGCCGATGGCACCGGCGACCGGCCAGAGCACCTCGCCGAACGTCGACACGTCGAGGCCGAGCCCGAAGTTGACGAAGAAGAACGCCGCGAACACGTCGCGCATCGGCAGGGCCAGCTGCTCGATGCGGTCCCGGTAGCGGGTGGCACCGCACAGCAGTCCGATCACGAACGCGCCGATGGCGTCGGTCACCCCGAGCAGGTCGCCGATGCCGCCGAACATGACCGCGAGCCCGAAGAACAGGATCGTGAAGAGCTCGTCGTCGCGGGTCGCGAAGATCTTCGAGACCTGCTTGCCACCCCAGCGCGCGAGGCTGAACATGACGATCAGGAACCCGAACGCGAGCGCGAGCTTCCCGATCACCGCCCACAGGTTCGTGTCGCCGGACAGCACCACGGAGACGATCGCCAGGTAGACGGCGATGAAGACGTCCTCGATCACGGTGACGCCGAGGATCATCGGGGTCTCGTCGTTGGCCAGGCGCCGGAGCTCGATGAGCAGCTTCGTCACGATCGCGCTCGACGACGTCGCCGTCATGCCGGCGATGATCAGGGCTTCTCGGGTGCCCCAGCCGAGCGAGAACCCGAACGCGAAGCCGACGCCCATGTTGATCGCGACGTAGGTGCCGCCGGAGACCAGGAGCTTGCCGGCGTTGCCGTAGAACTCCTCTTGATCGAACTCCAACCCGAGGTTGAAGAGCAGCAGGATGAGGCCGAACGTCGCGATCAGCTCGATCGTGTGCGACTCGACGCTCAGGCCGATCCACGGGGTGTGCGGGCTCGCGATGAGCCCGACCACCATGTAGACCGGGATCGCCGGCAGACCGATGGTCTTGCCGAGCCGCCCGAGGACGTAGGCGATGAGGAACAGGCCGCCGATGGTCAGCAGCTCACCACCCAGGTGCATCCCCTAGCTCCGAGGCGGCGCCTCGGCAGCGGCCGCTGCCAACTGACCGCTGCGGTAGAAGGAGAAAGCCTTCGCGACCTTCTCCGGCGCACCCGCGACGACGATCGTGTCCCCGGGGAACACGACGAAGTCCGACGAGGGGGCCGGGTTGGCGCTGTCGCCACGCACGACCGCGACGACGGTCAGGCCGATGAAGCCCGAGTCGTGCAGGTCGCCGAGGGGCTTGCCCGCGATGGCGTCGTCGTAGTCGACGCTGAACCAGTCGATGGAGAGGCCCGGGATCTCGTCGAGCTTGTCGAGGCCCTCGGTGATCCGGGTGCCGCCGAGGAGTTCGGCGAGGGTGTGCGCTTCGTCCTCACTGAGGCGGAGCGAGACCTTCTCGGACTTGTCCGCGCCGTCGGCGACGTCCGCGAACGAGATGAGGTCGGAGTGACCCGACCGGTGCGTGATGACACCACACTTGCCACCGTCGTCGGTGTAGAAGCTGTGCAGCACGCCGACGCCGGGGAGTTTGACGCGATGGACGTCGACCATGATGGCTCCCTTTCCCAGGACTCCCATGCTAACCACCGGCAGGGCTTGTCCATTCCGTTGTCCACAGGTCGTCCGGACGGACGGGAGGCCCGTGGCGGGGTCGCCACGGGCCTCCCGTCGGAACCGGGGTCAGCTGAGGTCAGCTGGGCTCGGTCGTCTTCTCGCCGACGACCTGCTCGTCGTCCGCCGTGGCGCCCTCGGCGCCGCTCGAGCGGCCCCCACCGACGACGACGTCGTCCTCCTCGAAGCCGAACGCGATGTCGGGTGCCTCGAGCCGGACGCGGTCGGCGGACTCGTCGTCGGGCTGGAGCTGCGACTCCCGCTCGGCGGCGACGCGCTTGAGGTAGTTCGACACCTCGTTCTCCGTCGTCTCCTGGTCCCAGCCGAGCACCCCGGCCATGAGCCGCGCGGCGACGGGCGCTGCGGACTCGCCGCGGTCCCACGCCTCGATCGAGATGCGGGTGCGGCGGGCCAGGACGTCCTCGAGGTGCAGGGCGCCCTCGTGCGAGGCCGCGTACACGACCTCGGCGCCGATGTAATCGTCGGCCCCGGGCAGCGCGTCGGCCAACGAGGGGTCGTCCTCGACGAGCTGCAGGACCTCGGTCGCGAGCGTGCCGTACCGGTTCAGCAGGTGCTCGATGCGGACCTTGTGCACGCCGTACGTCTTCGCGGTGCGCGCACGCTTGTTCCAGGCGGCGGGGTAGCCCTCGGCCCCGAGGAGCGGGATGTCCTGCGTCGTCGACTCCGGGATCTTGCCGTCCATCGCCGCGGCGGCCTCATCGATGGCGTCCTTGCCCATCACGCGGTAGGTGGTCCACTTGCCGCCGGCGACGACCACGAGACCCGGGGCGGTGTGTGCGACGACGTGCTCCCGGCTGAGCTTCGACGTCGCCTCGGACTCCCCTGCCAGCAGCGGCCGGAGTCCGGCGTAGACGCCCTCGACGTCCTCGCGGGTGAGCGGCACGGCGAGCACCTTGTTGACGTGTTCGAGGATGTAGTCGATGTCCGCCGCGGTCGCCGCCGGGTGCGCCTTGTCGAGGTACCAGTCGGTGTCGGTCGTGCCGATCAGCCAGTGGCGACCCCACGGGATGACGAACAGGACGCTCTTCTCGGTGCGGAGGATCATGCCCGAGTTCGACTGGAACCGGTCGCGCGGCACGACGAGGTGCACGCCCTTCGACGCGCGGACCTTGAACTGCCCGCGGGTGCCGACCATCGCCTGGGTGTCGTCGGTCCAGACGCCGGTCGCGTTGACGACCTGCTTCGCCTTGATGTCGAAGTGCTCACCGGTCTGGATGTCGTGCGCATGGGCACCGACGACCCGCTCACCGACCTTGATGAAGCCCTCGATCCGGACCCGGGAGGCAGCGTGCGCGCCGTACGAGGCCGCCGTGCGGACGAGTGCGGCGACGTAGCGCGCGTCGTCGACCTGGGCGTCGTAGTAGGTCATGCCGCCGACGAAGGCGTCCTTCTTCAGGGACGGCATCGAGCGGAGCACCTGCGTCCGGGTGAGGTGCCGGTGGTGGGGCACCCCGGGCGGACGGCCGCCGGACCAGCTGAACACGTCGTACATCGCCATGCCGATGCCGATGTAGAAGCGCTCCCACACCCGGTGGTTGAGCGGGTAGAGGAAGCGCACCGGCTTCACCAGGTGCGGGGCGATGCGCTGCAGCAGCAGGCCGCGTTCGATGAGGGCCTCGCGGACCAGGGTGAAGTTGAGCTGCTCGAGGTAGCGGATGCCGCCGTGGACGAGCTTCGACGACCGGCTCGACGTGCCTGAGCCCCAGTCGCGGGCCTCCACGATCCCGACCGACAAGCCGCGCGTGACGGCGTCGAGCGCTGCACCGCCACCGACGATGCCGCCGCCGACGACCAGGACGTCGAGTTCGGTGGACTTCAGCGTCTCGATGGCGGCGTCGCGTTCATCGGGGCCGAGCTTCGTCGCGGGGTCGAACCCCGCCGTGCTGGATGCTCCGCGGGGTGCCTTCTCGCCCGTGACCGTGCTTGTCATGCTCGCCTCCGTCGCCGATCGGCACCGGAGCGGCACCCGCAGGACCTCCGCGGGCGCACCGCCGTCAGCGGTGGTACGGCGCCACGACCACTTCTACTCGCTGGAACTCCTTGACGTCGGAGTATCCGGTGGTCGCCATCGAGCGACGCAGGGCGCCGACCAGGTTGGCGCGGCCGTCCCACGACGGGGTCGGGCCGTTCAGGATGCTCTCGAGCGTGCCGATCGTGCCGACCTCGACCCGACGACCACGGGGCAGCTCCGGGTGGTGCGCCTCGGCACCCCAGTGGAAGCCGCCGCCCGGCGCTTCCTGCGCACGGGCCAGGGCCGTGCCGAGCATGACCGCGTCGGCACCCATCGCGATCGCCTTGACGACGTCACCGGCGGTGTCGAGGCCGCCGTCGGCGATGACGTGCACGTACCGGCCGCCGGACTCGTCCATGTAGTCACGACGGGCACCGGCGACGTCCGCGACCGCGGTCGCCATCGGCGCGTGGATCCCGAGGGCCGCACGGGTCGTCGAGGCCGCACCGCCGCCGAAGCCGACGAGGACGCCCGCGGCACCGGTGCGCATGAGGTGCAGCGCCGCCGTGTAGGTCGAGGCACCGCCGACGATCACGGGGACGTCGAGCTCGTAGATGAACTTCTTGAGGTTGAGGGGCGCCTGGTTCTGCGAGACGTGCTCGGCGCTGACCGTGGTGCCGCGGATGACGAACAGGTCGACACCGGCGTCGACGACGGTCTGCGAGAACTCGGCGGTGCGCTGCGGGCTGAGCGAACCGGCGACCGGGACGCCGGCGGCACGGATCTCGGCCAGCCGACGGGTGATCAGCTCGGCCTTGACCGGCTCGGCGTAGATCTCCTGCATGCGCTTCGTGACGTTGCCGTCGGTCAGCGAGCGGATCTCGGCCAGGTACGGCTCCGGGTCCTCGTAGCGGGTCCAGAGGCCTTCGAGATCCAGGACCCCGAGGACGCCGAGACGCCCCATCTCGATGACGGTCGCGGGCGAGGCGACGGAGTCCATCGGCGCCGACAGGATCGGCGACTCGAAGGTGAACGCGTCGATCGACCACTGGACGCTGACGTCACGCGGGTCACGCGTCCGCCTGGAGGGGACCACCGCGATGTCGTCGAACGCGTACGCCCGACGTCCGCGCTTGCCTGCACCGATCTCGACTTCGCTCACCCGGCAACCCTACCGGGCAGGCTGCGCGGGTGGCACGGCCGGACGGTCCGGGGGCTCAGCGGGAGCGGTTCACCGAGGGCCCACCGGGGCTCACCGGGGAGGTCGAGCCGCAC
The DNA here is from genome assembly GCF_003234035.1 of Curtobacterium sp. MCPF17_031. Lineage (NCBI taxonomy): Bacteria > Bacillati > Actinomycetota > Actinomycetes > Micrococcales > Microbacteriaceae > Curtobacterium > Curtobacterium sp. MCPF17_031. The sequence continues at coordinate 210,247 of NZ_QKSG01000003.1, read as the reverse complement.
GCCCCCGGCGGAGCACCCGGAGCGTCAACCCCAGGAGCAGCGCCAGCACGATGAGCACGACGAGCAGCGCGGCGGCCACCTTGACGAGCAGGGCCGCACCGATGAAGAGGACGACGAACACCACCCACACCAGGGCGTCCATCGCGCGGTCCGCGAAGCGTTGCACGCTGGAACGGTACCCGACGCGTCCGTCGCGGGGCGGGCCTCCCGTCCGGGCTGGAGGCGCGGTGCGCGTCCCACGCGGCACCACCGTCAGCGGGGCGGCACCGGTCACGCGGGACGCCGGCGTCGACGGGCGAGACGCCCCCGTCTGTGAGCAGCGCCGCGATGTGGGCGAGACGCCGCCGTATCCCGCGGCGTCGCAGTGACTGCGGGGCGTCCCGAAGAGACGGAGGCGTCTCGAGCAGACGGAGGCGTCTCGAGCAGACGGAGGCGCCTGGAGCAGACGGAGGCGTCTCGACGAGACGGGGGCGTCTGGCCCCGCCCGTCCCACCACCGGGAACGAGAGCGGGGCCGTGCGGCGCGCACGCGCAGCCAGCACGGCCCCACCGGTCGCGGGTGCTGCCCCCACAGCGGCACCCGCGATGTCGACGGGCTCAGCGAGCGTCGTCGACGTCCTTGGCGAGCGTCCCGAGGTAGAGCTCGATGACCTTGGGGTCGTCGGCGAGCTCCTTCCCGGTGCCCGAGTAGGCGTTCCGCCCCTGGTCGAGGACGTAGCCGCGGTCACAGATCTGCAGGCAGCGACGGGCGTTCTGCTCGACCATGATCACGGAGACGCCGGCCTTGTTGATACGGCGGGTGCGGATGAAGGTCTCGTCCTGACGCACCGGTGACAGGCCCGCGCTCGGCTCGTCGAGCAGCAGCACCTTCGGGTCCATCATCAGCGCCCGGGCCATCGCGACCGACTGCCGCTCACCGCCGGAGAGCGACCCGGCACGCTGGCCCTTGCGCTGCCCGAGGACGGGGAACAGGTCGTAGATGACCTCGAGCCGTTCGCTGAACTTCTTCGGCCGCAGGTACAGCCCCATCTGCAGGTTCTCCTCGATGGAGAGCGACGGGAACACGTTGTTCGTCTGCGGGACGAAGCCGACGCCGGCCTGCACGAGCTTGTTCGCCTTGAGGTTCGTGATGTCCTCGCCCTGCAGCGTCACGGACCCCTCGCGGACGTTGACCAGGCCGAACAGCGCCTTGAGGAGCGTCGACTTGCCGGCACCGTTCGGGCCGATGATGCCGATGAGCTCACCCGGGTAGCAGACCAGGTCGCAGCCGTTGAGGATGTTCACGCCCGGCAGGTAGCCGGCGACCAGGTCGCTGGCCCGCATGACCGGTTCCACGGTCGCCGTCGCACCCGCACTGGAGGCCCGGCTCACGCCCGCCTCGTTCGTCGCGTCCGTCATCGGGTCGCCTTCCCTTCGTCGGCGGCGTCCGCCGCGTCCTCGTCTGCGACCTCGTCGGCGAGTTCCTCGTAGGTCTCCTCGGTGAGGAGCGAGTCGTCACCCAGGTCGGTGTCGTGGTGGGCGCCGAGGTAGGCGTCGATCACGGCCTGGTCGTCCATCACGGTGGCGGCCGGGCCCTCGGCCACGACCTTGCCCTCGGCCATCACGACCACCCAGTCGGAGATGTGCCGGACCATGTGCATGTCGTGCTCGACGAACAGCACGGTCATGCCGTCGTCGCGCAGGGACTGGATGTGCCCGAGCAGCGACTGGGTCAGCGCCGGGTTCACGCCGGCCATCGGCTCATCGAGCATGATCATCGTCGGGTCGGACATCAACGCGCGGGCCATCTCGAGGAGCTTGCGCTGGCCACCGGAGAGCGACCCGGCGTAGTCGTCCTTCTTCTCGAGGAGCTTGAAGCGGTCGAGCAGGTCCTCCGCCTTCGCGGTGATCTCCTTCTCGCGCTTCGACCACACCGGCCGGACGAGTGCGGCGAAGAAGTTCTCCCCCGGCTGGTCCTTCGCGCCGAGCAGCATGTTCTGCATCACGGTCAGGCGGGACAGCGCCTTCGTGAGCTGGAACGTGCGGACCATGCCGGCACGAGCGACCTTCGCAGCACCCGTGTTGCCGAGCGTCCGCCCGTTGAACTGCCACCGAGCGTCCTTCCCGCTCGACGGCTTGTCGAAGCCGGTCAGCAGGTTGAAGAACGTGGTCTTGCCGGCACCGTTCGGGCCGATCAGGGCCGTGATCTGGCCGCGCTGCACCTCGAGGTGGTCGACGTCGACCGCGGTCATGCCGCCGAACTTCCGGGTGATGTTGTCGACGGTGAGGATGGCGTCGGGCTTCGCGGCACCCGGGACGCGCTGGATGGTGGTCGGGTCAGACACTGAACGTCAGCTCCTTCTTGTTCCCGAGGAGTCCCTGCGGGCGGAAGACGATGAGGAGCATGAGCGCGACGCCGACGAGCACGTAGGAGAACTGCTCGGCCTGCTGCGCGTTCATGATCGAGTTCGGGATGAAGTCACCCGCGAGCGTGCGGATGAAGAGCCGGAGGACGAAGAACAGCACCGACCCGAGCACCGGGCCGAACACCGTCGCCGCGCCGCCGAGGATGAGCGCCGTCCAGATGAAGAACGTCATCGACCGGCCCATCGCGTCCGGCTGCACCGAACTCGGCAGGACGTAGATGACGCCGCCGAGCGCGCCGAGTGCGCCACCGAAGACGAGCGCCTGCATCTTGTACGAGTAGACGTTCTTGCCGAGGGAGCGGACGGCGTCCTCGTCCTCGCGGATCGCCTTCACGACGCGGCCCCAGGGGCTGCGCATGAGCAGGAACAGCACGAGGGTGAACAGGGCGACGAGGCCCCAGCCGACGATGCGGATCCACCAGCCGTTCACCCCGTTGTTCGAGTACGTGAACCAGAGGATCGTCGTGGTGCCGTCCGGCAGGAAGCTCAGCGCGTTGAAGGGTTCGCGGTAGCTGGAGCCGGTGATGCCGTTCGAACCGCCGGTGGTGTCGGTGAGCAGGCTGGACCGACCGACCATGCGGATGATCTCGGCGCCCGAGATCGTCACGATCGCCAGGTAGTCCCCGCGCAACCGCAGGGTCGGGATGCCGAGGATGATCGCGAACACGATGGCGATCGCGAGCGCGACGAGCACCGCCAGGCCGAGGGGCAGGCCGTTCGTGATGGAGATCGCGAAGCCGTACGCGCCGAGCAGCAGGAACGCCGCCTGACCCATGTTGACCAGGCCGGTGAGGCCGAAGTGCACGTTGAGGCCGATCGCGGCGAGGGCGAACGCCGCGGTCGTGGGGGCGAGGGCTTCCTGCGTCAGGGAGCTGAGGAGTTGGAGGATGTAGTCCATGCGGGTGCTCCCTTAACCGATCCGCTCGGCACGGCCGAAGATGCCCTGCGGCCGGAACAGCAGGATGAGGATGAGGATGACGAGGGCGGTGGCGTACTTGAAGTCACCGGGCAGCACCAGGTTCGTGAGCTCCACGACGATGCCGATGATCATCGAACCGACGAGTGCGCCGTAGGCCGTCCCGAGACCACCGAGGGTCACGGACGCGAACATCAGGAGCAGGAGCTGCAGACCGGTCTGCCAGTTCACGCCGTTGAGCACCAGGCCGAGCATCACGCCGGAGAGCCCGGCGAGACCGGCGGCGAGCGTCCACACGAAGCGGATCACCCGGTCGACGTCGATGCCGGAGGCCGCGGCGAGCGCCGGGTTGTCCGACACGGCGCGGGTGGCGCGGCCGAAGCGGGTCTTCGCGAGGAACAGCCCCGTGCCGATGAGGACCACGAGGGCGATGCCCATCGCGACGTAGGACTGCACGGTGAGGGTGATGCCGGCGAAGGTCACCGTCTCGGGGTTGCCCTGCTGGATGCGGACGGTCGAGGCGCCGAAGAAGTACTGGAAGGCGTACTGCGCGGCGATCGAGAGGCCGATCGTCACGATCATGAGCTGGGTGAGGCTGATCCGGCGCTTGCGGAGCGGCTTCCAGATGCCGGCGTCCTGCAGGTACCCGGAGGCGGCGCAGAGCAGCACCGTGACGATCCCGGCGAGCCAGATGTTCCATCCGAGCTGATTCGCGAAGACGTAGGCCAGGAGTCCGCCGAGGGTGACCTGCTCGCCGTGCGAGAAGCTCGACAGTCCGGTCGTGCCGTAGATCAGCGAGAGGCCGATCGAGGCGAGGGCGATGAGCAGGCCCAGGCGGATGCCGGAGGCGAACTGCTGCCAGAACCGGGCGGCCGTGACGCTGGTGGTGGCGGTGTCGGTCGTGGCGCCCTCCTGGTCGGAGAGCTGGAAGATCGTGCCGGCGTTGGCGTTCAGGTTCCCCTGGACGGTGCGGGCGGCGTCCTTCGCATCGGTCAGGTACTGCCCCTTCGGCAGGGAGTCCTGGTCGACCTTGACGGTGTACGACCCAGCTGCCGGGATGCTGACGGACCAGCGTCCGTCGGCGTTCGTTGTCGAGGAGCCGGTGAACGAGCCGGGTCCGGTGACCGCCACGGCGACGCCCTCGGTGGGCTTCCGGTCGGAGTCGAGGATGGTGCCTTGGATGCAGCCGTTCGAGGTGCTGACGACACAGGGCCCGGTGCTCGCGGGCGCGCTGCTGGAGCTGGGGCTGCTGGTCGCTGCGTCGGCGACGGGCGTGAGTGCCCAGTCGACCGCGAAGGTGGCGAGGAAGGCGAGGAAGAGCACGGCGGCGAGGACCAGGCGACGGCGGCCTGGTGCCCCGCGGCGGAGTCGGTGCGCGAGCACTGACCCCGGCGGAGTGATGGAACCCACGGATGAGCCTCTCGTTCGGATAGTCGAGGACCCTAGGGATTTTTTGTGTCCCCCGTGTTTCCGGCACGTTCCCTGCACAAATCGTGCCGGAACCGTGATGTTGCTCAGGCGCGTCGATTTGCAATCCCGAGACGAGCCTCCCGTCCGGCCGGTACAGCGACTTGGGAGGCGACCGGAATGGCGCGCGCAGCCCGCGCGTTACCATGTCCTATCCGGAGCCCACCGCAGCGTTCCCGGTGTCTCGACCACTTGTCGCGCCCACGAAGGGGACCCATGGACCAGCCGGATCCGTTCGGATTCATCGGACTCACGTACGACGACGTCATGCTCCTGCCGGGGCACACCGACGTCATCCCGAGCGAGGCGTCCACGGCGTCCCGGCTCACCAAGCGGATCTCGGTCAACGTGCCGCTGCTCTCCGCCGCGATGGACACCGTCACCGAGTCGCGCATGGCCATCGCCATGGCGCGCCAGGGCGGCATCGGGATCCTGCACCGCAACCTGTCGATCGCGGACCAGGCGGCCTACGTCGACAAGGTCAAGCGCTCCGAGTCGGGCATGATCACCAACCCGGTGACCACCACGCCCGACGCCACCGTGGCCGAGGTCGACGCGCTCTGCGGGCAGTTCCGCGTCTCCGGTCTGCCGGTGGTCGAGGCCGACGGCACGCTCGTCGGCATCATCACGAACCGGGACATGCGCTTCGTCGCCTCGTTCGAGCAGGCCACCACCTCCGTGCGCGACGTGATGACCAAGGCACCGCTGATCACCGCGATGGAGGGCATCGACCCCGAAGAGGCGATCGCCATCTTCGCGCAGCACAAGATCGAGAAGCTGCCGCTGGTCGACGCCGAGGGCAAGCTCCGCGGCCTCATCACCGTCAAGGACTTCGACAAGAGCGAGCAGTACCCGGACGCCACGAAGGACGACGAGGGCCGACTCCGCGTCGGTGCCGCGATCGGCTTCTTCGGGGACGCCTGGCAGCGTGCCGAGGCTCTGCGTGACGCCGGCGTCGACGTGCTCGTCGTCGACACGGCCAACGGCGAGAGCGAAGGCGTGCTCGACATGGTCCGACGCCTGAAGGCCGACCCGACGTTCGACGCGATCGACGTCATCGGCGGCAACGTCGCCACCCGCGCGGGTGCCCAGGCGCTCATCGACGCCGGTGTGGACGCCGTCAAGGTCGGCGTCGGCCCAGGCTCGATCTGCACCACCCGCGTCGTCGCCGGTGTCGGTGTGCCGCAGGTGACCGCCGTGTACGAGGCCTCCCTCGCCGCACGCGAAGCCGGTGTGCCGGTCATCGCCGACGGTGGCCTGCAGTACTCCGGCGACATCGCGAAGGCCCTGGTGGCCGGCGCCGACACCGTCATGCTCGGCTCGCTGCTGGCCGGCACCGACGAGTCCCCCGGTGACCTGGTGTTCGTGGGCGGCAAGCAGTTCAAGGCCTACCGCGGCATGGGGTCCCTCGGGGCCCTGCAGACCCGTGGCAAGAAGACCTCGTACTCGAAGGACCGCTACTTCCAGGCCGACGTGCCGAACGACGACAAGCTCATCCCCGAGGGCATCGAGGGCCAGGTGCCCTACCGCGGTTCGGTCGGCAACGTCGTCTACCAGCTCACCGGTGGGCTGCGGCAGTCGATGTTCTACGTCGGCGGCCGCACGATCCCCGAGCTCAAGGCCCGTGGCAAGTTCGTCCGCATCACCGCCGCGGGGCTCAAGGAGTCCCACCCGCACGACGTCCAGATGGTCGTCGAGGCGCCGAACTACCGCGGCTAGCCCTTCCGCGAAACGCAACGTGGGCGGCGCTCCGCAGCGGTATTCCGCTGCGAAGTGCCGCCCACGTTGCGTTTCGCGAGAGGACTTTCCACAGATCGAAGCGACGAGGCTCACTGCGGCGGTAGCGCTCGCACAGTGGGGTGATGGACGAACCCCCACGACTGCTCCTGCTCCGCTCCAACGACAGCGAGTCGCAACACCGCATCCGGCGCGGGGAACTCGTCCGCGTCACGCACGGCGCCGCCGTCGACGCGACCGCGTGGGAGCGCGCGTCCGTCCGGGAACGCCAACGACTGGTCCTGGAGGCCGTGGTCACCACCGTGGGCGAGTGGCGCGCGCTGTCCCACCGCTCCGCCGGGCTGCTCTGGGGCCTGCCCGACGTCGACCGGCCCGACCCACGGGTGCACGTGACCGATCCCCTCATCGGCACGACCCACTCCGGGCGCCGAGTCGTCCGACATGCAGCGCCCCTGGAGTCCGCTGCCGTGTCGACCGTCGACGGACACCGCGTCACGTCACTCCTCCGTACCGTCGTCGACCTGGCACGCAGCACGTCGTACGAGAACGTCGTCGCGGTGCTCGACCACGTCCTGCACGAGCGCCTGCTCGACATCGACACCCTGCGCCGCGCCTTCGCCGACTGGCCCACGCCTCGGGGCATCACGCGGGCACGTCGAGCACTCCGGTTCGCCGATCCGCTGGCCGAGTCCCCGGGTGAGTCCGTGAGCCGCGTCCGCCTCGACGAGGACGGCTTCGCACCGCCGGTCCTGCAGCAGTCCTTCGGGCGGTTCCGGGTCGACTTCTGGTGGCCGCGGTACGGCGTCGTCGGGGAGTTCGACGGGATGACGAAGTACGACGAGCCCGGGGCTGTGCGGGACGAGAAGGCCCGGCAGTCGGCGCTGCTCCTCCGGCACGATGTCCGGACCGTCGTCCGGTGGGTGGGTGGAGGTCCGCACCCCGGGTCGCTTGCAGGCTTTGCTGCGGGGTGCGGGCCTCCCGACCGGTCCGTGAGCCTGGCCCGGCCCGCAAAACGCAACCCCGGCGGCGAGGCGCCGCGGTACAGCGCTGCGAGAAGCCGCCGAGGTTGCGTTTTGCGAGGGGCTACGCGCTGCGCCAATCGTTCGACGTGATGTGGCTGCCGCCGTGGGGGCCCATCTGCAGCATGCCGCCGTCGACGGGCAGCGAGACGCCGGTGATGTACGACGACGCGGGCGAGGCCAGGAACGCCACCGCGGCCGCGATCTCCCACGCGTTGCCCGGACGGCCGAGTGGAACCCCGGGACGGGAGATCGTGTGCGGGTCCTCGTCCTCGGCCCCGGTCATCCGCGTCGCGATCTCGCCCGGGGCGACGGCGTTCGCGGTGATGCCGTGCTCGGCGAGCTCGATCGCGATCGTCTTGAGCAGTCCGCCGAGCCCGTGCTTGGCGGCGTCGTACGCACTCGAGCCGTAGCGGGGCTGGTGCTCGTGGACGCTCGTGATGCCGATGATCCGGCCGCCGGTGCCCTGCGCGACCATGCGCCGAGCAGCAGCCTGGATCGTGACGAACGCGCCATCCAGGTCGGTGGACACGGTGTGCCGCCACTGGTCGAGCGTCATGTCGAGGAACGGCGCGTTGTCGCCCGTGCCGGCGTTGGCGACGATGACGTCCACACCGCCGAGCTGCTCCGCGAGCCGCTCGATCACCGCGCCGGCGCTCGCGAGGTCGGTGACGTCGATCTGCTCGACGAACGCCTGACGGCCCTCTGCGCGGATCTCCTCCGCGGTCTCCTGGGCACGATCGGGCTCGGACAGGTACGTGATGCCGACGTCCATCCCGGCAGCCGCGAGGGCGACGGCGGTGGCGCGTCCGATACCGGATTCTGCACCGGTGACGATGGCCCGGGAGGGCCGGAACTGGGTGGTCGAAGATGGCTCGCTCATGCCTCGGGAACGTACGCCGGGCCTCCCCGACGTCCGTCCGGAACCGCGGAGACCGTCCAGACGGACTTCTCATCAGGGGTTCCGGTGAGGCTGTTCGGAAGAGTCACGGCTCTGTAACGAAACATCCAGGTGTGTACTTCCGTCACACGGGCGAAACACATCGACCCTAGTTTTCTCCACATCCCACGCGGAGACGCCGCGCTCGACCCGATGCGGTAGGGCCTCCGCGCAGAGAAAGGGTTCCACGGATGATCAGAACCACCCGCGCCACCACGGCGCTGGCACTGGCGGGAGCTGCAGCGGTGCTCCTCGCCGCCTGTTCCACCTCGAGCAACGCCGGTGGCGGCTCCTCCGAGTCGGCTTCGGCCGGCGGTGGGAAGAAGGACCCGGCCGCGAGCTGCCAGGCCCCCTCGTCGCCCAGCACCGACGCTCTGAAGATCGGCACGATCCTGCCGCTGACCGGATCGCTCGCCTACCTGAACCCGCCCGCCGAGTCCGGCGTCGGCCTCGCGGTCGAGGACATCAACTCCGGCGGCGGCGTGCTCGACAAGGACGTCACGATCGACCCTGCCACCGACTCCGGTGACAGCAACGACATGACCGTCTCGAGCTCGGCCGCGACGAAGCTCGTCAACGCCAAGGTCCCCGTCGTCATCGGCGCCGAGTCCTCGTCCGTCACGCTCAACGTGATCGACCAGCTCACCAGCAACTGCATCGTCCAGGTCTCGCCGGCCAACACCGCGACCGACCTGTCCGGGTACTCCTCGCACTACTACCGCACCGCTCCGCCGGACTCGGTGCAGGGCTCCGCGCTCGGCCAGCTCGTCACGGGTGACGGCAACGCCAAGGTCGCGTTCCTCGTCTTCAACGACACGTACGGCACCGGCCTCCGCAACTCCGTCCAGGAGGCCGTCGAGGCCGCCGGCGGCCAGGTCGTCTACGGCGCCAAGGGCAAGGGCCAGGAGTTCCCGCCCGGACAGACCACGTTCTCGTCCGAGGTGACCGCGGCACTCGCCGCGAAGCCCGACGCGATCGTCGTGCTCGCCTTCGACGAGACGAAGTCGATCATCCCCGAGCTCGTCTCGCAGGGGAACAAGGCGAAGATCTACATGTCCGACGGCAACACCGCGGACTACTCGAAGGACTTCGACAAGGGCACCCTCGACGGCGCCCAGGGCACCATCCCCGGTGCCAGCCCGAAGGACGAGCTGAAGCAGCGTCTGGTGGAGTTCTACAAGAAGTCCTCCGGCAAGGACCTCGCCGACTTCTCGTACGCGGCTGAGTCCTACGACGCCACGACCATCGCCGCCCTCGCCGCGGTGAAGGGCAAGGGCACCGACTCCGGCACCATCCAGGCCAACATGGCTGCGGTGTCCGGCGCCGACGGTGGCACCGAGTGCGCGACGTTCAAGGACTGCAAGGCCCTGCTGGACGACGGCAAGGACATCCACTACACCGGTCCCTCCGGCATCGGCCCGTTCGACAAGAAGAACGACCCGTCGAGCGCCTACATCGGCATCTACAAGTTCGACTCGGACAACAAGCCGGTCTACCAGAGCGCCATCCAGGGCTCGGTCTCGAAGTAACCGCACCAGCACCACGACGGCCCCCGGGAGCAGCAGCTCCCGGGGGCCGTTCGCGTGCGCCGGGTGGTTCCCGCGTGCGCGCGAGACGGGGGCGTCACCGGAGGACGCCGCGATGCCGCGATGCCGCGATGCCGCGATGCCGCGAGACACTGTCGAACCCCGAGGCGTCTCGCAGCGGTCGCGGCGTCTCGCACAGACGGTGGCGTCTCGCACAGACGGGTGCGTCTCGCACAGACGGCGGACTGGAGGCCCGGGGAGACCCGGTGGACCGCCTACGCCCCGGCGTCCGCCACCTCAGGCACCGGGGTGCGTCGCACACGCCGCGCCGCCGTGAACGAGTCCACCGTGAGCACCACGAGCGCGACCCACACGATCGCGAAGCCGACCCACCGCGAGCCGGACATCGCCTCGTGCTGGATCGTCACCCCGACCACGAGCTGCATCACCGGCGTCAGGTACTGCGTCAGCCCGAGCGTGGAGAGCGTCAGCCGCCGAGCGGACGACGCGAAGAGCAGGAGCGGCACGGCCGTCGCCGGTCCCGCGCCGATCATGATGAGCGTGTGCAGCCAGCCCTCGCCGCCGAGGGTCACGCCGCCGGCCAGACCCGTGGTGCCCAGGACGACGAGCACCCCCACCGCGAGCGGCGTCAGCCACATCGTCTCGATCGTGAGTCCGCTGAGCGCGTCGACCGTGCCACCGACCCGCTTCTTCACGAGCCCGTACAGCCCGAACGAGAAGGCCAGGGTGAGCGAGATCCACGGGACCTGCCCGTAGCCGACCGCGATCACGACGACCGCCACCACGCTGATCCCGACCGCTGCCCACTGTGCCGGCCGGAGTCGCTCGTGGAGCAGGACGACACCGAGCGCGATCGTCACGAGCGGGTTGATGAAGTACCCGAGCGCGGCCTCGACCGTGTGCCCGGTCGTCGTCGCGGCGACGTACACGGTCCAGTTCACCAGGATCAGGACGGCGGCGAGTGCCAGGACGGCCATCACGCGGCGGTCGGCGAGCAACGCCCGGGTCCGGAGCCACGTCCGCGTCACGGCGATCGCGATCGCACAGAACCCGAGGCCGAAGACGATGCGCCAGGCGACGATCTCGAACGGCCCGGCCGGTGCCATCGCGGCGAACAGGAGCGGCATCAACCCCCAGAGACCGTAGGCGATGACGGCCTGCACGACGCCGACGGACGCCTCGCTGCGCGCGGGGCGCGTGGGACTCGGTTCACTCACGGAACCATCCTAGGAAGGCGAGCCGAGGTCGGGTGCTGGTGGCGGGCCTCCCGGCGGACGACGAAACGCCCCGCCGGCCAGGCCGACGGGGCGTTTCGTGGAGCGGGTGTCAGTGCTCGATGACCGCGAGGACGTCGCGGGCGGAGAGGACCAGCAGGTCCTCGCCCGAGTACTTGACCTCGGTGCCGCCGTACTTCGAGTAGATGACCTTGTCGCCGACGGCGACGTCGAGCGGCACGCGGTTGCCGTTGTCGTCGATGCGACCGGGGCCCACGGCGACGACCTCGCCCTCCTGGGGCTTCTCCTTCGCGGTGTCCGGGATGACCAGACCGGACGCGGTGGTCTGCTCCGCCTCCACCTGACGGATGACGATGCGATCTTCGAGCGGCTTGATGCTGACGGCCACGGTGACCTCTTCTTTCTCGGTACGTGTTCGGTACTGACGAAAACCGGGTTGGCACTTCCCTCGGGAGAGTGCCAACCCCAACTGTAGGACGTCACTGGCACTCGGTCAATCCGAGTGCCAGTGCACCACGGTCGCGTCCGGCGCCTGGGAGGATCAGGGCATGGACGCCGCCGAACTCACCCAGCTGCTGACCCCGGCCGGGATGGACCTGCTCGACCGTACGCCCTCGGTCTCCGACGGCGGCGAGATCGTCCGGGTGGTGTCGCGGCTGCGGGCCGAGGGGCACGACCCGGCCCTGGTGGCGGCCGTCCTGACCCAGGCGAAGCTCCGGCAGAAGGCCCGCGGCAAGTTCGGCGAGTTCGCCGCGCGCATGCTCTTCACCGAGGCGGGCCTCGAGCAGGCCACCCGGCTGCAGGTCGCCGCGCAGCACGCCGGACGCTTCGCCGCTGCCGGTCTACACCGGGTCGCGGACCTCGGCTGCGGGATCGGCGGTGACGCGTTGGCCATGGCCGCGCTCGACCTCGACGTCACCGCGGTCGACCGTGACGAGGTGACGGCGGCCGTCGCGACGCACAACCTCGCCCCGTGGCCGAACGCCCGTGTCGCGCTCGGTGACGCCGCCTCGTTCGACCTGTCCGCCGTCGACGGGGTCTGGATGGACCCGGCCCGGCGGACGAGCGGGCACTCGGACACCCGCCGCCTGGCCGACCCCGACGACTGGTCGCCCTCGCTCGACACGGTGTTCGCGGCCGCCACGACGACCCCGACCGGGGTGAAGCTCGGCCCGGGCATCGACCGTGACCTGATCCCCGACACCGCCGAGGCGCAGTGGACCTCCGTCGACCGGGAGGTCGTCGAACTCGCCCTGTGGTTCGGCCCCCTCGCCCGCCCCGGGATCCGTCGTGCCGCGACCGTCGTGGGGCCGCACGGCATAGCCGAACTGACCGGTGCCACCGACGCCGAGGACGTCGAGGTCGGACCGCTCGGTGGCTACCTCTACGAACCCGACGGCGCGGTGATCCGTGCGCGGCTGATCGGGGACCTCGCCCGTTCGATCGACGGCCGGATGCTCTCGGAGGGCATCGCGTACATCACGTCCGACCAGGCCGTCGTCACACCGTTCGCGCAGGGGTTCCGGGTGCTCGACACCATGCCGCTCGACGTCAAGCGCCTGGCGGCACGTCTGGCCGCGGACGACATCGGCACCGTGGAGATCAAGAAGCGCGGGGTCGACGTGGACCCGGCCGAGTTCCGCAAGCGGTTGCGTCTGCGAGGCCGCGGGAGCGTGACGCTGGTGCTCACCCGCCTGGAGGGACGACACACCGCCGTCCTGTGCGAACGGCTCACCGACGTGGCCGGCTGAGCAGAGGGCGCAGCACGCGGGGTCGGGCTCAGCCGACGGGGTCGGGCGCAGCCCACGGGTCGTCGCGCGAGCCCCGAGGTCAGGCGACGACGGCGCCGGTACCGCCGCCGGAGCCGTCCCAGCCGGTGCCGCCCGTCTGGGGGATCGACGAGGCGATGGCGATGATCGCGATGACGATCAGGACGAAGAGCGCGGTCAGGATCCAGCCGCCGATGATGCCGGCGAGTGCCAGGCCGCGGCCCTGCTCCCCCGTCTGCTTGATACGGCCGAGGGCGACGTGCCCCAGGATCGCGCCGACCGGGCTCGTGAGGATCACCAGCAGCGGGAAGACCAGGCCGCCGAACGCGAAGACGATCGACAGGATCGCGAGGGTGCTCGTCCTCTGCGGGGCGTACGGGTTGTGCGTGCTGGCCCGGTAGGGGTCGTGCACCCCGGGGTTGCCGTACTGCGGAGCGGCGTACGGGTCCTGCTGGGCGTACGGGTTCTGCTGGGCGGCACCGTACTGGCCGTACTGCTGCCACTGGCCGTACTGCCCCGGCTGCCCGTACTGCCCCGGCTGCTGCCACCCCTGGCTCTGCTGCCCGGACGGGTACTGCTGCCCCTGCCGGGGCGTCTCGTCCGGCTTCGATCGGTCGTTCAGATCCGACACGTTGCACCCTCCTGACGGCCGCTCGACCGCCGTCCCCGATCCTCCCACACGGCGCCCGGAGGGACCCGGGCGTCGGGCTCAGACCTGGACGGTCGTCACCGGCAGGGTGGAGTCCGCCGCGATGCCCAGGGCACTCGGCGCGTGCCCCTCGGCGACGAGCCGTGCCCCGACGGCCGCGATCATCGCGCCGTTGTCCGTGCACAGGTCGAACGGCGGGATGCGCAGCGCGACACCGGCGGCAGCGCACCGTTCCTCGGCGACCTCCCGCAGCCGGGCGTTCGCGACCACCCCGCCGCCCAGCAGCAGCCGGTCGACGCCGGTGTCCCGGCAGGCGTTCAGGGCCTTGGTCAGCAGGACGTCGACCACGGCCTCCCGGAAGCTCGCGGCGACGTCGGCCACGGGGACCTCGCGGCCCTCGTCACGGCAGCGCTCGACCCAGCGGGCGACGGCGGTCTTCAGCCCGGAGAACGAGAAGTCGTACCGGTGCGCCGCCATGTCCTTCGGCAGCGTCAGGCCGCGCGGGAACCGGATCGCGGTGGGGTCGCCGTCCGCCGCGGCCCGGTCGATCTGCGGTCCGCCGGGGTAGGGCAGCCCGAGGAGTCGGGCGACCTTGTCGAACGCCTCGCCCGCCGCGTCGTCGATGGTCTCGCCGAGGAGCTCGACGTCGCCGACCAGGTCCCGCACGAGGAGCAGCGACGTGTGCCCGCCGGAGACCAGCAGTGCCACGGTCGGCAGGTCGATCTCGGACCCGTCCGGCCGCAGGACGTCCGCGCCCACGTGACCGACCAGGTGGTTCACGCCGTACAGCGGCTTGCCGGTCGCCACGGCGAGCGCCTTCGCGGCGCCGACCCCGACCATCAGGGCACCGGCGAGCCCCGGACCCGCCGTCACGGCGACGGCGTCGAGCTCGTCGAGGGTGACACCGGCCTGTTCGAGTGCCTGCTGCAGGGTCGGGGTCATCGCCTCGAGGTGCGCCCGTGCGGCGACCTCGGGGACCACTCCGCCGTAGCGGGCGTGCTCGTCCATGCTCGACGCGATGACGTTCGCGAGCAGGGTGGTGCCGCGGACGATGCCGACGCCGGTCTCGTCGCAGCTCGTCTCGATTCCGAGCACCAGGGGTTCAGTCGCGCTCATCGAGCGCCTCCTGTCCGATCGGGCCCGGGGCGGACCGGGTCGCGGGCTCCAGCGCTGCACGCATCACCCACGCGTCGACCCCGTCGGGCTGGTAGTACCGGGGCCGGGTGGCGATGTGCTCGAACCCGAAGCCGGTGTACATGGTCTGCGCGACGGGGTTGTCGGCGCGGACCTCGAGGAAGACCTCGTGGACGCCGCGGCGTCGGGCTTCGTCGAGGAGCTCGGTGAAGAGCACCCGGCCGAGGCCCTTCCCCCGCTGCTCGGCGGCGACCGCGATGGTCTGCACGTCGGCGACCGGGTTGCCGGGCAGCGACGACAGTCCCGCGTACCCGACGACGGTCGGCGCCGTGCCCTCGTCGGTCGTCTCGACGACGACGTAGTACCCGTGCGGTGAGTACAGCTCTGCGGACATCTGCGACGTCGACCACGCGTCGGTCGGGAACGAGGCGCGTTCGAGCCACATGACGTCGTCGAGGTCCTGGGGGTGCGCCCGACGGATCCGCAGACCCTCCGGCAGCGCGGTCACCGAGCCACCCGCTTCGGCGCACCGGGCACCGTCACGTCGGGTTCGCGCAGGTACACCGGCGTGTCCGCGGCCAGGGGTGCGCCGGAGGTGAGCCGGTCCGCGGCGAGCACCCCGAGCCTCCCGGCCGGGATGGTGACGGCGGTGTGACGGGGCCAGTCGACGAGGTCGGGACGGGAGGCCCCCAGCACGTCGTCCAGGTCCGCCGGCCTGGCGAGACCCGGGCCGGCGACACGGACGCCGTCGGCGTCGTACGCGCTCCACGCGACCTCGCGGCGGCGGGCGTCCGTCAGGACGACGAGTGGACCCTGCTCACCTGCGGCCACGGCGTCGTGGCTGACCAACGGCAGGAACGGGACATCGCGGGCAGCGGCGAAGGTGCGGGCGGCGGCGATGCCGACACGGAGGCCGGTGAACGGTCCGGGGCCCATGCCGGCGACGACGCCCGTGACGTCCGTCGGCGTGATGCCGGCGGCACGCAGGACCTCGTCGAGGAACGGCCCGATCACCTCAGCGTGACGGCGGGTGTCCTCGGTCCCGCGCTCGGCGAGGACCTGGCGGGTCGCCGGGTCGACGACGGCGACCGAGGTCCCGGCGGAGGTGTCGATCGCGAGCAGCACCCGACCATCGTAGGCGCGGACGGACGCCCGCCCTACGCTGACGGGATGGACCGCGATGCCCTGATCGAGCACGTCCGGACACTCGGTGGATCGGCACGGTCGCCTCTCGTGATCGGGGTGTCCGGCCACTGTGGGTCCGGCAAGTCGACGCTCGCCCGTGCGCTCGTCGGCGCGCTGCCCGGGGCGGTCCGGATCCGCGGTGACGACTTCCTCGATCCGACCCGGTCGCACCGGCGGTCGACGGACTGGAACGGCGTGGAACGCCTGCGGCTCGCCGCCGAGGTCCTCGAGCCACACCGCGCCGGTCGTGCGAGCACGTTCCGCCGGTTCGACTGGTCGAGCCGTGCGCTCGGGACGCCGGAGCCGTTGCCGGCCACCGACCTGCTCGTGGTCGACCTGATCGGGCTCTTCCACCCGGAGGTCCGAGGGGCGCTGGACCTCACGGTCTGGTGCGACGTCGACCTCGACGAGGCGGCTCGGCGCGGGATCGCCCGGGACCACGAACTCGGACGGTCGCACGACGACCTGTGGCGGGATGTCTGGATCCCGAACGACCGCGACTTCACCGAGCGTTTCGCCCCGCGGGAGTCCGCAGACGTCCGGTACCGCTCGCGCGCCTGACACCCGCTCATCCGGACGCCCGAGAACGGGTGAAGCCGCCGTGACCCGAGGGACTACGACGGCTTCCAGAACCCGAGCAGCCTTTCGACTGCGGGACTATGCATCGACAGTAGCGTCACGCTCGAACGCTGACCGACACACTCGCGGCCTTCCGGGGACGAAGATGGAACTCCCCCACCCCGATCGGGCAACACCAATCGTGCCCAGCAACCATCCCCCGCCAGACGCCGCCGCCGAGCTCGGTCGCCAGTTCGACCTGCACGGCCGCCGCATCCTGCGCTACCTCGCCCGCCGCACCGACCTGCAGAGCGCCGAGGACATCCTCAGCGAGACGTTCGTCACGGCCCTGGTGCGGTGGGGTTCGTTCGACCCGGAGCGGCAGGAGCCGTTGCCGTGGCTGTTCGGCATCGCGACGAACCTGCTCAGCCGACACTGGCGCTCGCAGCGGCGGACGCTCCGGGCGATGTCCCGTTCCGCGACACCGGAGCACGTCGAGGACGAGACCGGCGACCGCGTCGACGTGCAGCGTGCCGTGCAGGCGGTGGTCCGGGAGCTCGACCGGATGCGCCCCGCGGTCCGGGACACCGTGCTGCTGTACGCGTGGGCCGAGCTCACCTACGAGCAGATCGCGGCGGCGACGGGCGTCCCCGTCGGGACCGTCCGCTCCCGACTGAACCGCGCCCGCACGGCCCTCCGTGCCGTCCCGGGCGCCGCCGACTCCCTGAACGGACCCCTCCATGTCTGATGACGACCTCTCCACCCTCCGTCTGCTGCGGCAGGACGACGTGCCGCCCGAGGTCCTCGACGCGGCGCTCGACCGTGCACGCATGCGGTTCGACGCCGCCGCGCAGGCCGCGACGGTGACCGCCCCGGGGACGGGAGGCGCGGGTCCGGCCCGCACCGTCCCTCCCGTCCGTCCCCGTCGTCGGTTCCGCCCCGTCCTGGTCGCCGGTGCCGCGGTGGTGCTCGCCGGCGGCCTGGTCGCCTCCGGGATCGGGATCACGCACTGGTCGTCGCCCGCGCCGGCTGCTGCGGCCACGTTGCGCGAGGCCGCCCGTGCCGCCGCCGACGACCGGGCACCCGTCGGCGCCTTCACGAAGGTG
The DNA here is from genome assembly GCF_003234035.1 of Curtobacterium sp. MCPF17_031. Classification (NCBI taxonomy): domain Bacteria; kingdom Bacillati; phylum Actinomycetota; class Actinomycetes; order Micrococcales; family Microbacteriaceae; genus Curtobacterium; species Curtobacterium sp. MCPF17_031. The sequence goes on along the minus strand of NZ_QKSG01000003.1, from coordinate 192,581 downwards.
GTCGAGACCGAGCGGGCGCTCGGGTACGCGACCTCGGACGGGGAGCACTACGACGAGGGGTACCTGGCGCCGACGACGAGCACGACGTGGGTGCCGGCCGACGTGTCCGGCACCTGGGTCCGCGAGACGTGGTCGGGGCCAGCGACGACCTTCTACGGCGGCGCCGCTGCCCGGAAGGCCGCGGCGGACGACTACGCGGCCGAGGCGCACCGCGACGACCCCCGGTGGGAGCGTGCGGTCGGCGGGGACTTCACGGTCGGCGAGCTGGGCGGGGTCCGACCGGGCACGCTGACGGTGGCGGACATCGAGGGCCTGCCCCGCGATCCCGATGCCCTCGTCCGCCGGATCGAGGACGCGCCCCGAGCGGTGGACACGACGGACGCGGAGCACGTGTTCGACACCGTCCAGGAGCTCCTCCGGACCGGACTGGTGCCCGCCGACCTCCGCGCGGCGATGTACGAGGCACTGGCGACCCTGCCGGGCATCGTCGTCACCGAGGAGCAGGCGTCACTCGACGGTCGGGTCGGGACGGCCGTCGGGCTGCCGGCACGCACCGGTGGGGAACGCCAGGACGTGATCATCGACCGGACGTCCGGCACCTACCTCGGCGAACGGACCGTGCAGACGCAGCGGAACGGCAGCATCCCCGCGGGGACGCTGATCGACTCGGTGTCCGTCCGGGTCCTCCCGGTGGACGACCAGCCCTGACGGGTTCCGGGCGGGGGGCGGACGGGCGACCTGCTCCCGTCCGCCCACCGCTCACAACCGCGGGTCGACCGCCTCGGACTCCATCGCCAGCACCCCGAACACGGCCTGGTGCACGCGCCACAGCGGCTCCCCCTCGACGAAGCGTTCGAGCGACTCCAGCCCGAGGGCGTATTCGCGGAGCGCCATCGACCGCTTGTGCCCGAGGTCCCGGTCCTTCAGCCGCGCCAGGTTTCCGGGCTCGGTGTACTCCGGCCCGTAGATGATCCGCAGGTACTCCCGCCCGCGGACCTTCACGCCCGGCTGCACGAGCCCCTTCGGCCCCCGGGTCAGGTTCGACTCGGGCTTCACGACGGCGCCCTCACCGCCGGCGCCGGTGCGTTCCTGCCACCACTCGGTCCCGGCCGCGCAGCTGGCCTCGTCGCGCACGTCGACGAGCAGTGACCGGGTCGCGCGCACCACGTCCGGTGCAGCGGCAGCCAGCCGGTCGGCGATCGCCATGTGCCAGCCGTGCGGCCGGTCGGCGAACGTCCGTCCCTCGGCCGCGAGGACCTGGAACGGCGCGAACCGCACGTCGTCGAGGCCGGTCGCCGGGTCGGCGTACCGCCGGTAGGACTCGGTGTAGGCGGTCGCGTCGACCGCGCGCTGCTCGGTCCGGGCCAGCAGGTCGGTGACGTCGACCCCGCTGTCCCGGGCTGCGGCGAGCGCGGCCAGGGCGTCCGGGAACGCCCCGCCAGCAGCGGCGCCCACCTCGGCGTACCAGTCGCGGATCATGCCCTCGGCCTTGACCGCCCACGGCAGCACCTCGCCGTCGAGCAGCAGCCAGTCGGTGTCGAGCTCGTCCCAGAGGCCAGCTGCGTCGACGGCCGCGTCGAGCCGTCCGAGGAAGGTCCGGGTGCCCGCGGCACCGAAGAACGCCCGGCCGGTGCGAGTCGTGACGACGCCGTTCCAGTCGGCCGCAGCACCGAACCGAGCGGGGTCGCGTGCGAGCAGCACGGTCCCGCGGGAGCCCATGTGCTTCTCCTCCATCCGGACCTGGTCGACGCCCTGGCCCCGGTAGTAGGCGAACGCCTCGTCCGGGTGCTCCAGGTGGTCCGGGCGTGCAGAGGTCGCGACCGGGCTCATGGTCGGCGGCAGGTACGGCAGCCAGCGCGGGTCGACGGCGAAGCGGCTCATCACCTCGAGGGCGCCGGCGGCGTTCTCGGCGCGGATGCCGATCCGGCCGTGGTGCCGGGTCTCGACGATCTGTTTACCGGTGACGTCCTCGATCGGCAGCAGTCCGGGGACGCGACGCGGTGCGGCGGGGCCGGCCACGGGCCTCCCGGCCGGACTGGAGGCACGCCCCGCGTCCGCACCGTCGGCACCTGTCGTCGACGTGCCCGGCCCGCGCAGCGGCTCGAGCGGCTTGGCGGCTTCGTAGTGGACCCGCTCGGCGTCGACCTGGACGACCTCGCGCTCGGGGTAGCGCAGCGCGGAGAGCTTGCCGCCGAACACGCACCCGGTGTCGAGGCACATGGTGCCGTTGATCCACTCGGCGTCGACGGTCGGGGTGTGCCCGTACAGGACCATCGCCGATCCGCGGTAGTCGTCGGCCCACGGCAGGCGGACGGGCAGGCCGTACTCGTCGCTCTCCCCGGTGGTGTCACCGTAGAGCGCGAAGGACCGCACCCGGCCGGAGGCCCGGCCCTGGTACTGCTCCTTCAGCCCGGCGTGGGCGACGACGAGCCGGCCGTCGTCGAGCACCAGGTGGCCGACGAGGGCGCGGCAGAACTCGCGGACCTCGTCGCGGAAGGCGTCCGGCTCGGCGGCGAGCTGGGCGAGGGTCTCGGCGAGCCCGTGCGCGGTCTGCACCTTGCGGCCGTCGAGCGCGCGGACGAGCTTGTCCTCGTGGTTGCCGGGCACGGCGAGGGCGTGGCCGTTCCGCACCATGCCCATCACGAGGCGGAGGACGCCCGGGGAGTCCGGTCCGCGGTCGACCAGGTCGCCGAGGAACAGCGCCTGACGGCCCTCCGGGTGGACGGCGTCGACGGGGCGACCGAGGTCGTCGCGGACCAGGCTCCAGCCGAGCCGACCGAGGAGCGACTCGAGCTCGGAGCGGCAGCCGTGCACGTCCCCGATCACGTCGAACGGGCCGTGCTCGCCCGTCCGGTCGTTGAGCAGGGGCTCGCGGACGATCGTGGCGGCGGCGATCTCGTCCTCGCCGTGCAGCACGTGGACGCGGCGGAAACCCTCCTTGCCCAGGCCCTTGAGCCCGCGCCGGAGCTGTCCCTGCTGGCGGCGGATGACCTCGGGTCCGAAGTCCCGACCGGTGCGGGCGGCGTTCCGGGCGACGCAGACCGGCTCGGGGACGTCGAGGACGATCGCGACCGGCAGGACGTCGTGCGCGCGGGCGAGCTCCACGAAGTCGCGGCGGGCCTCGGCCTGGACGTTCGTCGCGTCGACGACGGTGAGCAGTCCGGCGCGCAGACGCTGCGCGGCGACGTGCTTCAGGGCCTCGAAGGCGGCCGGGGTCGCGGCCTGGTCGTCCTCGTCGTTCGAGACGAGGCCGCGGAAGAAGTCGCTCGACAGGGTCTCGAACCGGCCGAAGTGCTGCGCGGCGAACGTGGACTTGCCGGAGCCGCTCGTGCCGACGAGGAGCACCAGGGACATGGTGGGGACGGTCAGGGCGGTCATGCGGCGGTGCCTCCGGTCGTCGTGCTGATGGTCGTCAGGCTGCCGTTCGTCGGGCTGCTGGTCGTGTGGCGGCGGAACAGGGCGAGCTGCGTGGGTGGGCCGACCTCGGGGTCGTCGTCACCGACGGGTCGGTGCTCGACCGTGTAGCCGTGCCGGTCGGCGACGGCCTGCGCCCAGGTGCGGAACTCGTCGCGCGTCCACTCGAACCGGTGATCCGGGTGTCGGAACCGGCCGGCCGCCAGCGAGGCGAAGCGGACGTTGTGCTCGGCGTTCGGGGTGGTCACGACGACGGCTGCGGGTCGGGCGGCCAGGAACACCGACGCCTCGAGCGCCGGCAGTCGCTCGGGGTCGACGTGCTCGACGACCTCCATGAGCACCACCGCGTCGAGTCCGGCGATGCGGTCGTCGGAGTACGTGACCGACGACCGCAGCAGCCGCACCCGGGCACGCTGCTCGTCGCTGACGTCGTCGAGCCGCAGGCGCCGCTCGGCTCGTGCGAGTTCGCGGGGTGCCACGTCGGTGCCGATGATCGTCGTGAACGACCGGTCGGCGAACAGGTGTCGGAGCAGGGCACCCTCGCCGCAGCCGACGTCGGCGACGGTGTGGGCCTGCACGTCGGCGAGCGCCGTCAGGACGGCCTCGGCACGGCGCCGGTACAGGGGCGTCTCGCGAGCCGACGTCCCGTCGTCGTCCGCGGACGCCTCGTCGACGGGCGCGTCCACCGCCCCGCCGTCCCCGGCCGTGCCGTCGAGCCCCAGCAGCCGGGACGTCGCGTCGTCCACGAGCGACCGCTGGTGCGCGAGCGACCGGCTGGTGATGAGCTCCCGGAGCGGGTGCTCGGCGAGCCACCCCTCACCCCGGCGGAGCAGCATGCCGACCTCGTCGTCCCCGACCCAGTAGTGCTTGGCGTCGTCGAGCACCGGCAGCAGCACGGTGAGCTGCCGCAGCGCGTCCGAGAGCCGGACCCGCCCGCGGAGCCGCAGGCCGACCGTGGCGGCGTCGCCCCACTCCGGTCGCGTGTCGTCGAGCGGTCGCCGGGTCTCATCGACGTCCCAGCCGAGGGGCGCGAACAGCCGCGAGGCCAGGCCGACGCCGTGCTCGTCGACCTCGCTCGGCACGCTGGTCAGGGCGAGCTCCAGGTCGATCGGTGCGGCCGCGCGCTCCGGCCGGGAGGTGCTGCGCCCGCCCATCGCGCTGCGGAACACCTGCCCGATCGCGAGCGCGAGCATCGAGGTGGAGGCGTACGGCCGGTCGTTCACGTACCGGGACAGGGCCTGCGCGTCCACGCCGTACCGCTTGCTGCACGCGAGGGCGATCGCGTCGACCTCGAGCAACAGGGCGGCGGAGCACACGTCCGGGGTGTCCACGGGGTAGAAGACGTGCGCCGTACCGACGCTGAGGTCGAAGGACTGTGCCCGACCGGGGTGCTTGTGCAGCAGGTGGGAGAGGTCCGGGGCCGCGTCGCCGCGGGTGGTGATGGTCACGAGCATGGCGTGGCCTCCGATCGTCGTCGTCCGGCACCGCTGCCGGCCGGCTGGTCCGAGGCCGGAGAGCGAGCCTAGTACCAGCGAACGGCGCACAGGGAACGTCAGCAGACTGGGACGTCGACCGTCCCGCCGACCCCGGCACCGGTCCCGCCACAGGAGGCCCGCGCCGGGTCCCGGACAGGAGGCCCGTGATGGTCGTCTACGACAGCCGCCCGACCCGACGTGCCCGGCAGGTCGTCGCCGACGTGCTCGTCCTGGTCGGCATGGTCCTGGCGGTGGTCGTCGGCCGCGACGTCGCCGGTTCGATCACGCGGCTCGCCACGATCGGAACGCGCGTGCAGTCCGAGGGGTCGGCGTTCCAGCAACAGCTGTCCGCCACCGCCCGGGCACTGTCGCGGATCCCGCTGGCCGGCGACGCCGTCAGTGCGCCGCTCCGGAAGGCGAGCGAGCACGCGGGCGCCGTCGCTGCCGCGGGCGCCGAGCAGCACGACACCGCACTGCACCTCGCGCACCTGGTCGGCGGTGGCCTGACCGTCGTCGTCATCGCGCTCCTGCTGCTGGTGTGGATGCGGACCCGTGGGCGTTTCGTCCGGGTGGCGACCGCGACCAGTCGGGTCGACCGGTCGCCGGACGGGGCGGAGTTGCTCGCGCTCCGGGCACTCGTCCGCCGGGACGCGGTCGTCGCCCTCGGCCCCGGTGTGGTGGACCGGTGGCGTGGGCGGGACCCGCAGACGGTGGCGGCGCTGGCGGACCTCGAGCGTCGGAGCTGTGGCCTCCGGACCCGAGCGGCGGCTCGTCGCTGAGCGGTCCGCTCGTCCTTGTCGGTGCTCTGCTGCGGCGCTACCGTCGAGACACCGACGAAGGAGTCCGCCGTGCCCGCTCGGTTCGTGTACTGGATGAACGTCTCGCTCGACCTGCTCATCGAGCGCGACCGTGACGACCACAGCGGCCTGGACGGCCCGGACTGGCTGCACATCGACGAGCCGCTGCACCGGGAGTTCAACGACCGGGCACGGTCCATGTCGATGTTCGTCGAGGGCCGGGTCGTCCGCGACTTGATGGACCCTTTCTGGCCCGACGCCCGGCACGACGATTCACTGCCGCAGTGGTTGCGCGAGTTCGGCGAGGTCTGGACCGACATCCCGAAGGTCCTGGTGTCCCGGACCCGGACGAGCGAGGAGCACCACACGCGCGTCATCGGCGGGGACGACGCGATCGAACAGCTCGCGGCCCTCCGCCGGGAGTCCCAGGGGGACATCGCGGTCGGCGGTGCCACCCTCGCCACGCAGCTGCTCGCCGCCGGGCTCCTCGACGAGCTGCTGCTCTACACGCACCCCGCGGTCCTCGGCACCGGCCGGCCGCTCTTCGACGAGCCGGTCGCGGAACCCCTGCTGCTCGACCTGCTCGAACAGCGTTCCTTCCACAACGGCGTGACCCTCACCCGGTACGCGATCCGCTGAGGGAGGCGTCGGCGCACCCGTCTGCCGCGTCGTGATCCCACGACATCGACATCTCGACGTTCGAGATGCGCGGATCGCGGGACCTCGGAGCGATCGGCGTGAGGTCGAGGGCGCCTGACTCGGGTTCGGGTCACGTGGCAGGCGCCCTCGCGCTACGACGCCGTCGGGTTCGACGTACGATCACGACGAGGCCGGCCCGGTAATGGGGGACGGGCATGCCGCGGCTAGGGACCGCGGAGTAGCGCGGGCGACGCTACGCGCTCCGTTCTCGATACCCAAGCGTTCTGAGATCATCGTCCGATCTCCGCGGGAACCGGACCGCGCTTGTCCGTCGATGTGCCGACTTGGCAGCCGGCCGCCGGGAGCAGGAGGCTTGCGCTCGTTCGACTCACGAGAGAAGGCAACGATGCCTCACATGACCATCACCCTGCGACGGGCGGCGCTCGCGTCGTTCGCGGTGTTCGCCGCCGCGGTCCTGCCGATCGCGTCCGTCACGGCGCCACAGGCCGCCCACGCCGCGATCCCGTCAGCACCCACGGGCTTCACGCAGACCTGGAGCGACGACTTCACCGGCGCCGCCGGCACCGGACTCGACCAGGGGCAGTGGAAGTACGACACCGGACCGGGCAGCAGCTTCGGGACCGGTGAGATCGAGACCATGACGAGCAGCACGGCGAACGTCCGCCACGACGGTCAGGGCCACCTGGTGCTGCAGGCGCTGCACAGCGGCACGAACCCGTCGACCGGCTGGACCTCCGGCCGGGTGGAGACGCAGGCGGCCACCTTCGGGGCTGCTCCCGGCGGTGTGGTCCGGATCGAGTCCGTGCTGCAGCAGCCGAACGTCACCCCGGCGAACGGCATGGGCTACTGGCCCGCGTTCTGGATGCTCGGCGCGCCCCTCCGGTCCGGGGTCACCTGGCCCGGTTCCGGCGAGGTCGACATCATGGAGGACGTCAACGGCCGCAGTTCCGTCTTCAGCACCATCCACTGCGGCATCAACCCCGGCGGCCCCTGCAACGAGTCGACGGGCATCGGTTCGGGCGAACACGCCTGTGCCGGCTGCCAGACCGGGTTCCACGACTACGCGGTCGAGATCGACCGGTCGACGTCGCCGGAGCAGGTCCGCTTCTCTCTCGACGGAACGGTCTTCGCCACGGTGAAGGCGAACCAGGTCGATGCGACCACGTGGTCGAACGCCATCGACCACCCGTTCTTCATCATCTACGACCTGGCGATCGGCGGCGGCTTCCCGAACGCGTTCGGCGGTGGTCCGAACGCGTCGACCGCGTCCGGCGGTCAGCTCGTGATCGACTCCGTGGCGGTCTACAACAAGGGTCCGGTCGCCGGTGGTGGGACGGTCACCGGGCGGACCATCGCCGCGCCCGGGGGCACGTGCGTCGACGTCGCGGGTGACGACACCGGTGGTGACGGGTCCGCGGTGCAGCTCTGGGACTGCGCGGCGGCGGCGAAGGACCAGCACTGGACTGCCAGCGGGCAGACCCTGCAGACCCTCGGCAAGTGCCTCGACATCGCCGGAGGGGTGAGCGCCGCGGGCACGAAGCTCCAACTCGCGACTTGCAACGGCGGCGGCTACCAGAACTGGCTGGCGCAGTCGGACGGGTCGCTCCGGAACCCGACCAGCGGCCGGTGTGTCGACGCACCGGGCGGCGCCACGACGAACGGCACCCGGTTGCAGATCTGGGACTGCAACGGCACCCCAGCGCAGCGGTTCGTCCTCAGCTGAGCCGGGCCGGCCGGTCGGGGTCCGCGAATCAGGGTCCGGTCAGGGTCCCCGCTGGTCGGGCGTCAGAGCCTGATGCCCGACCAGCGGGGACCGGTGCCGGTCACCACCACTCGACGGGGTTCGTCGGGGACGTCGTCCGGATCGAGGTCGTCGCCGAGGTCGTCGCCACCGCCGGTCGGCCGGGTGATCTCGACGTCCAGGATGCTGTCGCTGACCCCGTCGACCATGCCGCGGCCCCACTCCACGACGACGATCGAGCCGTCCCAGTCGAGGTCCAGGTCGTCGAGCTCGACCGGGTCCGACAGCCGGTACGCGTCCACGTGCACCAGGTCCGGGCCGGCCGTGGTCGGGTGCGTCCGCGCGAGCACGAACGTCGGACTCGACACCTGCCCGCGCGCACCGAGCGCGGTGCCGAGGCCCCGCGTCATCGTGGTCTTGCCAGCGCCCAGCGGCCCGGTGAGGACGACCAGGTCGCCGGCCCGGAGCACCGCGGCGATCCGGGCACCGAGCGCCCCCATCTCGTCCGTCGTCGCGACCGTGGTGTCGAGGAGGACGGTCACGAGCGTTCGCCCCGCAGGTACTCCCCCACCCGACCCTCGCCGGAGTGCCCCTCGTGGACGCGCTGGACCCGGCTGCCGATCCGACAGACGATCTCCTCGCCGATGGTGTCGAGCGCACGCCCCCACTCGAGCACCGTGGACTCGCCGTCCTCGCCGGTGCCGAACAGCGTCACGGTGTCGCCCACCCGGACGTCGTCGTCTCCGACGTCGACCAGGAACTGGTCCATCGCGACCCGGCCGGCGATCGGGTAGCGGGTGTCGTTGATCGCGACCTCGATGCGTCCCTGTGCCACGCGGGGGACGCCGTCCGCGTAGCCGACGGGCACGAGCGCCAGGGTCGTCTCGGTGTCCGTGCGGTACGTGTAGTCGTAGGAGACGCCGGTACCGACCGGGACGCGCTTCGTCTTCGCCACGGACGCCGTCAGGGTCATCACGGGCGTCAGGCCGAGGTCGGCGGCGGACACTCCGTCGGCACCGGGGATGCCGAACAAGTTGGCGCCCATCCGGACCATGTCCTTCCGGAACTCCTTGCGTTCCAGGCCCGCGAGCGACGCGGCGACGTGCTCCCACCGGATGTCGAGCCCCAGGTCCTCGGCCTGCTCGACCATCGCGTCGAAGTGCGCCACTGCCGCGGCGTCGTCGGCGTCCGAGGACTCCGCCAGGTGTGTGTAGGCGGCGACGACCTCGATCCGGCCGTCGCGCTGGGCGTCGCGCGCCAGTTCCACCAGCGCGGTCCAGTCCGCCGCCGTCGCGCCGTCACGGTGCAGACCGCTGTCGACACCCAGGTGCACGCGGGCCGGTCGCTGGTCCACCGCGTCGACGATGCGGCGCAGCTCGGCGACGTTCGAGACACCGAGGTCGACGGCGGAGTCGATCGCGTCGCGGAAGTCCAGCCCCGGGTCGTGCTGCCAGGTGAACAGGTGGACGTCCTCGCCGACGCCGATCGCGCGCAGCCGCAGCGCTGCCGGCACCGTCAGCACCCCGATCCACCGGATCCCCGCGTCGACCGCGGTCAGCGCGATCGGTTCGAGGCCGTGGCCGTACGCGTCGGCCTTCATGATCGCCATCACCTCGACCGGGTCCATCCAGGACCGGACGAGATCGAGGTTGGCACGGTAGGCGTCCAGGTCGATGACCGCCCGGCGCAGTCCTGCGCTCACGTCGTCCTCCGTTCGACGCTGCGGCCGACGCGGGCGACCACCTCGTAGTTGATGGTGCCGATCGCATCGGCCCACTCCTCGACCGCGGGGTCGCCGTTCGCCGGGTCGCCCCAGAGCACGACCTCGTCCCCGATCGCGACGTCCGCGTCCCCGATGTCGATGTGCATCGCGTTCATGGCCACCCGGCCGACGACCGGGAATCGGCGGTCCCCGATCCGCACCGAGACGTGGTTGCCGTAGGCGCGGTCGAAGCCGTCGGCGTAGCCGAGCCCGATGACCGCGAGCCGGGTGTCCTGCTCGGCGCGCCAGGTGTACCCGTACGAGACGCCGTCCCCGGCGGGCACGGCGACCGTCCGCAGCACCGCGGCGGTCACCCGCATCGCCGGCCGCAGCCCGAGTTCAGCGGAGGTGCGGTCCGGGAACGGGCTGAGTCCGTAGAGCGCCAGGCCGACCCGGGTCAGGTCCCGTCGGGTCTCCGGCAGCGCCAGGCTGCCCGCGCTGGCCGCGAGGTGCACGACGTCGGGGCGGATGCCGACCGCCGCGAGGCCGTCGAGCGCCCGCTGCAGCGCCGCGTCCTGGTCCAGGTCGTCCGAGCGCGATGCGTTCGACAGGTGCGACATCACCCCCTCGATCCGGGTGCGGTCGCCGCCGCGGGACAGTGCGGCTGCGGTGGCGAACAACTCGGGCCACTCGGACTCCACCGCACCGTTGCGGCTGAGGCCGGTGTCCACGACCAGGTGCACCTCGGGGACGTCGGCGTCGGCCGCGGTGGAGAGCTGCTCGACGCTGGAGACCGCCGGGGTGATGCCGTACCGGGCCGCACGACGGAAGTCCTCGTCGGGGGCGTGCAACCACGCCAGGATCCGGACGCCCTCGTCGATGCCGGCCTCGCGGAGTGCCACCGCCTCGTCGAGGTCCGCGACCCCGAGCCAGTCCGCACCCGCGTCCACCAGGGCCCGGGCGACCTCGACGGCGCCGTGCCCGTACGCGTCCGCCTTCACCACCGCGACGACGCCGGCCGGAGCCACCTGTTCCGCGACCGTGGCGTAGTTGGCGATCAACGCCTCCCGGTCGACGGTCACCCCCGTGAACGCGCTCACGCGATCGGTCCTTCCGTTGCGGGCCGGTCCCGGCCCTCGATGACGACGAACGCCGTCGCGATCCCACCGTCGTGCGACAGCGAGAGGTGCACGTGCGCGACGCCGCGCTCGTCGGCGACCCGCTGGGCGCCCTGGTGCAGGGTGAGGGACGGGTTCCGCTGGTCGTCGGCGACGACCTCGAGTTCCCGCCAGCTCAGGCCGGCGCTCGACCCGAAGGCCTTGATCAACGCCTCCTTCGCCGCGAACCGGGCGGCGAGCGATGCCACCGGGCGCGGCTCACCGTCCCGCAGCTGCTCGGCGTCGGTGAACAGCCGCGACCGCATCGCGGGGGTCCGTGTCAGGACCCGCTCGAACCGTTCCAGGTCGACCACGTCGACCCCGATGCCGATGATCATCGCCGACTACTCGACGGTGACCGACTTCGCGAGGTTGCGTGGCTGGTCCACGTCGAGCCCCTTCGCGGCCGCGAGCTCCATGCCGAACATGTGCAGCGGGGCGACGGCGAGCAGGGGCTCGAACAGCGGCGTCGCGAGCGGGATCCGCAGGACCTCGTCGGCGAAGGGCAGCACCGCGGCGTCGCCCTCTTCCGCGATCGCGATCACCCGGGCACCGCGGGCGCGGATCTCCTGGATGTTCGACACGACCTTCGGGTGCAGCGAGCGGGCGTCACGCGGTGACGGCACGATCACGAAGACGATCTGGCCGGGCTCGATCAGTGCGATCGGGCCGTGCTTGAGCTCACCGGCGGCGAAGCCCTCGGCGTGGATGTAGGCGAGCTCCTTGAGCTTGAGCGCACCCTCGAGTGCGATCGGGTACCCGACGTGGCGCCCGAGGAACAGCACGCTGCGGGTGTCGGCCATCCACTTGGCGAGCTCGGCGACCCCGGCGGCGTCCTCGATGGTCTGCTGGAGCTTGGCGGGCAAGCCCTCGAGCTCGGCGACCTGCTCGGCGATCTGCTCGGCGGTCAGCGTGCCCCGGAGTGTGGCGAGGTGCAGCCCGAGCAGGTAGAGCGCGACGCCCTGGGCCAGGAACGCCTTCGTCGACGCCACGGCGACCTCGGGGCCGGCGTGCGTGTAGATCACCGCGTCGGACTCGCGCGGGATCGTCGCGCCCTGGGTGTTGCAGATCGAGAGGACCTGGGCGCCCTGCTCGCGCGCGTACTTGACGGCCATCAGCGTGTCCATGGTCTCGCCGGACTGGCTGATCGAGACGACGAGCGTGCGGTCGTTCAACACCGGGTCGCGGTAGCGGAACTCGTGGGCGAGCTCGACCTCCACCGGGATCCGGGACCACTGCTCGATCGCGTACTTGCCGAGCATGCCGGCGTAGGCCGCGGTGCCGCAGGCGATGACGATGACGCGGTCGACCTGCTGCAACCGCTCGGCGATCGGGTCGAGGTCGGTCAGGGTGACCGCACCCTCGTGCACGCGGCCGAGGACCGTGTTGCGCACGGCCTCGGGCTCCTCGCTGATCTCCTTCGCCATGAAGGAGGACCAGCCGCCCTTGTCCGCGGCCGAGGCGTCCCAGTTCACCTCGAACTCGTTGCGGTCGGCGGGGGTTCCGTCGAAGTGGATGACGTCCACGCCGTCGGGGCGGATCGTCGCGATCTCGTCCTGCCCGATCGCGAGCGCGCGCTGCGTGTGGGCGACGAACGCGGCGACGTCGGAGCCCATGAAGTTCTCGCCGTCGCCCAGGCCCACCACGAGGGGCGAGTTGCGACGGGCGCCGACGACGACGCCGGGCTGGTCGGCGTGCACGACGAGGAGCGTGAAGGCGCCGTCGAGGCGGGCGACCGTGCGACGCATCGCCTCGGTCAGGTCGTGGGTGTCGCGGAACTCGCGCGCGACGAGGTGTGCCGCGACCTCGGAGTCGGTCTCGCTGTGGAACACGACGCCCTCGGCCAGCAGTTCGTCCTTCAGCGGGGCGAAGTTCTCGATGATGCCGTTGTGGATCAGCGCGAGCTTGCCGCCGTCCGCCAGGTGCGGGTGCGCGTTCTCGTCCGTCGGGCCGCCGTGCGTCGCCCAGCGTGTGTGGCCGATGCCGGTGCCGCCGTCCGCGATCGGGTTCGTGTCGAGCTCGTCGACGAGCATCTGGAGCTTGCCGGCCTTCTTCGCCGAGGTCAGGTCCCCGGACGGGTCGACCACGGCGATGCCGGCCGAGTCGTAGCCGCGGTACTCGAGGCGCCGGAGGCCCCCGAGGAGGACGTCCGTGCTGCTGTTGCTGCCGACGTATCCGACGATTCCACACATGGGATCGATCCTACGGGCAGCGCGGGGAGCACCCTGCGAACCGCACGGCGGGTGGGGATAGCCTCCGGAGATGGGACGCTTCGACGACATCGAGATCACCACCATCAAGGGCGAGACCACCACGTTCGGCAGCTTCGGTGACAAGGCGGTGCTCGTGGTGAACGTCGCCTCGCGCTGCGGCCTCGCTCCGCAGTACGAACAGCTCGAGGAACTGCAGCGCACGTACGGTCCGCGGGGCTTCACCGTGCTGGGCTTCCCGAGCAACCAGTTCCTGCAGGAACTCGGCTCGTCCGAGGCCATCGAGGAGTACTGCTCGACCACCTGGGGCGTCAGCTTCCCGATGTCCGAGAAGGTCAAGGTGAACGGCCGCTCGGCGCACCCGCTCTACCGCGAACTCACCCAGGCTGCGGACGCCTCTGGCAAGGCCGGACGGGTCATCTGGAACTTCGAGAAGTTCCTCGTCGCCCCGGACGGCACGGTCACGCGCTTCCGCCCGACGGTCAAGCCGGACGCCCCCGAGGTGGTCGCCGCCATCGAGGCGGCGCTCCCCGCCTGATCGGCACCGGCACCGGCACCGGCACACGCATCCTGACGGGAGGCCCGTCCACCGCCGTCGACGTCGCTGACCGGTGACGCGCCTCCCGGCTGAGTACGCTCGATCCCATGCCGATCCCGGAGACGACCGTCGCGCACCCCACCCCCTTCGTGGAGATCCCCCGGGACGAGTGGTCGCAGCTCGCGCCGAAGGAGCACCTCTCACTCACGGAGACCGAGATCGTGCAGTTGCGCGGCTTGGGCGACCGGCTCGACATCACCGAGGTGCAGGACGTGTACCTGCCGCTCTCCCGGCTGTTGACGCTGTACGCCGCCGGCGCGCGGGACCTGCACGCGGAGACCAGCCGTTTCCTCGGTGAACGCGCCGGCCGGACGCCGTTCGTGATCGGCGTCGCCGGGTCGGTGGCCGTCGGCAAGAGCACCGTCGCGCGTCTGCTCCGTGAGCTCACGAAGCGCTGGCCGGACACCCCGCGGGTGGAGCTCGTGACCACCGACGGGTTCCTGTACCCGAACGCCGAGCTCGAACGCCGCGGGATCATGGACCGGAAGGGCTTCCCGGAGTCGTACGACCGCCGCTCCCTACTGCGCTTCGTCAGCCAGGTGAAGAGCGGCGCCACCGAGGTCCGGGCGCCGTACTACTCGCACCTGGTCTACGACATCGTGCCGGACGCCGAGATCGTCGTGCGGCAGCCGGACATCCTCATCGTCGAGGGGCTCAACGTGCTCGCGCCGCCGGTGCACGGGCGGCTCGCGCTGAGCGACCTGTTCGACTTCACCATCTACGTCGACGCCAAGACCAAGGACATCGAGTCCTGGTACGTCGACCGGTTCCTGGCGTTGCAGGAGCAGGCGTTCTCGAGCCCGGACTCGTTCTTCCACCGCTTCGCCGCGCTGTCCCGGGAGGACGCGGTGCAGACCGCCACCGGGGTCTGGCGAGCGATCAACGAGCCGAACCTCCTCGAGAACGTGCTGCCCACGCGTTCCCGGGCGACCCTCGTGCTGAAGAAGGCCGCCGACCACAAGGTGACGAGCGTCCTGCTCCGCAAGATCTGACGCGCGGCGGCGCAGGTGGCCGCGGCCGCGCGGTGTCCGCCGTCTCCGCCATCGGACGCCGGGCGCGGGCCGCAGGGCGCGGGCCGCGCGCTAGGCGGCCTCGAGCGTCAGGCGCTCCCGGACGACGTCCGCGAGCTCCTCGGCGACGCGCTGGGCGTCCTCCTGGGAGGCGGCCTCGACCATCACGCGGACGACCGGCTCGGTACCGGAGGGGCGCAGCAGCACCCGGCCGGTGTCGCCCAGCGCCAGCGTGGCGGCAGCGATCGCGTCCTGCACGCCCTGGTCCTGCAGTCCGTGCCGGTCCACGCCCTTGACGTTGAGCAGCACCTGCGGGAACACAGTCATGCACGCCGCCAGCTCGCCGAGCGTCTTGCCGGTGCGGGCCATCTCGGCGACGAGGTGGAGGCCCGTCAGGACCCCGTCGCCCGTCGTCGCGTAGTCGTTGAAGATGATGTGGCCGGACTGCTCGCCGCCGAGCGAGTAGCCGCCCTCGGTCATCTTCTCGAGCACGTAGCGGTCGCCGACACCGGCCTCGATCACGGTGATGCCCGCGTCCGCCATCGCCCGCTTGAGCCCGAGGTTCGACATCACCGTCGCGACGAGGGTGTCGTCGATCAGTCGGCCGCGTTCCTTGAGGGACAGCGCGAGGATCGCCATGATCTGGTCGCCGTCCACCGCGTTGCCCTCGGCGTCCACCGCCAGGCACCGGTCCGCGTCGCCGTCGTGCGCGATGCCGACGTCGGCTCCGGCCTCGAGGACCGCACGAGCCAGGTTGTCGATGTGGGTCGAGCCGACACCGTCGTTGATGTTGATGCCGTTCGGGTCGGCACCGATCAGCGTCACCTTCGCGCCGGCGTTGACGAACACCTCGGGCGAGACCCCGGAGGCTGCCCCGTTCGCGCAGTCGAGCACGACGTGGATGCCGTCGAGTCGGTGCGGCAGCGTGCCGAGCAGGTGCACGACGTAGCGGTCCTCGGCGTCGGCGAACCGCGTGATGCGCCCGACTTCGGCACCCGTCGGGGTGGGTGCGGACTGGTCGTGCATGGCCGCTTCGATGCGGTCCTCGACCTCGTCCGGCAGCTTGCGGCCGCCAGCGGCGAAGAACTTGATCCCGTTGTCCGGCGCCGGGTTGTGCGACGCCGAGATCATCACGCCGAAGTCGGCGTCGATGTCCGCGACGAGGTACGCCGCTGCGGGCGTGGGGATGACCCCGGCGTCGAGGACGTCGACGCCGGCGGAGGCGAGCCCGGCTGCAACGGCAGCACCCAGGAACTCGCCGGAGACGCGCGGGTCGCGCGCGAGCACGGCCTTGGGGCGCGTGCGACCGGACGCTCGACGAGCGTCCGCATGGTGTCCGTGCGTGAGCACGGCCGCGCTCGCCTGGGCAAGGCCCAGTGCGAGCGCGGCCGTCAACTCGCCGTTGGCGAGGCCACGAACGCCGTCGGTACCGAACAGACGCGGCATGCGATCTCCCGCCGTCAGGCGATCAGCGCTTCGAGAACTGCGACGCCTTGCGGGCCTTCTTGAGACCGGCCTTCTTGCGCTCGATGACGCGGGCGTCACGGGTGAGGAAGCCGGCCTTCTTGAGGGCCGCGCGGTTGTTCTCGCGGTCGATCTCGTTCAGGGTGCGGGCGATGGCGAGACGCAGTGCGCCGGCCTGACCCGAGGGGCCGCCACCCGTGATGCGGGCGGTGACGTCGTACGAGCCGAGGAGCTCGAGGACCTTGAACGGGTCGTTGATCAGCTGCTGGTGCAGCTTGTTCGGGAAGTAGTCCTCGAGGGAGCGGCCGTTCACGACGAACGTGCCGGAGCCCGGGACGAGACGGACGCGGGCGATGGCCTCCTTGCGGCGACCGACGGCACCGCCCGAGACGTTGAGGATCTGACGGGGAGCCGCCTCCGACGCGACGGGCGCGCTCTCGGTGGTGAAGGTCTCCGGGGTCTGGTCGATGGAGTCAGCGATCTGAGCCATGAGTGTTTTCTCGTTCCTGGAAGTCGTCGTGGCCGCTGTTACTGCGAGACCTGGTCGAAGGTGTACGGCTTGGGCTGCTGCGCCGCGTGGGGGTGCTCAGCGCCTGCGTAGACCTTGAGCTTCTTGAGCTGCTCGCGACCGAGGGTGTTCTTCGGCAGCATGCCTCGGATCGCCTTCTCGACGGCGCGGGTCGGGTGCTTCTCCAGCATCTCCGGGTAGGTGGTGGCCGTGAGGCCGCCCGGGTAACCGGAGTGGCGGTAGTAGACCTTCTTGGCGAGCTTCGACCCGGTCAGGGCGACCTTGTCGGCGTTCACGATGATGACGTAGTCACCCATGTCCATGTGCTGGGCGAAGGTGGCCTTGTGCTTGCCGCGGAGGAGGGCGGCGACGTGCGAAGCGAGGCGGCCGAGCACGACGTCGGTCGCGTCGATGACGATCCAGTCGTGCTGGACGTCTGCCGGCTTCGGGGAGAACGTACGAGTCACAGGAGTACTGCTTTCGTGTCGAGGTGAGGAGTCCGTGAATCCCACTCCGGTGGGCGTTCCCGCGGGCAGATGCCCGGTGAACGACCCGGTGGAGGGCCCATCTGACTGTCTGGCGCAACAGAGCGCGCAGACCAAGAGATGAGCCTAGTCGACGCCGGAGCGTCGGGTCAACCGCGGCCACTCCACGGTGACGACGGACAGGAGGCTCCCCACCGGTCACGGCCGGCCCGCCGCTGGCGCGTCGCTCCGGAACCGGCCGGTGTGGGCCCAGGTGCGGGTCCGACCCGCACCGCACCTCCCGTCAGGTGGTCGCGTCAGCGCCACCTCCAGGTGGTCGCGTCAGCGCACCGTCACTCGGTGTCGCCGGCCGCCGACCGGCGGCGTCGGACCGCCAGGAGCCCGCCACCGGCGGCGAGGAGCGCGAGCGCCGCCGCGACGCCGCCCCCGATCTCCGCACCCGTGAAGGCGAGGCCACCCGTGCCCGGACCCGACGTCCCGCCGCTGCCGACATGGGCGCCGGGGAACAGCCCCGTGCCACCGGCACCGGAGCCGTCGACCGGCGTCGGAGCAGGCGTCGGCGCGGGGGTCGGGTCGGGCGTCGGCTCCGGGTCGACCGGGGCGTCGGCGACGTCGAACCCGACGAGGATCGGGTCGTGGTCGCTCGCGCGGTACACGTCGTTCGTGTACAGGTCCGAGACGTTGACGTTGTAGCGGCTGTACTCCAGGCCCACCGACTCGGTCGAGTTGATGTTCCAGATGTCCACGCCAGTCACGCTCGCGAGCGCTGCCGGGGAGGCCAGCACGTGGTCGAGCGACCCGCTCAACCCGCTGAACACGTACGAGTACTCGGTGCGGTCGCGGGCCGGGGCGAGGTCCGTGTACCCGGCGTCGCGGAGGACGACCATCGGGTCCTCCTCGCTGTAGGCGTTGAAGTCGCCGAGCATGAACACCTTGTCGGTGTCGTAGCGGTCCTGCATCGCGGTGGAGAACGTCGTCAGGGCCGTCGCCTGGCGGACGCGGTCCGCGTTCGACGCTCCCTGGCCGTCGCCCTGGTCGGCGTTCTCGCCGGTGCCGGAGCCCTTCGACTTGAAGTGGTTCGCGATGACCAGGAAGTCGTCGTCCGCGGTGCCGCCGACCGGGCGGAAAGCGTCCGCGACCGGCTGGCGGGCGTTCGTGAACGCGGGGTCGAGCAGGATCGTCGACTCGCCGGTGGGCGCGACGCGGGCCTTCTTGTAGATGAGGGCGAGGCGGATGACGTCCTCACTGCTCGGCAGGACGGACGGGGACGGGACGAAGGCCCAGGTGTCGGAGCCGGTCGCGGCGTTGAGCGCCGTGACGAGGGTGCCCACGGCGGCGTCGCGGTCCTGGCCGAAGCGGGCGGAGTTCTCGATCTCCTCGAGCGAGACGACGTCGGCGTCCAGCCCGTTGATCGCCTTGACGATCTTCACCTGCTGGCGGTCGAGGTCCTCCTGCTCGGCGGCACCGCGGGCGTCGCAGCCGGAGTTCACCGTGATCGGGTCACCGACGCGGTCCGTGTAGTACGTGCACCCGGTGAGCTCGTCGCCCGTGGTCGGGAAGTAGTTGAGCACGTTGAAACCGGCGAGCTTGAGGTCCCCGCCGACCGCGGCGGGCGCGGTGGAGCGGACGTCCGAGAACGACACCGGCAGGTCCGCCGCCGCCGTGGCACCGGTGACCGGCGTCGTCGGCTGGAACTTCCACGCGTCGTTCCGGAAGTCCAGGACGACCGGTGCCGAGAAGGTCGCGGTCGCGCCGACGGTCACCGGGCCGGCGTTCGTCAGCCACGGCACCGGGATCGACCGTGCGGACTGGTCGGCGCCGTCGCGGGGCAGGAAGTTCGTGCTCGCACCGTCGTCGAGCGTGACCGACCGGGCGGCGTTGTCGGCCGCGACCGCCGCGGCCTCGGCGCTGCCGGGGCGGGCGACCTCGGTCGGCTGCAGGAGTCGACCGGAGCCCGTCGCGAGCACGATCTCGCCGTACTGGTTCGTCGTGTAGTTGTCGGCGACCGTGTACCCGCCCTGCGGGGCCACGAGCATGCTCTCGAGCGTCTCGCGCTGCGCGTCGGTGCGCGGGAAGGCGACGGCGGCGGGCAGCGGTGCGACGGCCGGCGTCGTCAGCTCGGTCAGGTCCGCGGTGCTCGCCACGGTGAGCTCGGTGAGGCCGGAGAACTCGGACACGGCGCCGGTGACCTGCACGTGGTCGCCGATCGCGACGAGCCCGGCGGTCGCGGCGGAGTAGACGGAGAGCCCGTCGGAGGCGGTCCGGTTGGCGGGGTCGACCGCGCCGCCCGTCCCCGGCGTCTGGATCGTGTACCCGTTCAGCCCTCCCGTCGCGTAGACGGCGGTGACGACACCGCTCGTGGTGACGGTCTTCCCGACGAGGGGCGACGTGTCCGTCGTGCCCTGGACCTCGGGGATCGTCGCGGCGACGGCCGGGGTCGGCGGCGGCGTGGTGCCGCCGCCCGGCGCCGGGGTGGTCCCGCCGCCGGCGGTCTGCCCGGCGGCGTTCCGCGGCGTCACGGTCGCGGTGACCGTGAAGTCGGTCGCGTTCACGTCGGTGTCCGCGGTGCCCTGTCGGACCAGGGCGTTCGGGACGGGGTTGCCGCCGTCGACGGTGCGGACCGCGCCCTCGTACGTGTTCGAGGCGCCGTAGCCGAGCAGGTCGACGACCCCCGCGGTGCCCGTGCCGACCGGGCCGGCGGGCAGCGTCAGCGCGGCCGTGCGGTCGGCGAGGACGAGCGTGCCGGTGGTGCCGGACGGGTTGAGCGACGCGGTGTCGTCCGCCGTGGGCAGGGCCGCGCCGACCGCGGTGGCCCCGCCGTTCCCGGCCATGGACACCAGGAACGTGCCGTTCGCCGGGACGGTGCCCTCGAGGGTGCTCGTGCTGAACGCCCCGGTGCCGGTGGCCGAGCGGTACTGCAGCGACCAGCCGTCGAGGCTGACCGGGACGGCGGTCGGGTTCGCGATCTCGACGAACTTCTCGTTGAAGAACGCGTTCGCGCTGCCGCCCTTGAGGTAAGCCTCGGCGATGACGAGCCCCGTGCCCGCGGGGTCTGCGGTCGCAGCGGTGACGGTGACGAGCGGTGCTGCGACGAGTGTCGCGGCAGCCGTGGCGCACAGCAGGGTGCGGCCGACGGTTCGTGGCATGGAGACCTCTGGTTCGGAGTCGGGAGGGACCTCGCCACGCTACGGACTTGTGGGGACGCTCAGGTTACGGGGACGTGAAGTTCTGCCCCCGGACGGGGGACAGAAGGAGCGGTCTCCAGATGCACGCGGACACCGCACGGAGCCACCCGTCACAGGTCGGAGAGCATGCGCAGCACGGTCGTCCCGACCGCAATGACGTACCACCCGACGAGGTTCCCGCGCTTCCGCGCGAGCACCAGCGAACACCCCATGACGACCAAGGTCGCTCCGGCCGCGATCCCGCGGATCACCAGGCTCTGGCCCGTCACGCCGATCACGCAGCAGCCCAGGGTCGCCAGCACCACCAGGAGCCCCAGTGCCGCTCTGCGGCCCCGGTCCCGACGGATCGGTCGAGGAGCCTCACTCACGTCGCCACCCGCTCCGCACGTACCCAGCCGGCCAGGACGGGGAGGACGATCCAGATCAGACCCGAGGTGACGGCGGGGAGGACATCGGCTTCACCCGTCAACCCGCTCTGCACCGTGCCGAACCGGATGTACGCAGTCCACGCCCCGAGCGCCGCGAGGACCACGTCGAGCACGAGCGTCACCGCGAGCACACTCACCAGCCCGAGCGGGAGCGAACGCGACGTCGCGCCGATGCCGAAGCCGGACACCGCGGACGAGAACGTCAGAGCAGCCAACTGCACGACGGGATGGACGGCTTCCAGCGACGCGGCTCGACCGCCGAGCAGGACGGCCACCCCGGCCCCGACGACCCCGACGAGTACGGCGAAGAGGACCACAGCGGCGATGAGCACGCCACACGCTGCGAGTCGCGCGAGGTACATGGCCGACCGGGATCGTCCCGCCAACAGACCGTCGCGCTCACCGCCGCACGAGGCGTCGCCCACACCGACCACGACCCCGACCACCGATGCAGCCAGCGCGACGGGGAGCCCGGTGGTCACCAGGACCTCCCCGACCGTGAAGCTGGCCGCACGCGTGACGAGCGACACACTCAGAGCGCAGCACACGACGACGAGCAACGCCAGCACACCGAAACCGACCAGGGCGCCCACCGTGTCGACACGCTTGCGGACCTCGAGCGTCGCGACACCGACGAAGCCGATCACGCAACGACCTCCGACTCGAACTCCGCCGTGGAGACCTCGTCGTAGAGCGCCTGCAGAGACCTCCGGGCCGGTACCACCGAGAGGACGTCGACGCCGACCTCCACTGCCATTCGCACGGCTTCCGCCGCACTGATCGGGAGGTGGACCACGCGGCCGTCGACGACCGGCTCGATCCCTCGCTCGGCCACGGCCTCCAGGAAGTCCGTCGCGTTCCCGACCCGTACCTCGCAGGCCTCGGTCTCGACGGACACCACCGGCTCGACGCGGACGACCCTCCCCTGGCTCACGATGACGGCGACGTCGATCATCGTCTCGAGTTCACCGAGGAGGTGGCTCGACACGACGACCGTCACTCCGGCGTTCCGGAGGTCGGACACGACAGCCCGGAGCCACCCGATGCCGTTCGGGTCGAGTCCGTTCATCGGCTCGTCGAAGAGGACGAGGGACGGTGATCCGAGGAGCGCCACACCGATCGCGAGTCGCACCTTCATACCGAGCGACAGCGCCTTGACCCGACGCCCCAGGACGGCGTGGAGACCCACGCGACGCGCCGTCTCGTCGACCGCTGAGCGATCGCTGCCCACGAAACGGGCTCGGAGCAGCAGCGTCTCCCGGACGGTCCTGCCGCGGTGCAGGTCTCCGTCCCCGAAGACGGCCCCGACCGCCTCGCCGCGCTGCCACGGCGATCCGGTGAGAGCACCGTGGTCGATGCGCACGAGGCCCGCGAGGACGGCGAGGAGCGTGGACTTCCCGGCGCCGTTCGGGCCGACCAGACCGTACACACGGCCTGGCTGCAGTTCGACGGACACGTCCTGGAGACGAGGTCGGTCGTGGCCACGAAGGCCGACGTCCCGGAGTTGGATCATTGCTCGTTCCTTCCGACTCGGGGCGGCGGCCCGGGCTGGCCCGGACCGCCGCTCCCGAGCGCAGATCAACCGAAGAAGTAGTTCCAGAGAGCGCTGAACAGCTCCTGGACGGTCAGGTGCGCGAGCGCGTTGATGCCGGCGCGGACCCAGCCCGCCAGCCCGTTCCACCAGTTCTTGAAGGCGTTCAGTCCGTTCCGGAGCGCGGTCTTGAGCGCGGGGATGACGGACGAGGCGTTGCGCTTGAGCCAGTCGACGATCGGCCTGATCGGGACTCCGTCAGTGGAGGACCCACTGGTCGTTCCGGCCGGTCCGGTCGGTCCGGTCGTGGACGGAGACGACGCCGCGGGAGGCGCGACGGCGATCGCCGATGAACTGACGGCGCTGGACGAACTCGAGCTGACCGGTTGCGCTGAAGCAGCGGTCGCCCCGATCGTGCCCAGCATCGCTCCGCCCAGGATCGCTGCGACGACCGCACTCGTACGGATCTTCTTCATGGTGGTTCCCCTCGTGGAGGGCGGCTCCTTCACCACCGCTGAATCCACCATTTCAGATACCGAACTGGAATACCAATGAGAGGAGCTGTCAGCTCCCGATCGGCACCCACTCCGCCCCCACCCGGTACACCGCCGGCCCGTGCCCCGGCAGCACGATCGCCGGGTACGGCAGCACCCGCGCCGACTCCACGGCGAGCGCCTGGTCCGCCGTGAAGAACGGCGTGATCATCCGCGGCCGCGGCGCCCAGGACGCGGGCTGCGTGTCGTGGTGCGTGACGACCGCGTCCCCGGTGACGAGGGCGTCCGCGGCCGGGAGCAGGTACGTGGTGGACCCGGCGGTGTGCCCGGGTGCCGGCAGGGGGGTCATCGCACGGCCGTCGAAGTCGCGGGCCGTGAAGGCGCGGGCGCTCGGAACGGTGGTGGGTCGGAGGGCGTCGGACGCGACCGCGCGGGCGAGCCAGCGGAGCACGCGCGGTGCGGCGAGCCGTCCGCCGATCTCCGCCGGGGTGACCTGCTGCCGGTCGGGGCCGCGGACGTTGTCGACCTCGTCGGCGTGCGCGAGCACCTCGACGTGCGGGAAGCGCTCGAGGATCCCGGGCAGGCCGCCGACGTGGTCGACGTGCCCGTGCGTGACGTAGACGCGGCGGAGGTCCTCGAGGTCGTGTCCGGCGAGCAGCACGCTGTCGAGCACGAGGTCGGTGTCGGCCGGGTAGCCCGCGTCGATGAGAGCGACGCCGTCCTCCTCCGCCAGGACGACCCAGTTCGACACCGGCCCCTCGACGAAGACCACACCGGGTGCGACGGAGACGACGGAGCGCGGAGCACGAGGAGCCATCCCCCGACGCTACCGCCCGGCGTTACCGCCCGCCCTCGTCCGACAGGTCGCCGGGCCGGTGTCCCTCCGCGTCGCGACGGGCGCGTGTCTGGACGGCCCGGGCCTCCAGTGCGTCGTCGTCCGGGTACCCGACCTCGGTGAGGGTGAGTCCGCGGGCCGGGGCGGTGGTGAAGGCGCTGGTGCGTTCCGCCGCGACGCGGAGCCCGTCGAGTTCGTCCGGCGTCAGCCGGCCCTCGCCGACGGCGAGGGTGCCGCCGACCATCGCGCGCACCATGGAGTGACAGAAGGCGTCGGCCTGGAGGCTCGCCACCAGCACGCCGTCCGGCTCACGGTCCCAGCGGAACTCCTGCAGGGTCCGGATCGTGGTCGCGCCGACCCGCGGCTTGCAGAACGCCGCGAAGTCGTGCAGCCCGAGCAGCCGCAGCGCACCGCGCTCCATCGACGCCGGGTCGAGGCGCCCCGGGTACCAGGTCGTGTGCCCGCGGCGGAGGGGGTCGCGGAGGGCGTCGACGTCGGCGACCCGGTACCGGTAGCGCCGCCAGAGCGGGGAGAACCGGGCGTCGAAGCCGGCCGGGGCGACACGCACGCTGCGGACGACGACGTCCCCGTCGGCGCCGGCGAGCCCGTTGAGCCGTCGGACGAGCCCGCTGAAGGCGTCGCGGACGGTGCCGTCGGCGCTCGGACGCTTCGGCCGGGTCAGGGCGGCCCACTGGTCCGGGCTGAGGTCGAGGTGCGCGACCTGTCCGGTGGCGTGGACGCCGGCATCGGTGCGCCCGGCGACCGTCAGCCGGGGTGGTTCGCCCCACCGGGTGAAGACGGTGGCGAGGGCGTCCTCGAGCACACCCTGCACGGTCCGGAGTGCGGGCTGCCGCGCCCATCCGGAGAAGCCGGAACCGTCGTACGCCAGGTCGATCCGCAGTCGCACGCCGGTGTCGTCTGCGCCGGTGTCGTCTGGTGTCCGGGCCGTCTCGCTCACGCCCTCCACGGTACCGATGTCAGCGCCGCGTCAGTGCCGCGTGAGCGGTGCTCGGCAGTGTCCTCCCCGTACACGACGTCGACGGAAGGACACGACGATGACCACGACACCGCTCGCGGTGGAGGCCTCGGGCCTCGTGAAGACGTTCGGCAGCAACCGGGCCGTGGACGGCGTCGACCTGCGGGTCGAGGCCGGCACGGTGTACGGCGTGCTCGGTCCGAACGGCGCCGGCAAGACCACCACGATCAGCATGCTCGCGACCCTGCTCCGCCTGGACGGCGGCGAGGCGCGGGTGTTCGGCCACGACGTCCGCCGGGAGCCGCACGTGGTGCGGCAGCTCATCGGTGTGACCGGCCAGTACGCCAGCGTCGACGAGACCCTGAGCGCGACCGAGAACCTCGTCGTCTTCGGCCGGCTGCTCGGGCTGTCCCGGACGGAGGCGAAGCGGAAGTCGACGGAGCTGCTCGAGCGCTTCGGCTTGAGCGAGGCCGCACGACGACCGCTCCGCGGGTTCTCCGGCGGCATGCGCCGACGGTTGGACCTGGCTGCGAGCCTCATCGCACAGCCGCCGCTGATCTTCCTCGACGAGCCGACGACGGGCCTCGATCCCCGGACCCGGGCGCAGATGTGGGACACGATCCGGGAGCTCGTCGCGACCGGGTCGACGGTGCTGCTGACGACGCAGTACCTCGACGAGGCCGACCAGCTCGCGGACCGGATCGCGGTGATCGACCACGGCCGGGTCGTGGCCGAGGGCACGAGCGACGAGTTGAAGGCCTCGGTCGGCACCGCGTCGCTGCAGCTCCGGCTGGCCGACTCGACGCCGGCACGACTGGCCGAGGCGTCCGACCTGGTGCTCCGCGTGCTCGGGACCGAGGCGGTGGCGAGCCCGGAGGGCTCCCGCCTGACCGCGCCGATGGCGGACCCCGACCGTGTCACCGACCTGCTCGTGTCCTTCCGGGACGCCGGCATCTCCCTCGCCGAGATGAGCGTGCAGAAGCCGACGCTCGACGAGGTCTTCCTCACCATCACCGGCGAGGGGGCGGGCGCTGGCACGCCTGCACCCGCCGCCCGCGCGCTCGAAGGGAGCAACGCATGAGCACGCTCACCACCCCCGACCTGGCCGCCGCACCGTCGGGTGCCCCGCGGGTCGCCCCGCGGCCCGGCGTCGGCGGATCCGGCCTGGCCGCGACCGTCCGGCAGTCGCTGACGATGGCGTACCGCGGCCTGGTCAAGGTCCGACGGACGCCGGAGCAGCTCTTCGACGTGACGCTCATGCCGATCGTGTTCACCGTGATGTTCACGTACATCTTCGGGGGCGCGATCGCCGGGGACGTCAGCAGCTACCTGCCGATCATCATCCCGGGCATCCTCGTGCAGACGAACATCACGTCGTCGATCGTCACCGGCGTGCAGCTCCGTGAGGACATGGACAAGGGCGTGTTCGACCGCTTCCGGTCGCTGCCGATCGCCCGTATCGCCCCGCTCGCCGGAGCGCTGCTCGCCGACACGGTCCGCTACGCGATCGCCACCACGATCACGTTCACGGTCGGGTTCATCATGGGGCTGCGTCCCGCCGGTGGCATCGGCGCGGTGCTGGTCGCCGGCCTGCTCGTCGTCGTCGTGGCCTGGGCGATCAGCTGGGTCTTCGCCTACTTCGGTGTCGTCGCCCGCACCGCGTCGAGCGTGTCGGGCATCTCGAACCTGGTGCTCTTCCCGCTGACGTTCCTGTCGAACGCGTTCGTCCCGGCGGACACGCTGCCGGACTGGCTGCACTGGTTCTCCGACGTGAACCCGATCTCGCACCTCATCACCGCGGTCCGCGACCTGGTCAACCACGGCACGGTCGGCGGCGACCTGTGGTTGAGCCTGCTCGGCGCAGCGGTCGTCGTCGCGGTGTTCGCCCCGCTCACCGTCCGGGCCTACATGCGGAAGGCCTGACCGCTTCGAGCGTCGCTCGCGCGGCAGCGACGGCCTCGGCCCGGGACATCCCGGCCGAGGCCGTCTCGGCGTCCTCCACGAGGGCCTCGCCGACCGCGGCCACGACCAGCGGCCGGAGCCGTCCGTGACCGAGGACCGCGAAGTCCTGCCGGGCACCCAGACGGAGCGCACTGGCCCAGGCAGCGGCGACCAGGGCCGGGTCGACTCCGCGGTCGATCGCCTCGAGCGTGGCGCCGAGGACGGCCGTCCCGACGACCGGCAGGTCGTTCCACAGCGACGGCATGCGGAGCGCGACCAGGGCGCTCACCCGGACCTGCCGGGCGAGGTCCGCACGGGCCTCCCGACCGGCGTCCTGGAGGCCCGCTGCGGCCCCGGCGGACCGGGCCTGCGCCGCCTCGTCCTGCGCGGCCTCGTCCTGCGCGGCCAGGAGCGCCGCACCGATGACCATCACCCACTGGCTCGCCTCGCGCCGGTGCGGCACCACCTGGTCCCAGGCCCGCCGGTACTCGACGACCGCGCGGGCGGGGTCCCCCTCGGTCCGTGCGACCTCGGCCCGGACCGCGTGCGCGAGCAGCGTCATCTGTGCCCGCTCCCCGCCGGGGCCGCCACCCGGGCCACCGACCGGTCCGGAACCGGGGGACGCCGGGAGCGCGGCGAGTTCGGCCGCCAACGAGCGGGCGCGATCGACGTCCCCGGTCGCCGCGGCACTCAACCCGACGCTCCACCCGACCTCGACCAGGTCGTCCTCGGCGCCGAACTGCTCGAGCCGTTCCCGGGCTGTGGCCGCCGCGGCGAGTGCCTGCTCGTACCGACCGAGTTGCCCGGCGAGCTGCGTCACCGAGACGGCCGCGGTGCCCGAGGTCCAGACGTCACCGGCCTGCTCGGCGAGCAGCCGCGCGCGGGTCGAGAAGCCGAGGGCGCGTTCGAGCTCACCGTCGTTCTCGGCCAACGGCGCGCTGAGCAGGTGCGCCAGGCACGCCACCCCGGTGTCCGGGTCCTCGCGGAGTCGGGTCAGGGCGGTCTCACCCGCGGCCCGACGGCCGAGGGTGAGGAGCAGCTCGGCCTGGGCGTCGACCACCGGGACGCCGGTCACGCCGGCCCGGTGCAGGCGGCGGAGCGCGGCGCGGGCGCGCACCGAGGTGCGGCGGTCGGAGAAGGCGGCGGTCGCGCAGGCGATGACGAGGCAGAGGACGGCGGCCGTCCGCACGCCGGTCGCGGGCTCGGGCTCGGGCTCGGGCTCGGGCTCGGGTGGGACGGTGCGGAGGACGGCCACGACGTCGGACGCGATCGCCGCGACCTCGCCGTGGGCCCCACGGAACGACCAGTACCCAGCGAGTGCCGAGAAGAGCGGCGCGACCGCGACGGCGTCCTCGGCGCGCAGGTTCCAGCGCAGCATCGTGACGAGGTTGTCGGCCTCACGTTCGAGCACCCGGAAGCGCACGACCTGGTCCGTGGTCCGCACGATGAACAGGTCGTGCTCGGCCGCGACCCGGCAGGCCCAGCGGGTCATCGCCGCGCGGACGTCCCCGGTGGCGCCGGACTCCTCCAGCCGTGCGGCACCGAACTCGCGGACGGTCTCGAGCAAGCGGTAGCGGACGGGCTCGCCCTCCTGCTCGACGAGCTGCACGAGGGACTGCTCGACCAGTTCGGCCAGGTCGTCGAGGGCGTCGTGGACCCGTGACGGTGCGGCGACCGCTTCGACGGCGTCAACGGACAGGCCGTCCGGGAAGAGCGTGAGGCGGGTCAGCAGGTCCCGGGCCCCGTCGTCGAGCAGTCGCCAACTCCACTCGATGACGGCGAGCAGGGTCCGGTGCCGTTCCGGGGCCGACCGGTCGCCACCGCGGAGCAGCGCGAAACGGTCGTCGAGTCGTCGTTCGATCTCGTCGACGCTCATCCCCCGGATCCGCGCGGCGGCCAGCTCGATCGCCAGCGGGGACCCGTCGAGCCGCGTGCAGATCCGGCGGACCGCGTCGACCGGCAGCACCGCACCCGGTCGTGCCGCGCGTGCCCGGTCGGTGAACAGGCAGACGGCGGCCCCGTCGGCTTCCACCGGCAGCGGCGCCAGCGGCGCGACGACCTCGCCGGCGACCGCGAGCGGCGCGCGCGAGGTCGTCAGGACCCGCAGTCCGGGCAGCTCCGCGAGCAAATCGGCGGTGAACGCGGCGACGGGTTCGAGGATGTGCTCGCAGTTGTCGAGCACGAGCAGGGTGGGTTCCTCGCCGAGTGCTCGGACCACCCGGCTCCGCAGGTCGGCCACCACGGCGTCCCGCAGGCTCCGTGCGCTGCGGACCTCGGCGATCCCCAGCAGCGCACCGATCGCGGGGACCACGTCCTCGCCGGTGGTGAGCGGCGCGAGCTCGACCACGACGACACCGCAGGCGGGCGGGACCGTCGTCGCCGCGGCCTGCGCGAGTCGCGTCTTGCCGAGACCGCCGGCACCGAGGATCGTCACCAGCCGCGCCTGGGACAGGAGGCGCGTGACGGTGGCGAGGTCGGCCTCCCGTCCGATGAGCGCATTCGGCGCGGCCCGCAGCCCGACCCGCCGGACCGAGCCGCTGACGGGACCGGTGCTGCGGAGCACCTCGGCGTTGAGTCGCACCAGGTCGGCGGACGGATCGGCGCCGAGTTCGTCGGACAGCCGGTCGCGGTGCGCGGCGAAGACGGCGAGCGCCTCGGCTGCCTGTCCGGCACCGGCGAGGGCACGGACCAGCCCGGCGACGGCTGCCTCGTCGAACGGGTCGGCCGCGGCCTCGTCGCGCCAGAGGGCTGCGGCGGCATCCGGGTCGCCACTGGACTGGAGGACCGTGGCGAGTCGACGACGGAGGTCCCGTCGGACCGCGCCCGCCCGGTCGGCGAGCTCCCCGGCGACGGAACCCTCGAGGTCCCCTCCGGGCTCGCCGCGCCAGCGGTCCAGGGCCGCGCGCAGCACCGGCGCGTCCGGGGTGCCGCCGAGCATCCGTTCGGCCGCACCGAGGTCGGTCGCGTCGGTGTCCACGCCGAGGACGTACCCGGACGGGGTGGAGACGACGAGCCCGTCGGCGGTGGCGCGGCGGAGGCGCGAGACGAGCGTCTGCAGGGCCGCGCGGGCGCCCCTGGGTGGTTCGTCGGCCCACAGGTCGTCGATGAGGGACTCCGTGGTCACGGCGCGGCCGCGCGCCAGGACGAGCGCGGTGAGGAACGTCCGAGCCAGCGTCCCGGGGACCGGGACGAGGGCACCGGTCCGGTCCTCGGCGAGCACCGGACCGAGGACGGCGACACGGAGCTCGGGCACGCTCGGAGTCTAGGCGCGCCTCGTCACGCGATCGTGATGGGAACGGCCTCTGCTGCCGTCGTGCCCGCCCGTACCCTGAGCATGTGTCCACACGCTTCCGCCGTATCACGACCGCCGCCGTCGCGGTCACGGTCGTCCTCGGTCTGACGGCCTGCTCAGGCACCGACTCGTCGTCCGCGCCGGGTCCGACGTCGGGAGCTGCGAGCGGGACGACCTCCACGCCGGACACCGGGGCTGCCGGGTCCGACCAGGACGGTGCCGACCAGCGGGTCTCCTTCGGGCGCACCCCGGACAGCGCCGGATGGCCGAGCTGTGCGCACCTGCTGCCGGGCGGCCTGGTCGAGGCGGTCGTCCCGGGCGTCGCCGTCGAGGACCCGCTCACCGGGCAGGCACACACCCTGGGCGCGTGGGCGTTCCCGCAAGCCGCCGGTGGCACGTCCTGCTGGGCCACCAACGGGGTGTCCACCCTCGATGACGTCGCGGAAGCCCGACGGGACGACCCCGTGTTCCAGGGCGTCCACGTGTCGGTGCTCCCCGACGCGGGCCCCGAGTTCCGGGCTGCGGGCGGGAGCGACGCGGCCAGTGCGGGCATGTCCGTGACCGAGGTCCGCTGCGACGCGTCGGATGCCGCACGGGTGCAGTGTCAGGGTGGCGTCCTCGCCGGTGACGCCTGGGTCGACGTCACGGTCGTCCGGGCGCAGGACAGCGCCGCTGCGGTGCCCGAGGCCGTGCTGCCCGCCTTCCGGACGCTCCTCGGACACGTGCAGCAGGACGTGGCGAGCTCCGCCGGAGCGTCGGTGTCCACCGGTCATGCCGCAGCGAGCAGCCGACTGACGGTGTGCGACAGCAGCCGGGTGGACGACGTCAGCGACGTCGACCTCTCGACGCCGTCCGACGTCGCCACCGACACCGCCGCCGAACTCGGCGACTTCGCGATGCACCGGGTCGAAGGCGCCGTGTGCGTCTTCCGGTACGACGGCTCGGGGCGCTACCCGCTGACCGGTGCCACATACTCCGCACTGCCCGACGGCGGGTGGGTGCTCGAACAGCGGCTCGGCAACGGCACGGTCGACCGGTCCGGCCGACTCGACCTCGACGGACTTGAGAGCGGCGACGCAGCCTGGCGTACCTGCGACGACACGCTCTGCTCGGTGGACGTCCTGCGGGGCGGCAGCTGGGAGCACTTCGCGCTCTGGCGTGCGGTCGCGCCGGACACCACCTCGGCGGTCGTCCGCTGGGTGGAGGCCTCGCTGACCGCCTGAGCCGCCTACCGCTCCCGGCGCCGCTCCGGACGGGCCGCACGGAGCCGCCGCCCGATCCCGGTGCTGACCCGCTGGGGAACCGGCGACCGGTCCGTGTCGTCCGAGGGCCCGGTCGCGGTGTCCAGGTCCTGCGTCGCCTGGCGCTCGGACTCGACGATGCCGCGGAGCGACACCAGCGCGGACGAAGTCACCGCCACGTCCGACGGGTACTCGCGCGATGCGTCGAGCGCCCGTTCGAGTTCGGAGATCGCCCGGTCGCCCTCCTCCGGCGGGTGGTCACCCCGGACCATCGCCGCCACCTGCCGGACCGCCGTCGTGAGCGACACGGTGAACGCCTCGTCCGGCCGACCGAGGTTCGACGACACCGGCCCTGACCGGGCGACGAGTTCGGTGAGGTCCGTCGTGTACCAGGCGACCCGCTCGAGTGCGCGGAACCGGGAACCGTCGCGCTGCAGCCGCGCACGCGATCCCCGGAGCGCTCCGCGGGGGTTGATGCGACGACTCTCCTGCGCGACCGACACCCGGCTCCGGACGTCGGCGATGGCACGGTCGAGACGGTCCTGCGCGCGGTCCCACGCCCGCTCGTCCCGCTCCCCCTGCTCGAGCACGTCGGCCAGTCCGTCGAGGTGTTCGGCCAGCACGCCGTTCACCTGGTCGATCCGACGTTCGGCGTCCCAGAACCGCAGGGGTGGGAACACCAGGAAGTTCACCAGCAGGCCGACGAGCACACCGACCGCCATCTGCACGAGGTACCCGAGCGAGTACCCCTCGGCGTGGGCGCCACCGACGAGCAGAACGAAGAGCGCCGCCGTGGAGACCCACGAACTGCCCTCGCCGAGGATCCGGAACCCACCGACGAGCACACCGACGCCGACCGCGAGGGCGACCGCCAGGACTCCCGAGTGCCCCACCCACATCGTGAAGGCGGCGACAGCGATGCCCAGGGCGATGCCGACCAGGGTCTGCACGCCGCTGCGGAGGCCGGCGAACACCGTCGTCTGCATGGCGACCACCGCCCCGAGCGGGGCGTAGTACGGGTAGTCGGACGCGACGCCCGGGACGTGCCGGGCGATCATCCATGCGAGCGCTGCGGCGGCGGCGGCCTTGCCGGCGTGCAGCAGGCGCGGCTGTGTTCCGGAACTCCGGCTCCACCGCCACACGCGCGTGCCGACCCCGGCGATGTGCTGGAACTGCATGGGTGCTCTCGTCTCGTCGGCCGGCACCGTGGCGGCGGGCGCTGGGCG
Organism: Curtobacterium sp. MCPF17_031; assembly: GCF_003234035.1. Taxonomy (NCBI): domain Bacteria; kingdom Bacillati; phylum Actinomycetota; class Actinomycetes; order Micrococcales; family Microbacteriaceae; genus Curtobacterium; species Curtobacterium sp. MCPF17_031. Next base: position 160,211 of record NZ_QKSG01000003.1, on the reverse strand, counting down.
TGCCTCCCGGCCGCGCGGGTCCACGCACGAACACCGGAGGGCCCCCACAGCCTGCGCTGCGAGGGCCCTCCTGTGTGGTGCGGTGCGACTACTTGGAGGCGTCCGCGGCGTCGTCCGACTTGGCGGCGGCGTCGGCCTCGACCTCAGCGGCAGCGTCGGTCGTGGTCTCCTCGGCGACCGGCGTCGACTCCTCGGTGGTCTCGGTCTCCTCGACCGGGGCCTCCGTGGTGTCGGACTCCGTCGCGGCCGGCGCTGCGGCGGCCGGAGCAGCCGTGCGCGAGACCGGAGCCGGCGTGCTCGACACGGGCTCGAGGACGAGCTCGATCGAGGCGAGCGGCGCGTTGTCGCCCTTGCGGAAGCCGAGCTTCGTGATGCGGGTGTAACCGCCCTGGCGGTCGGCCACCTGCGGCGCGATCTCGGTGAACAGCGTGTGCACGACGGTCTTGTCGCGCAGCGCTGCGATCACACGACGACGAGCGTGCAGGTCGCCACGCTTCGCGAACGTGATGAGCCGCTCGGCGACCGGGCGGAGGCGCTTGGCCTTCGTCTCGGTCGTGGTGATGCGGCCGTGCGTGAACAGGGCGTTGGCGAGGTTGCTCAGGAGCAGGCGCTCGTGGGCGGGACCGCCACCGAGGCGGGGGCCCTTGGTGGGCTTCGGCATGTCAGTTCTCCAGTGGTGATGGTGGTGCGCCCCGTGTCAGGAGCGCGTGCGCGTGAGCGCGAGGTCAGTTGCTGGACTCGTCCTCGTCGTACCCGCTGTAGAAGTGGGCACCATCGAATCCGGGGACGGTGTCCTTGAGGGACAGGCCGAGCTCGGTGAGCTTGTCCTTGACCTCGTCCACCGACTTCTGGCCGAAGTTGCGGATGTTCATGAGCTGCGTCTCCGAGAGGGCGACGAGCTCGGACACCGTGTTGATGCCCTCGCGCTTCAGGCAGTTGTAGCTCCGGACCGACAGGTCGAGGTCCTCGATCGGCGTCTGCAGCTCGTTCGAGAGCACGGCGTCGACCGGCGCGGGGCCGATCTCGATGCCTTCAGCCGCCGTGTTGAGCTCGCGGGCGAGCCCGAACAGCTCGACGAGCGTGCGACCGGCCGACGCGATGGCGTCGCGCGGCGTGATCGCGGGCTTCGACTCGACGTCGACGACCAGACGGTCGAAGTCCGTCCGCTCACCGGCACGCGTCGCCTCGACGCGGTAGGTGACCTTGAGCACGGGCGAGTAGATCGAGTCGATCGGGATCTGACCGGCTTCGCTGAACTCCGAACGGTTCTGCGTCGCCGAGACGTAGCCGCGGCCACGCTCGATGGTCAGTTCCAGCTCGAAGCGAGCGGCGTCGTTCAGGGTCGCGATGACGAGGTCCGGGTTGTGGATCTCGACACCGGCCGGCGCGGAGATGTCCGCAGCGGTGACCTGTCCGGCGCCCTGCTTGCGCAGGTAGGCCGTGATCGGCTCGTCGTGCTCACTGGAGACGACCAGGCTCTTGATGTTCAGGATGATCTCGGTGACGTCCTCCTTGACACCGGGAACGGTGCTGAACTCGTGGAGGACACCGTCGATGCGGATGCTCGTGACGGCAGCACCCGGGATGGACGAGAGGAGCGTGCGGCGCAGCGAGTTGCCGAGGGTGTACCCGAAGCCCGGCTCGAGCGGTTCGATGACGAAGCGCGAGCGGAATTCGGAGATCGACTCCTCGTTCAGGGTGGGGCGCTGTGCAATGAGCACTGTGGAATTCCTTTCGGCGAAGTGTCCGCTATATGACACTTGGCGGTACGACGGGGCCGGCCGGGCCCCGACGGGTCTGTTTCAGTTGTGATCACGCGCACAGGAGTGCGCGATCGAACGACCAGGAATGGCCGCCCCCACTCGTCCCGGTCAGGGAACGAGCGGGGAACGGCCGGTTGCTCCTCGCGTCAGACGCGGCGGCGCTTCGGCGGGCGGCACCCGTTGTGCGCCTGCGGCGTCACGTCGTTGATCGAGCCGACCTCGAGGCCAGCGGCCTGGAGCGAACGGATCGCCGTCTCGCGACCCGAACCCGGGCCCTTGACGAAGACGTCGACCTTCTTGACGCCGTGCTCCGCTGCCTGGCGGGCAGCCGACTCGGCGGCGAGCTGCGCCGCGAACGGCGTCGACTTGCGCGAGCCCTTGAAGCCGACGGCCCCGGAGGACGCCCAGCTGAGGACGGCACCCGACGGGTCGGTGATGCTGACGATGGTGTTGTTGAACGTGCTCTTGATGTGGGCCTGGCCCACAGCGACGTTCTTCTTCTCCTTGCGGCGCGGCTTGCGCGCGGCGGTCTTGGGGGTAGCCATCGTGATCTCCTATCGAGCCTTCTTCTTGCCTGCCACGGTGCGCTTCGGGCCCTTGCGGGTACGAGCGTTCGTCTTGGTGCGCTGACCGCGCACCGGGAGACCGCGACGGTGGCGGAGACCCTCGTAGCTACCGATCTCGACCTTGCGGCGGATGTCGGCGGCGACCTCACGGCGGAGGTCACCCTCCACCTTGAAGGTGCCCTCGATGAAGTCACGGAGGGCGACGAGCTGGTCGTCGGTGAGGTCCTTGACGCGGATGTCGCCGGAGATGCCGGTCTCCGCGAGCGTCTGGACGGCGCGGGTACGGCCGACCCCGTAGATGTAGGTGAGTGCGATCTCCACGCGCTTCTCGCGCGGGATGTCGACGCCTGCTAGACGTGCCATTGTGCTGGCTGCTCCTGTTGTCGATGGAGGTGTGGCGCAGTGCCGGTGCCCGGGCCTCCGACCCGAGGTGTCCCCCGCCCGCTGGTGCGGACGGGATCTGACACTGCGTTGTCGATGTTCAGTTGTGGGTCGTGCTCGAGCCGCTGGCAGTCTCTCGACTGGCGGCCCCGGTCGTGCAACCGGACCGGAGTCCGTTCCGGAGCAGCTCTCGCTGGTCCGTCAGGGACTAACCCTGGCGCTGCTTGTGACGCGGGTTGCTCTTGCAGATCACCATGACGCGGCCCTTGCGGCGGATGACGCGGCAGTGCTCGCAGATGGGCTTGACGCTGGGGTTGACCTTCATTGTTCGTTCCTCGTGCTCGCTGGCTTCGTGCTCGGCGGGTTCGCCTTGCCGTTCCTTTCCAGCTCGCGGATCACTTGTAGCGGTAGACGATCCGGCCGCGGGTCAGGTCGTACGGGCTCAGCTCCACGATCACGCGGTCCTCGGGGAGGATGCGGATGTAGTGCTGGCGCATCTTCCCGGAGATGTGCGCGAGGACCTTGTGTCCGTTGGTCAGCTCAACGCGGAACATCGCGTTGGGCAGAGCTTCGAGCACCGAGCCTTCGATCTCGATGACGCCGTCTTTCTTGGCCATAGCCTCACTGTCGCTTGGTTGGATTACCGGTGTGATCCCCGAGCCGGTCTGCGGGTTCGGGCGCCACGCCAGAAGGCATGGCACACCAAAGATCGATCTTATGTGGTAGTCGGCGGATTGCCAAGTGCGGGTTCCGTGCTGCGCGCGTCGGGCCCCGGTCCGGCGCGCGGCGAGCACCCGTGCGGCAGGGGCCGAGCACCCCAGTGCAGGGGGTGGATCGTCCGTCCGGGTCCGCGGATGCGCTGTTCCACAGGGATCTCCTGGCCACACCGTCGTCGCCACCGAGCCCGGAGCCGTACGGTGACGGGAGCAGTGACCGAAGGAGAACCCCGTGCCCGACGCCCCCGGCCACACGCGCCCTGTCGCGCGACACGGTCGCCTCCCCCGCCGACGCGGGTGGACGACCCTGCTCTCCGTCGTCGCCGCCGCCGCCGCGGTGGTGCTGGTCAGCGGCACCAGCGTCGCCACCATCGCCGCAGCGCAGCTCGCCGCCGCACCGCGGACCGTGCAGCTGAGCACCGACGACCAGAGCACCGCGAAGACCGCCGACGTCACCGCGATCAAGGGCGGTGCGAACATCCTGCTCATCGGCAGCGACACCCGCATCGGACAGTTCGACTCCGACGAGGACGTCGAGGGCGCCCGGAACGACGTCACGATGCTCATCCACGTGTCCGAGGACCACCAGCAGCTCACCGCCGTCAGCTTCCCCCGCGACCTCATGGTCCCGATCCCGGCCTGCACCAACCCGGAGACCGGCACCACCTACCCGGCCGCGTCGTCCGCGCAGTTCAACACGGCCCTCGGCAACGGTGGTGTCTCCTGCGTCGTCGACACGGTCGAGAACCTCACCGGTCTGACGGTCCCGTACGCCGGACTCATCACCTTCGACGGCGTGATCGAGATGTCGAACGCCCTCGGCGGGGTCGACGTCTGCGTGGCCTCCCCGATCGACGACACGTACACGGGGCTGCACCTCAGCGCCGGCGCCCACTCGCTGCAGGGCTCGGACGCCCTCGCCTTCCTGCGGTCCCGGCACGGCGTCGGCGACGGCAGCGACCTGGCGCGGATCAGCTCGCAGCAGGTGTTCCTGTCGGCGCTGCTCCGCCAGGTGACGTCGAACGGCACGCTCTCGAACCCGATCACGCTCTACAAGCTCGCCGGCGCGGCGCTGTCGAACATGACGCTCTCGGACGGCCTCGCCCAGACCCGCACCCTGGTCGGGCTCGCCTCCGCACTCCGGGGGATGAGCACGTCGAGCATGTTGTTCGTCCAGTACCCCGTCGTCGACGATCCGGCGGACTCTGCCCGCGTGGTCGTCGACGAGGCGAACGCCCACACCCTCAACGTCGCCCTGCAGACGGACGAGCGGACGACGCTCAACGACTCCTCCACGGGTCGAGCCTCGCGGGAGTCGTCCGACACCGCGAGCCCGTCGGCCTCCGCGGCACCGTCGGCTCCCGCGACGACGCCCGGTGCTGCGACGCCGGCCCCGGAGACACCCGCTCCGGAGACCACGACGACCAGCAGCCCGTCCTCGACGCCACTCCCCTCGTCCATCACCGGCCAGAGTGCCGCCGAGCAGACCTGCTCGGTGGGGAACTGACCCCGACGCCCCAGGGCCGCGACGCGGCGCGACCACGACATGACGGGAGGCCCGTCGCCAGCAGGCGACGGGCCTCCCGTCATGTGGGCCGGTGCGTCGGCACGCCTCGGAGCACGACCCCGACGCGGGTGGAGTCGGGGAACCGTTCCGCAGCCCCGTGGACCGTGTGGCCGTCCGGCTCCCTGGCGCAGTCCGCTAGGGGACCGGGACCGGCGTCACGCCGAGCGGCTCGAGGCCGGCGGCACCACCGTCGGCAGCCGTGAGGACCCAGATGCCACCGGGATGGACCGCGACGCTGTGCTCCCAGTGGGCGGCGTCGGAACCGTCGAGCGTCCGCACGGTCCACTCGTCGGCGTCGGTCGAGCTGTCGATCGTGCCCGCGGTGACCATCGGTTCGATGGCGACGGCCAAGCCCGGCTTGACGGCAGGCCCGGCGCCACGGACCCGGTGGTTGAACACCGGTGGTTCCTCGTGCATCGAACGCCCGATGCCGTGCCCCGTGTAGTCCTCGACGATGCCCCAGTCACCGGTCTCGTCGATGGCGTCCTCGACCGCCGCGCCGACCTCGTGCAGGTGCTTCGCGTGCGCGAGGGCGGCGACCCCGTGCCAGAGCGCGCGTTCGGTGGTGTCGCAGAGCTTCTGACGCGCCGTGGCCGTGGTGGCGTCACCACCGGGCACGACGACGGTGAAGGCGCTGTCGCCGTTCCACCCGTCGACCTCGGCGCCGGCATCGACCGAGACGATGTCACCTGGCTCGAGGGTGCGGTCCCCCGGGATGCCGTGCACGATTTCGTCGTTCACCGAGACGCACAGCGTGTGTCGGTAGCCGGGGACCAGCTGGAAGTTCGGCACACCGCCGCCGTCGCGGATGGTGCGCTCCGCGATCGCGTCGAGCTCACCCGTGGTGACGCCCGGCCGGACAGCGGCGCGGACGGCGTCGAGCGCCTGCGCCGTGAGCAGCCCGGGGCGCACCATGGCGCGGAGCTCCTCGGGCGTCTTGTAGATCGATGGCTTCCGGAGACGCGACACGGAACTCAGACCGAGGCTGCGAGGCCGCGGGCAGAGAGCGCCGCAGCGATCCGGTCGCCGACCTCGTCGACCGCGCCGAGGCCGTCGACGTCCACGACCAGCCCACGCTCCTGGTAGACCGCCACGAGCGGAGCGGTCTGCTCCTGGTACACCTGCTGACGGCGGCGGATGGTCTGCTCGTTGTCGTCGGCGCGGCCCTGGTCGGCCGCACGGTTGAGCAGTCGCCCGACCAGCGCGTCCTGGTCCGCGACCAGCTGCACGACGGCGTCGATCCCGGTGCCCTGCTCCGCGAGCAGCCCGTCCAGGTACTCGACCTGGGCCGGCGTCCGCGGGTAACCGTCGAGGAGGAACCCGTCAGCGGCATCCGACTCGGCGAGGCGGTCGCGGACCAGCTCGTTCGTCAGGTCGTCCGGGACGTAGTCGCCCGCGTCCATGATCGCCTGCGCACGCTGACCGAGGGGCGTGCCCTCGGCGACGTTCTTCCGGAAGATGTCCCCGGTCGAGATCGCGGGGATCCCGAAGGACGACGCGATCCGACCGGCCTGCGTGCCCTTCCCGGCTCCGGGAGGTCCGACGATGACGAGACGTGCGCTCAACGGAGAAGCCCTTCGTAGTGACGTTGCTGCAGCTGCGAGTCGATCTGCTTCACCGTCTCGAGGCCGACACCCACGATGATCAGGATGCTGGCACCGCCGAACGGGAAGTTCTGGTTCGCCCCGAACAGCGCCAGTGCTGCGAGCGGGATGAGTGCGATGAGACCGAGGTAGAGCGCACCGGGCAACGTCACCCGGGTCAGGACGTAGTCGAGGTACTCGGCGGTCGGACGTCCGGCACGGATGCCCGGGATGAACCCGCCGTACTTCTTCATGTTGTCGGCGACCTCTTCGGGGTTGAAGGTGATCGCGACGTAGAAGTACGTGAAACCGACGATGAGCAGGAAGTACAGGACCATGTAGAACCAGTTGTCACCCGAGGTCAGGTTGCTCTGGATCCAGGTCACCCACGGGGCCGGCGCGGAGCCGTCCGAGGGCTGGTTGAACTGCGCGATCAGCGCCGGCAGGTAGAGCAGCGACGACGCGAAGATGACGGGCACGACGCCGGCCATGTTCACCTTGATCGGGATGTACGTGTTGTTGCCGCCGTACGTACGCCGCCCGACCATGCGCTTGGCGTACTGCACCGGGATCCGTCGTTGCGACTGCTCGACGAACACGACGGCCATCATGATCACCAGTCCGACCAGGATCACGAAGAGGAACAGCTCGAAGGACTGCGACTGCTCGATCGCCCACAGGGCGGACGGGAACTGCGCGGCGATCGAGGTGAAGATGAGCAGCGACATGCCGTTGCCGATGCCGCGCTCGGTGACGAGCTCGCCCATCCACATGATGAGGCCGGTACCGGCGGTCAGGGTGATGACCATGAGCAGGATCGCGTACCAGCTGTCGTTCGAGATGATCGACGTGCAGGACGCCGAGGCGCTCGTGCCGAACAGCGCGCCCGAGCGGGCGACGGTGATCAGGGTGGTGGACTGCAGCACGCCCAGCGCGATGGTGAGGTAGCGCGTGTACTGCGTCAGCTTGGCCTGACCCGACTGACCCTCCTTGTAGAGGGAGTCGAAGTGCGGGATGACCACGCGCAGGAGCTGCACGATGATCGACGACGTGATGTACGGCATGATCCCGAGCGCGAACACCGACAGCTTGAGGAGCGCGCCGCCGGAGAACAGGTTGATCAGGTCGTAGAGGCCGCCGGAGGACGACGCGGACGCCAGGCAGGCCTGGACGCTGGCGTAGTCGACGAACGGTGCGGGGATGTACGAGCCCAGGCGGAACAGCGCGATGATCGCCAGGGTGAAGCCGATCTTCTTGCGAAGATCTGGGGTGCGCATGATGCGCGCGACCGCTCTGAACACGAGTTACTCCGAACTTCTGTGACCGGTCGAGCCGGTCGAGCCGGGCGAGGTGCCCGTGGCCGGAAGCGCCGACCCCGTGGCCCGTTGACGCACGTCGAACGACGCAGTCTTGCCGGGCCTGCCATCAAGGAAACCGTAACGGCGGCCCGCGCGCAATGCGCGGGCCGCCGACGGGGACTACTTGGTGACGGTGCCGCCCGCCGCCACGATCTTCTCCTCGGCGGATGCCGAGACCTTGTCGACCGTGACCGTGAGCTTCACGCTGATGTCACCCTGACCGAGAACCTTGACCTTCTCGTTCTTGCGGACGGCGCCCTTGGCGACCAGGTCCGCGACGGTGACGTCGCCACCGTTCGGGTAGAGCTCCGCGATCTTGTCCAGGTTCACGGGCTGGTACTCGACGCGGAACGGGTTCTTGAACCCGCGGAGCTTCGGGGTGCGCATGTGCAGCGGCATCTGCCCACCCTCGAAGCCGACCTTGACCTGGTACCGGGCCTTCTGACCCTTGGTACCACGGCCGGCGGTCTTGCCCTTCGAGCCCTCACCGCGACCCACACGGGTGCGGTCCTTCTTCGAGCCAGCGGCCGGACGAAGGTGGTGCACCTTCAGGATCTGGACGCGCTCGTTCTTCTCGTCGCTCATGCGTCGACCTCCTCGACCTTCACGAGGTGCGCCACCGTGGCGACGTACCCGCGGTTCTGGGCGTTGTCCTCACGCAGGACCGTACGGCCGATGCGCTTGAGACCCAGGCTGCGGAGCGTGTCGCGCTGGTACTGCTTCTCGCTGATGACGGACTTCGTCTGCGTGATCTTCAGCATGGCCATCAGGCACCTGCCTTCTCGTTCGCGGCGGCACGCGCGGCTGCCTCGGCGTGCAGCAGGCGAGCCGGCACGACGTGGTCGACGGGGAGGCCACGACGTGCTGCGACGGCGCGGGGCTCCTCGAGCTGCTTGAGGGCCTCGACCGTGGCGTGCACGATGTTGATGGTGTTCGACGAGCCGAGCGACTTGCTCAGGACGTCGTGGATGCCGGCGCACTCGAGCACGGCGCGGACCGGACCACCGGCGATGACACCGGTACCGGCAGCGGCCGGACGCAGGAGGACGACGCCAGCGGCGGCTTCACCCTGCACCGGGTGCGGGATCGTGTTGCCGACGCGGGGGACGCGGAAGAAGTTCTTCTTGGCCTCTTCGACGCCCTTCGAGATGGCGGTCGGGACCTCGCGGGCCTTGCCGTAGCCGACGCCGACCAGACCGTTGCCGTCACCGACGACGACGAGCGCGGTGAAGCTGAAGCGACGACCACCCTTGACGACCTTGGAGACGCGGTTGATGGTGACGACGCGCTCGAGGAACTGGCTGTCGCCACCCCGCCCGTTGCGGTCGCCGCCACGGCCACCCTGCTGGCGGTCACGGCCGCCACCGCTGCCGCCACCACGGCGACCACGGTTGTCGACGGAGTCGCGGTTGTTCGAAGCCGAACCCGCCGCGGTCTCGACGGGACGCTCGACGACGGGGACCTCGGGCTCCTTGACCGCGGGGGCCTTGGCGTCTGCGTCGGTCGTCTCGGCAGCGTCGGTGCTCTCCGTGGCGGTGTCCGCCTCGGTCGGCGCCGCAGCGGTCGTGTCGACCTCGGCGTCGGTCGTGGCCTCGGCCTTGACCTCGGCGTCGTCGTTGGTGTTCGCGATGTCGCTCACAGGTTCAGCCCTCCTTCACGGGCACCGTCGGCGATCGCGGCGACGCGACCGGCGTACTTGCTACCACCGCGGTCGAAGACCACGGCCTCGACGCCAGCCGACTTCGCGCGCTCGGCGACGAGCTCGCCGACACGACGGGCCTTGGCGGTCTTGTCGCCGTCGAACGAGCGGAGGTCGGCCTCCATCGTCGATGCGCTGGCGAGGGTGTGACCCTTCGCGTCGTCGATGACCTGGACGAACACGTGACGTGACGAACGGGTGACGGCGAGGCGGGGACGGGTCTCGGTCCCGGTGATCTTCTTCCGGAGACGGTTGTGGCGGCGGGCCTTGGCTGCCGCCTTGCTCTTGCCTCGAGTACGAGTTCCGATGGCCATGATCACTTACCTGACTTTCCGGCCTTGCGGCGCACGATCTCGCCGGCGTAGCGGACACCCTTGCCCTTGTAGGGCTCGGGCTTGCGCAGCTTGCGGATGTTGGCCGCGACCTCACCGACGAGCTGCTTGTCGATGCCGTTCACGGTGACCCGGTTGTTGCCCTCGACGGCGAAGCTGATGCCTGCCGGCGGGTTGACCGTGATCGGGTGGGAGTACCCGAGCGCGAACTCGAGGTCGCTGCCCTTGGCGGCCACGCGGTAACCGGTACCGACGACCTCAAGGCCCTTGGAGTAGCCCTGGGTCACGCCGATGATCTGGTTCGCGATGAGCGACCGGGTCAGGCCGTGCAGCGCGCGGGAGGAACGCTCGTCGTCCGGACGGCTGACGAGGACCTGGTTGTCCTCGACAGTGGCCTGGATGGGCTCAGCGATGACGAGCGTGAGCTCGCCCTTCGGGCCCTTGACGGCGACGTTCTGGCCGTCGACCGAGACGGTCGCTCCGGCCGGGATGTCGATGGGGAGACGTCCGATACGAGACATGATCGATCACCAAACGTAGGCGAGGACTTCCCCACCCACGCCCTTCTGCTCGGCTTCGCGGTCGGTCAGGAGCCCCGAGGAGGTCGACAGGATCGCCACGCCGAGGCCACCGAGGACACGGGGCAGCTCGGTCGACTTCGCGTAGACGCGGAGGCCCGGCTTCGAGACGCGCTTGATGCCGGCGATCGAGCGCTCGCGATCGGGGCCGTACTTGAGTTCGATGGTCAGGGTCTGCCCGACACGGGCGTCCTCGACCTTCCACTCGCTGATGTAACCCTCGCGCTTGAGGATGTCAGCGATGGTCTGCTTGAGCTTGGAGCTCGGAAGCGAGACGGCGTCGTGGTGCGCCGAGTTCGCGTTCCGCAATCTGGTCAGCATGTCTGCGACCGGATCGGTCATCGTCATGATGCGTATCCGTTCTTCGTCCGGTTTCGATCACCCGTTCCACGAGTGCCGACCTCGACGATCGATGTGATCCCAGGGCGGTTCCCCGGGATCGGTGTGACTTCGTGCGTGCGGGCCGGAGGAGATGAACTCCTCCGGCCCGCACCGCCCGGAGTAGCTTAGACCGTCTGCTCGCCCGAACGGAACGGGAAGCCGAGCTGGCGGAGCAGCGCGCGGCCTTCGTCGTCCGTCTTCGCGGTGGTCACGACGGTGATGTCGAAGCCACGCACGCGGTCGATGCGGTCCTGGTCGATCTCGTGGAACACGCTCTGCTCCGAAAGACCAAAGGTGTAGTTGCCGTTGCCGTCGAACTGGCGGTCGCTCAGCCCACGGAAGTCGCGGATGCGCGGGAGGGCCAGCGACAGCAGGCGGTCCAGGAACTCCCACGCACGGTCACCGCGGAGCGTGACGTGTGCGCCGATGGCCTGGCCCTCGCGCAGCTTGAACTGCGCGATCGACTTGCGGGCCAGCGTGACCTGCGGCTTCTGACCGGTGATCGCCGTGAGGTCCTTGATGGCACCCTCGATGATCTTCGAGTCGCGCGCGGCCTCACCGACACCGGTGTTGACGACGACCTTGACCAGGCCGGGGACCTGGTTCACGTTCGCGTAACCGAACTGCTCGGTCAGCGCCGCCTTGATCTCATCGCGGTACTTCTGCTTGAGGCGCGGCTGAACTTTCTCAGTCGTCGCGGCAGTCGTGTCAGTCATCAGAGCTTCTCACCAGACTTCTTGGCGTAGCGGACGCGGACGGTCTTGGTGACGCCGTCCTTCTCCACCTCTTCGTTGCGGAAACCGACGCGCGTCGGCTTCTTGGTCGTCGGGTCGACGATCGCGACGTTGGACACGTGGATCGGAGCTTCGTGCTGCTCGATGCCACCGGTCTTCGAACCGCGCTGGGTCTGACCGACGCGGACGTGCTTGGTCACGAAGTTGATGCCCTCGACGACCAGACGGTCGCCGCGGACCTCGATGACCTTGCCCTGCTTGCCGCGGTCGCCGCCACGCTCCTGCGTGGCACCGGTGATGACCTGGACCAGGTCACCCTTCTTGATGTTCGCCATGGCTTACAGCACCTCCGGCGCGAGCGAGATGATCTTCATGAACTTCTTGTCACGGAGCTCGCGACCGATCGGCCCGAAGATGCGCGTACCGCGCGGGTCGCCATCAGCCTTGAGGATCACTGCCGCGTTCTCATCGAACTTGATGTAGGAGCCGTCTGCACGACGGGTCTCCTTCTTGGTGCGAACGATGACCGCCTTGACGACGTCACCCTTCTTCACGTTGCCGCCGGGGATGGCGTCCTTCACCGTGGCGACGATGACGTCACCGAGGCCGGCGTAGCGACGACCCGAGCCGCCGAGAACACGGATGGTGAGGATCTCCTTGGCGCCCGTGTTGTCAGCCACCTTCAGGCGGGATTCCTGCTGAATCACTGCTGTCTCCTATTCCGAAGCGGGCCGAGGCCTACTTGGCCTTCTCGAGGATCTCGACCAGGCGCCAGCGCTTCGTGGCGCTGAGGGGACGGGTCTCGCTGATGACGACCAGGTCGCCGATGCCGGCGGAACCCTGCTCGTCGTGGGCCTTGACCTTCGACGTGCGACGGATGACCTTGCCGTAGAGGGGGTGCTTCACGCGGTCCTCGACCTCGACGACGATCGTCTTGTCCATCTTGTCGCTCGTGACGTAGCCACGACGGGTCTTGCGGTAGCCGCGGGTGACGGCGGCGGAGTCCTTCTCTTCGGTGGCCATCAGTTCTCCTCGGCGGTCGCGGCCTCGGTCGACTCAGCCGGCTTCTCGGCCTTCTTCGACGACTTCTTGGCCTTCGGGGCGGTCTCGACGGGCGCGGGCGTGGCACGGATGCCGAGCTCGCGCTCACGGAGCACGGTGTAGATGCGCGCGATGTCGCGCTTGACGGCACGGAGACGGCCGTGGCTCTCCAGCTGGCCGGTGGCCGACTGGAAGCGGAGGTTGAACAGCTCCTCCTTGGCCTTCTTCAGCTCGTCAGCGAGACGCTCGTTCTCGAACGTGTCGAGCTCCGTCGGACGGAGCTCCTTGGAACCGATCGCCATTATGCGTCGCCCTCCTCGCGCTTGATGATGCGTGCCTTGAGGGGCAGCTTGTGAATTGCACGGGTCAGTGCCTCGCGAGCGACGTCGTCGCTCACACCGGCGAGCTCGAAGAGCACGCGACCCGGCTTGACGTTGGCGACCCACCACTCGGGCGAACCCTTACCGGAACCCATTCGGGTCTCAGCCGGCTTCTTGGTCAGCGGGCGGTCCGGGTAGATGTTGATCCACACCTTGCCGCCACGCTTGATGTGACGCGTCATGGCGATACGAGCGGACTCGATCTGACGGTTGGTCACGTAGGCCGGGGTGAGCGCCTGGATTCCGTACTCACCGAAGGAGACCTTCGTGCCACCGGTCGCCTGGCCCGAACGCTTCGGGTGGTGCTGCTTGCGGTGCTTGACTCGACGGGGGATAAGCATGGTTACGCCTCAACTCCTGCGCCGGCCGGCGCGTCCTGCGGGGCCTGCTGCTCGCGACGGTCGCCACCGCGGTCGTTGCGGTCGCCACGGGGGCCGCCGCCACGACGGTCGTTGCCGCCGCCACGACGCTCCGGGCGGGACGAACGCTGGTTCGCCTGCTCGCGAGCGAGCTCCTTGTTCGTGATGTCGCCCTTGTAGATCCAGACCTTCACGCCGATGCGGCCGAACGTGGTCCGGGCCTCGTAGAAGCCGTAGTCGATGTTCGCGCGGAGGGTGTGCAGGGGCACGCGGCCCTCGCGGTAGAACTCCGAACGGGACATCTCGGCGCCGCCGAGGCGGCCCGACACCTGGATGCGGACACCCTTGGCACCGGCGCGCTGTGCACCCTGCAGGCCCTTGCGCATGGCGCGACGGAACGCGACACGAGCGGAGAGCTGCTCGGCGATGCCCTGCGCGACGAGCTGGGCCTCGGTCTCGGGGTTCTTGACCTCGAGGATGTTGAGCTGGATCTGCTTCTTGGTGAGCTTCTCGAGCTCGCTCCGGATGCGCTCGGCCTCGGCGCCGCGGCGACCGATGACGATGCCCGGGCGCGCCGTGTGGATGTCCACGCGGACGCGGTCGCGGGTGCGCTCCAGCTCGATACGGGCAACGCCCGCGCGGTCGAGGCTCTTCGTCAGGAACTGACGGATCTTGACGTCCTCGGCCACGAAGTCGGCGTAACGCTGACCCTTCTTCGTGCTGTCGGCGAACCAGTGGGAGATGTGGTCCGTCGTGATCCCGAGACGGAAGCCGTACGGGTTGACCTTCTGGCCCATTACTTGCTCGCCTTCTTGCTCGTCGCGGCGGCCTCGGCCTCATCCGGCGTCGCGAGGACGACCGTGATGTGGCTGGTGCGCTTTTTGATGCTGAAGGCCCGGCCCTGGGCACGCGGCTGGAACCGCTTCAGGGTCGTTCCCTCATCGACGTAGACGCTGCTCACGTAGAGATCGCGCTCGTCGAGGAAGCTGTTCGTCGAGTCAGCCTTGACCCGTGCGTTCGCGATCGCCGAAGCGACCAGCTTGTACACGGGCTCCGAAGCGCCCTGGGGGGCGAACTTCAGGATGGCGAGCGCCTCGTGGGCCTGCTTGCCGCGGATCAGCTGGATGACGCGACGGGCCTTCTGAGGCGTGACGCGGATGTGTCGCACGCGTGCGATCGACTCCACCATTTCGTTCCTCCTCTTCGTCGCCGCCTTAGCGGCGACGGCCCTTCTTGTCGTCCTTCACGTGGCCGCGGAAGGTGCGGGTCGGCGCGAACTCGCCGAGCTTGTGACCGACCATCGACTCGGTGACGAACACCGGGATGTGCTTCCGGCCGTCGTGCACCGCGATGGTGTGACCGAGCATGTTCGGGACGATCATCGACCGTCGCGACCACGTGCGGATCACGTTCTTGGTGTTGGCCTCGTTCTGCGTGACGACCTTGCGGAGCAGGTGCTCGTCGACGAAGGGGCCCTTCTTCAGACTGCGTGGCATCTTCGGAACTCCTACTTGCGCTTCTTGCCGGCGTTACGGCGACGGACGATGAGCTTGTCGCTCGGCTTGTTCGGCTTGCGCGTACGGCCCTCGGACTGGCCCCACGGGCTGACCGGGTGACGGCCACCGGAGGTCTTGCCTTCACCACCACCGTGCGGGTGGTCGACCGGGTTCATCGCGACACCACGCACCGTCGGGCGGACGCCCTTCCAGCGCATGCGGCCGGCCTTGCCCCAGTTGATGTTCGACTGTTCGGCGTTGCCGACCTCGCCGATCGTGGCGCGGCAGCGGGCGTCCACGTTCCGGACTTCACCCGACGGCAGACGGAGCTGCGCGTAGGGGCCGTCCTTCGCGACGAGACGCACCGAGGCACCGGCGGAGCGGGCGAGCTTGGCGCCGCCACCGGGGCGGAGCTCGATCGCGTGCACGACCGTACCCACGGGGATGTTGCGCAGCGGCAGGTTGTTGCCGGGCTTGATGTCAGCACCGGGGCCCGTCTCGACGACGTCGCCCTGCTTGAGCTTGTTCGGCGCGATGATGTAGCGCTTGGTGCCGTCCACGAAGTGCAGGAGCGCGATGCGCGCCGTGCGGTTCGGGTCGTACTCGATGTGTGCGACCTTGGCGTCGACACCGTCCTTGTCGGCACGACGGAAGTCGATCACGCGGTACTGGCGCTTGTGGCCACCACCGATGTGACGCGTCGTGATGCGACCCGAGCTGTTCCGGCCACCGGTCTTCGGCAGCGGACGGAGCAGGGACTTCTCCGGGGTCGAACGGGTGATCTCGGCGAAGTCGGCGACCGAGGAGCCGCGACGACCGGGGGTCGTGGGCTTGTAGTTACGAATAGCCATGATTTATCCCTCTGGTCCTCAGCCGACAGCCGTGAAGATGTCGATCGAACCGGACTTGAGCGTCACGATGGCGCGCTTGGTGTCCTTGCGCTTGCCGATCCCGAACTTGGTCCGGCGGGTCTTGCCCGGACGGTTCAGCGTGTTGATGCCGGCGACCTTGACGTCGAAGATCTTCTCGATCGCGAGCTTGATCTCGGTCTTGTTCGCACGGGGGTCCACGAGGAACGTGTACTTGCCCTGGTCGATGAGGCCGTAGCTCTTCTCCGACACGACCGGCGAGATGATGATGTCGCGCGGGTCCTTGTTGAAGCCGCTCATGCGGTGATCTCCTTCGCGGTCTTCGACGCGATGAAGGCGTCGAGGGCGCTCTTGCTGAAGACGACGGCGTCCGCACGGAGGACGTCGTAGGCGTTCAGCTGGCCGTACGAGAGCGCGTGGACGTTCGGCAGGTTGCGGACGCTCTTGAGCGTCAGCTCGTCGCCCGACTCGAGCACGATGAGCACGTGCTTGACGGGTGCGACCTTCTCGAGCAGCGTGCGGGCGGTCTTGGTCGACGGCAGTTCTGCCTCGACGAAGCCCTCCACAGCGGAGATGCGGCCACCGCGGGCACGGTCCGAGAGCGAGCCGAGCAGAGCTGCGGCGATCATCTTCTTCGGGGTGCGCTGCGAGTAGTCACGCGGGGTCGGTCCGTGGACGACGCCACCACCGGTGTGCTCCGGGGCGCGGACCGAACCCTGACGGGCGCGGCCGGTGCCCTTCTGCTTGAACGGCTTGCGACCCGAACCGCGGACTTCGCCACGGTTCTTGGTCTTGTGGGTGCCCTGACGCGCGGCGGCGAGCTGCGCGGTGACGACCTGGTGGATGAGCGGGACGTTGGTCTCGACGTCGAAGATCGCTGCGGGGAGCTCGACGGAGCCGGACTTCACGCCCGAGGCGTCGAGGACGTCGATCGTGGTTGCGGTCGTGGTGGCCATGATCACTTACCCTTCACGGCGGTGCGGACGAAGACGGAACGGCCACGAGCACCGGGGACGGCGCCCTTGACGAGCAGCAGACCCTTCTCGGCGTCGACGGCGTGGACCGTGAGGTTGAGGACGGTCACGCGGTCGCCACCCATACGACCGGCCATGCGCATGCCCTTGAAGACACGCGACGGGGTCGAGGAGGCGCCGATGGAACCGGGCTTGCGGTGGTTACGGTGCGAACCGTGCGAGGCGGAGACACCGGCGAAGTTGTGACGCTTCATGACACCGGCGAAGCCCTTGCCCTTGCTGGTGCCGACGACGTCGACCTTCTGGCCGGCCTCGAACGTGTCGACGGTCAGCTCCTGACCGAGCGAGTACTCCGCGGAGTCGTTCGTGCGGATCTCGGTGAGGGTGCGTCGCGGCGTGACACCGGCGGCTTCGAAGTGGCCAGCGGCCGGCTTGTTCACCTTGCGGGGGTCGATCTGGCCCGCGGCGATCTGGATCGCCTCGTAGCCGTCGCGCTCGATGTTGCGGATCTGGGTGACCACGTTCGGGCCGACCTCGATCACGGTGACGGGGATGAACTTGTTGTTCTCGTCCCACACCTGGGTCATCCCGAGCTTCTTGCCGAGGAGGCCCTTGACGGTCTTGGTTGAGTTCGCCATGAGTTCCAGCCCCCTTACAGCTTGATCTCGATGTTGACGTCGGCCGGGAGGTCGAGACGCATGAGCGAGTCGACGGCCTTCGGCGTCGGGTCGACGATGTCGATGACCCGCTTGTGCGTGCGCTTCTCGAAGTGCTCGCGCGAGTCCTTGTACTTGTGAGGGGAACGGATCACGGGGATCACGTTCTTCTCGGTGGGGAGCGGCACCGGGCCGACCACGGTCGCACCGGCACGGGTCACCGTGTCGACGATCTTCCGGGCCGACGTGTCGATGACCTCGTGGTCGTACGACTTGAGCCGGATGCGGATCTTCTGTCCCGCCATGTGTTTTCCTGTCCTCTCTTGCGCCGCGCACCCTCAGGCCGCCTGACGCCGCCGGGGCTCCGCTGTCGCGTGCCCGGCTGTTTACGTGAACCACCGGCTCCATCCGCAGGGATGACCGCTGTTCTCCTGTCAACCGCGCGAGTACCCGGGGCACACGCGTGGGCATGTCGTCACCCGCGCACCGTGGTGCTGGCGGATGTCGATCGTGTTCTGCTGCCTGCGGCCCAACCCAGCCCTGCTGAACAGGGGGGTTGTGCACTGCCAGAGCAGTGACCCCACGAGCGCGAACGCCCGCGGAATTTCGGAACCGCACAAGTCTCGCATAGGCCATGCCTCCGTGCAACCCGGGCGTGTCGCGATCTCGACGGCGTGTTGCGGAGCGCTTGACGAGCCTCCCGGCCGGGCTCCCACTGCCGGTCCGGAGCCCGGACTGGAGGCACTGCCCGCGCCTGCCAGGTCGGCCCCCGTCGGGCCCTCGGAACGCCGCTGCTAGCCTTCGCGCATGCCCGATCTCGATGTGCTCGCCGATCCTTCCGACCCCGCCGTCCAGCGGCTCAGCGACCTCGCCAAGCCCGCCCGCGGGGCCGTCCGGACCGCGATCATCGAGGACCAGGAGCCGCTCGTGCAGGCCCTCCACGCGGGAGTCCGGTTCATCGAGGTCTACGGCGAGTCCACGCGGGAGTTCCCCGACGACCTCGCGGCTCTCTGCGCCGAGCTCCGGGTGCCGGTCCGGCTCGTCGAGCCGGCCGTGCTCACCAAGGTGTTCCGCAGCGAGAAGCGCCCGAAGGTCTTCGGCGTCGCGAACATCCCCGCACCGGCCCGTTTCTCGGCGCTGGCAGAGGGCACCGGCGATGTGCTGGTCCTCGACGGGGTGAAGATCGTCGGCAACATCGGCGCCATCGTCCGGACCGCCGTCGGCCTCGGCGCACGCGGGGTCGTCCTCGTCGACAGCGACCTGCCGACCATCGCCGACCGCCGGGTCGTCCGCGCGAGCCGCGGTCACGTGTTCTCGGTCCCGGTGCTGCTGGAGTCACGGGAGCGGGTCGCCCGCTGGCTCGCCGAGTCCGGCCTGCGGGTCGTCGACGTGGACATGGACGGCTCGCTCTCGCCCGAGTCGCTCGGCGAGCTCGAGGGTGACGTGGCCCTGCTGCTCGGTGCCGAGAAGACCGGCGCTTCGGACGTGCTGCAGGCCCTCGCGGCGGACACGGTCTCGGTGCCGATCGACAGCCGCGTCGAGTCGCTCAACGTGTCCGTGGTCGCCGGCATCGTCCTCTACGCCCGCAGCCGACGCAGCGCCTGACCCCGGACACCACGACGCCCCGGCCCGCACGTGCGGTCCGGGGCGTTCTGTGCATCCGGGGATCAGTCCTCGGGCAGCGGCGGGACGAACCACGGCGGGAAGACGGCCACACGCGGAGCGGGCCCACCGTGTTCGGCGAAGACGGCCTTCACCTGCTGACGGACCTTGTCGTTCGGCACCCCCACCAGGGCGACCGAGGACATCGGCACCTGTGGGCCGGCGAGCAGCTCCACGCCGTGCATCGACGGGTCGGTGATGTCGGTGCGGCGGAGCAGGTTGGTCGCTGCATCCGGCCCGACGGCGAAGCGCACGTCCGGGTCGTCGGCGTCGGTGTCGGCCAGGATCACGGACGCACCGAAGGCGGTCGTCGGGACCACGAGGACGACGAACTCGGTCGCGCGGGTGCGCCGGGCGGCGTCGGACCAGCGGTCCTCCTCGGCTCCGGAGCGCAGCTCGTCCCACCGGCGGGCGTCGGGCGAGAGGGTGAACGGGACGTGGCCGGCCACGCTCGAACCGTCTGGGGCGGTGGCCGCACCACGGGCCTCCCGGGTGGCGGCGGAGCTGACGTCCACGGCCGGCGTGGCCTGGTCCGACGCGAGGATCGCGCCGTCCGCCACGATGCCCGCCAGGTTGTCGATGTGGGTGACGTGGTGCGCGCGGAGCGCACCGAAATCCCGGGTCGCCGGCAGCACCTGCTCGGGGACCTTGCCGCCCGGCGTCGACGGGGTCGACCGCAGTGACGTGGTCACGCGGGTCCGACGCGGCGTCGGGGTCTTGATGATGTCCTCCGGATCACGCTGCCGTGGGGAGCAGATGTCGCAGAGTTCGATGGGGAAACCGTGGATGCACTCGTCGGTCACGACTGATGGGTCCTTCCGTGCCTCGTGGGGTGGGCGGGCACGACCACCAACGCTACGTCATCACGGCACTGCCTGCGACCGTTCACCACTCCACCACGTCATTGTCGGTAGAGCAGCGCCCGGACCTCGGACTCGGCCGCGTGCAGACGTTGGGGGTCGATCGTCTCGCCGTGCTCGTACGCGTCGAGCAGCCTGGGGTCGATATAACTCTGTCTCGCGACGGTCGGTGTGTTGCCCAGGACATCGCTCGCGGCCTTGACGGCGTGCGAGATGGCCTTCTTCCGCTTCGCCTGACTCGACAGTACGCCGGTCTGGGCCAGGTCGACGGCGGCCGCGACCGTCCCGTGCAGCGTCCGGAAGTCCTTCGCGGTGAAGTCCTCCCCCGCACGCTCCTTGACGTAGGCGTTGATGTCCTCAGCGGTCACCGGCTCCCAGTCGTCACCGCGGCGCTCTCGGAACGAGAGCAGGCGGGCGTTCGGACCGCGACGCTTCATGCCGACGAGCACGCGCGCCAGGTCCGCGTCGTGGATCGTCGACGACCACGCCTGGTGGCTCTTGCCGGGGAACTCGAGCTCGATGTCATCGCCCGAGATGTGGGCGTGCGTGCAGAGGAGCGTCGACAGGCCGTGGCTGCCGTGCTCGGTGGCGTACCGCTCGGACCCGACGCGCAGGGAACCCTGGTCGAGCATCCGGAACGCCGCGGCCAGCGCACGGCGTCGGTCCGGCTCCGGACGGCGCAGGTCCTGTGTCACCATCCGTCGCGCGGCTGGCAGGGACTCAGCCAGGGCGAGCGCACGGTCGTACTTGATCTTGTCCATGCGATCGCGCCAGGACGGGTGGTACATGTACTGCCGTCGTCCGGCGCCGTCGATGCCGGTCGCCAGGATGTGCCCGTTCTCGTACGGCGAGATCCACACGTCGTCCCACGCCGGCGGGATGACGAGGTCCTCGAGACGCTGGCGGACCTCCGGATCGGTCACGGTCGTACCGTGCGGGTCCTTGTACGAGAAGCCCTTGCCGCTCCGAACGCGGTGGTAGCCCCGACCCTTGGTCGAGGAACGGCGCAGACGTGTCACGTTCCTGATGCAACACCATGGGGGCTGCCCGACTGAGCAGGAACGTACCCCGGTGCGCGTGCTGGCCCGGACGGCCGGGCCGAACGGAAAGCGGGGCCGGACCCGAAGGTCCGACCCCGCTGACGCAAGTGACCGGAGTTACTTGATGATCTTCTCGACCGTGCCGGCGCCGACCGTACGACCACCCTCACGGATGGCGAAGCGGAGGCCCTCTTCCATGGCGATCGGCTGGATCAGCTCGACCGTCATGGCGACGGTGTCACCGGGCATGACCATCTCGGTGCCCTCGGGCAGCGTGATGACGCCGGTGACGTCCGTGGTGCGGAAGTAGAACTGCGGACGGTAGTTCGCGTAGAACGGGTTGTGACGACCGCCCTCTTCCTTGTTCAGGATGTACGCGTTCGCGGTGAACTCGGTGTGCGGCGTGACCGAACCCGGCTTCACGACGACCTGGCCGCGCTCGACGTCCTCGCGCTTGAGGCCACGGATGAGCAGACCGGTGTTGTCACCGGCGACTGCCTTGTCCAGCAGCTTGCGGAACATCTCGATGCCCGTGACCGTGGTCTTCTGGGTCGCCTTGATGCCGACGATCTCGACCTCGGAGTTGATGTCCAGCTCGCCACGCTCGACGCGACCGGTGACGACGGTGCCACGACCGGTGATCGTGAAGACGTCCTCGATCGGCATGAGGAACGGCTGGTCGGTGGCGCGCACCGGGTCCGGGACGTTCTCGTCGACGGCGGCCATCAGGTCCTGGACGGACTTGACCCACTTCTCGTCGCCCTCGAGCGCCTTGAGCGCCGAGACCTGCACGACGGGGGCGTCCTCGTCGAACTCCTGCGAGCCGAGGAGCTCGCGCACCTCGAGCTCGACGAGCTCGAGGATCTCCTCGTCGTCCACCATGTCGGCCTTGTTCAGCGCGACGACGATGTACGGGACGCCGACCTGGCGGGCGAGCAGCACGTGCTCACGCGTCTGGGGCATCGGGCCGTCGGTGGCGGCGACCACGAGGATCGCGCCGTCCATCTGGGCCGCACCGGTGATCATGTTCTTCACGTAGTCAGCGTGACCAGGAGCGTCGACGTGCGCGTAGTGGCGCTTCTCCGTCTGGTACTCGACGTGCGAGATGTTGATCGTGATGCCGCGCTGGCGCTCTTCGGGAGCGTTGTCGATCTGCGCGAAGTCGCGGGCCTCGTTGAGGTCCGGGTACTGGTCGTGCAGAACCTTGGTGATCGCCGCCGTGAGCGTGGTCTTGCCGTGGTCGACGTGACCGATGGTTCCGATGTTGACGTGCGGCTTGGTCCGCTCGAACTTGGCCTTGGCCACTGTGGGTCCTCCTCAGGACTCGGATGCGTCGCCCCCAGCAGGACCTGGTCGGTCCTGCGCTGTTGGCGCGCGGTGTGTGTGTCTCTACTTTACTTGGTGGCGAGGGGCCCGTCGCCGGGCACCCTCGCCTGGGGATGACGCGGGAGCGTCAGGCCCCGGTGCTCTTCTGGATGATCTCGTCCGCCACGTTGCGCGGGACCTCGTTGTAGGTCTCGAACACCATGGAGAAGACAGCACGACCAGAGGTCTTGGAGCGCAGGTCGCCCACGTAGCCGAACATCTCGGACAGCGGGACGCTCGCACGGACCACCTTGACGCCGGACGCATCCGTCATCTCGGAGATCTGGCCACGACGCGAGTTCAGGTCGCCGATGACGTCGCCCATGTACTCCTCGGGCGTACGGACCTCGACGGCCATGATCGGCTCGAGCAGCACGGGACCGGCCTTGCGGGCCGCTTCCTTGTACGCGATCGAGCCGGCGATCTTGAACGCCATCTCGGACGAGTCGACGTCGTGCGCCGCGCCGTCCTTGAGGGTCGCCTTGACACCGACGGTCGGGAAGCCGGCGAGGACGCCGACCTGCATCGCGTCCTGGATGCCCGCGTCGACCGAGGGGATGTACTCACGCGGGACGCGACCACCGGTCACGCCGTTCACGAACTCGTACACCTTCTCAGCGGTGACGGGCATCGGCTCGAGCGCGATCTGCACCTTCGCGAACTGACCGGAACCACCGGTCTGCTTCTTGTGGGTGTAGTCGTAGCGCTCGACGACCTTGGTCAGGGTCTCGCGGTAGGCCACCTGCGGCTTGCCGACGTTCGCCTCGACCTTGAACTCACGCTTCATGCGGTCGACGAGGATGTCGAGGTGGAGCTCGCCCATGCCCTTGATCGTCGTCTGACCGGTCTCGGCGTTCTGCTCGACGCGGAACGTCGGGTCTTCTTCAGCGAGCTTCTGGATGGCGACGGAGAGCTTCTCCTGGTCGGCCTTCGTGTTCGGCTCGATCGCGACCTCGATGACCGGCTCCGGGAACGTCATCGACTCGAGGACGACCTGGTTGGACGGGTCGCACAGGGTGTCACCCGTGGTGGTGTCCTTGAGGCCGATGACCGCGTAGATGTGACCGGCGGTGACCGAGTCGACCGGGTTCTCCTTGTTGGAGTGCATCTGGAAGATCTTGCCGATGCGCTCCTTCTTGCCCTTGGTCGAGTTGATGACCTGGGCACCGGAGTCGATGTGACCGGAGTACACGCGGACGTAGGTGAGGCGACCGAAGAACGGGTGCACCGCGACCTTGAACGCGAGCGCCGAGAAGGGCTCGGAGGACTCCGGCTTGCGGATGATCTCGACCTCTTCGTCCTTGACGTCGTGGCCGATCATCGGCGGCACGTCGAGGGGCGAGGGGAGGTAGTCGATGACCGCGTCGAGCATCGGCTGCACGCCGCGGTTCTTGAAGGCCGAGCCACAGAGGATCGGGTAGACCTCGGAGTTGATCGTCAGCTTGCGGATCGCAGCCTTGATCTCGGCCTTGGTCAGCTCTTCGCCACCGAAGTACTTCTCGAGCAGTGCGTCGTCGGTCTCCGCGACACGCTCGACGAGCTTGGCGCGGTACTCCTCGGCACGCTCCTGGAGGTCCGCGGGGATCTCCTGGACCTCGTACTGGGCGCCCATGGTGACGTCACCCTTGGCATCGCCCGGCCACACCTTGGCGTGCATCTCGATGAGGTCGATGACGCCGGTGAAGTCGTTCTCGGCACCGATCGGGAGCTGGAGCACGAGCGGCTCCGCACCGAGGCGGTTGATGATCGTGTCGACGGTGAAGTAGAAGTCAGCGCCGAGCTTGTCCATCTTGTTGACGAAGCAGATGCGCGGGACGTTGTACTTGTCCGCCTGACGCCACACGGTCTCGGACTGGGGCTCGACGCCCTCCTTGCCGTCGAAGACGGCGACCGCGCCGTCGAGGACGCGGAGCGAACGCTCCACCTCGACCGTGAAGTCCACGTGACCCGGGGTGTCGATGATGTTGATCTGGTTGTTGTCCCAGAAGCAGGTCGTCGCGGCCGACGTGATCGTGATGCCGCGTTCCTGCTCCTGCGCCATCCAGTCCATCGTGGCAGCGCCGTCGTGGACCTCACCGATCTTGTGCGTGATGCCCGTGTAGAACAGGATGCGCTCGGTCGTCGTGGTCTTGCCGGCATCGATGTGCGCCATGATGCCGATGTTGCGGACCTTGTTCAGGTCGGTGAGCACGTCCTGTGCCACAGGTTCCTCCGGGAGAGTTGTAGGAGAGGGTGGCGGCCGTCCGGGTGCCGCGGCTCTTGGCCGAGGCACCCGGACGGTGCCGGATGACTACCAGCGGTAGTGCGCGAAGGCCTTGTTCGACTCGGCCATCTTGTGGGTGTCCTCACGGCGCTTGACCGCGGCACCGAGACCGTTCGACGCGTCGAGGATCTCGTTCATGAGACGCTCGGTCATCGTCTTCTCGCGACGGCCCTTGGCGTACGAGGTCAGCCAGCGGAGCGCGAGGGTGTTCGCGCGGTGCGGCTTGACCTCGACCGGGACCTGGTAGGTCGAGCCACCGACGCGGCGGCTGCGGACCTCGAGGGTCGGTCGGACGTTGTCGAGCGCCTTCTTGAGCGTGACGACGGCGTCCTGGCCGTTCTTGGAGGAGACCCCTTCGAGCGCGTCGTAGACGATGCGCTCGGCGAGGCCCTTCTTGCCGTCGAGGAGGATCTTGTTGACGAGCTGGCTGACGACGGGGGCGCCGTAGACCGGATCGGCGACGACGGGGCGCTTCGGGGCGGGACCCTTACGAGGCATCTAACTCAACCCTTCTTCGCACCGTAGCGGCTACGAGCCTGCTTACGGTTCTTGACGGCCTGGGTGTCCAGGGCACCGCGGATGATCTTGTAACGCACACCCGGGAGGTCCTTCACACGACCGCCGCGGACGAGCACCATCGAGTGCTCCTGGAGGTTGTGGCCCTCACCGGGGATGTAGGCCGTGACCTCGGTGCCGTTCGAGAGCTTCACACGAGCGACCTTGCGCAGGGCGGAGTTCGGCTTCTTCGGGGTGGTGGTGTAGACGCGGGTGCACACGCCACGCTGCTGGGGGTTCGCCTTCAGTGCCGGCGCCTTGGTCTTGACGACCTTGGGCGTACGACCCTTGCGAACGAGCTGCTGGATGGTAGGCAACTGTTCTCCTGGTTCTTCGCTCGTGCTCTCTGGCCGACGCGGTCCGTCGGCTTCCTCATCCCACGCGGACCAACGCCTGACGGCGGAGGGAGATGGGGGATGGAGTGATCGGGAGGCCAGAGGCCTGCAAGATCTGGGCGCGCCCGAAGGCGCACACCCGGAAGAGCCTAGCCGTCGCGACAGACGAGGTCAATCCGTGGTAGGTCGGACACCGGCGCGTCCGCTGTGGGCGTGACCGGGGTCGTCGACGTCAGGACCCGGAGTCGGACTGGCCGTTGCCGACGGCCGACACGAAGGTCGCTCCGTCGTCGCTGAACGCGGTGATCCACCCCGAGGCGTTCACCGTGATCGGCCCGGCGGTGGCGGTGCCCCGGCCGGCCGGACCGGTGAACTGCGCCCGGAACGTCGCCGATCCCGCCGAACGGGTCTCGACCGCCCATCCCTTCGACGCCCAACCCCCGACGGCGACCGACGGTCGCGCATCGAGCGTCCATTCCTGGTCGGAGTAGGTGTTCGCCGGGTCCTCGCCGTAGGCGTAGAAGCTGCAGCCGTCGGGAGCTGCGGAGGTCGAGGCAACACAGGCGTCCACCCACGCGTCCACGGCGGTCGACGCCGCCTGTGCCCCCGCGTCGGTCAGGGTCGTCGCCACCACGACCGGGGTGCCGGCAGCGCCGAAGCCCGGGACCGCCGCGGTCGAGTCCGTCGCCGTGAACCACTTGCCCCCGTCGAGGTGCACCCCGTACGAGCCCGGGAACGCGCGGAGGTCAGCAGCACCGGAAGCGTCGGTCCGGACGTCGACGCCCGCGACGTGCACGGTGCTGCGTGGCGGCCCCTGCACGACGACCTGCACCGACCCCAGCGCCGGCGCCCGCAGCGACCAGACGGGGAAGACACCCCAGTCGGTGCCCGACCGCTCGAGTTCGAACGTCGCCGGGACGATCCGGCCCGCCTGGGTCAGCACGGCCTGGACGGTCGCCCGGTCCGACCCCTGCTGGACGGAGGTGATCCGGTGCGCCGTGATCTTGTCCCCGGCACGCGCGTAGGCCGCGTCCGTGAGGAGCACGTCGTCGCGGCCGCGGTCGATGCCGGCGGTCCGGAGGGCGTCGGCGAGGTGGCCGTGCTCGACGTCGTCCAGGAAGGACTCCACGGGCCGCTCGGCCGAGTGGCTGTCCGATCCGACCGACCACCCGATGCCCCCGGCGACGACGAGCAGGACCACTGCTGCGACACCGGCCACGATCCCGACGACCATGCCACGGCGCATCGGTCGACGTCCGCCGCTCGAGGTCGGCGACGACTGGGTGAGGGTCATGGCGGGCGGCAGCACACGGTCGCCGTGCAACGACTCGTCGTCCGGCACCGACTCCCAGCCCGGCGTGCGGTCAGCTCGGTCGGTCATCGGTCCCCCATGGTGCATCGGTCAGCGCTTCCCCGGAATCGTACCGGCCGGGGCGGGGGTGGGCCGCGCCTCCCGTCAGTCCTGTGGACGGACCGGCGGCCGCTGTGACCCCTGTGGATGACTCGCCTGCCAGCGCACCGCGGAGATGCCGCCGACGACGGTCAGGAGGGCGACGACGACCGCACCCACCACGAAGGGACTGAGGGCGTAGCCCGCGGGGAACACCAGGAGCTCGGCGACGTCGGACCGGACCAGGGAGTAGCCCACCGCACCGACCCCGAGCATGACGAGGTAGGTGGTCGCGGCGGCGACCAGACCGGTGACGCCGGGGTTGCCCTCCCGGGCGCCCATCGCGGTCGAGAGGAACACGACGAGTGCGGCACCGACGACCATTGCCGGGCCGAGGTACGGGGTCGCGTCGGGCTGGCGGATCGCCTCGGCATCGGCGAGCAGGGCTTCGAAGCCCGCCACCGCGATGACGAGCGCGATGAAGAGGACGGACGTCATCGTCGCCACCAACCACCGGGACATGGGCCGATCGTAGCCCTCCCCTGCTGACGGGCAGCGACGCGGCTACGGGGCGTCGGCGCGTTCCGGCTCGGGGGCGTGGCCGGCGGGTCGCGGGGTCGTGTCGTGCCGCGTCCGGTGCTGCTGGGTCGTGTGCTGCGGGCCCGTGTGCTGCTGGGCCGTGTGCTGCTGGGTCGCGGCTCGGACGAGGGCGAGGGCGATCGTCGCGGTGATGACGGGGACGGACTCCGTCATCGGGGCGGGGGCATCCGTGCCGGTTCCGGTTCCGGTGCTGGCTCCGGCTCCGGCTCCGGCTCCGGGCACGGGCACTGCCACGGCCGGGAGGCTCGGGGCCGCGTCGGCGACGGACGTCACGTCATCGTCGTGGTCGCGGAGCGCGGGACCGATGACGGGGAGGACCGCAGTGGTCGCCGGCAGTTCAGCGTGGAGGTCGGGGAACCGGGTCTCGGACGACCCGGTCACGCGACGGCCGCGGGCTCGGCGCAGACCCATCCGGACCAGGACGACGGCCGCGACGACCGCCCAGATGCTGTTGACGATCGTCGACGGCACGGCGTGGTGCGCGGCGACGTTGACCGCCACGGAGACTCCTCCGACCAGGTTGAACAGCTGGTACACCGGGCCGTTCGGGATCTTGCCGAGCGAGAAGAGCAAGTAACCGGCAAGAACGGTCATTGCTCCGAACCATCCGAGGAACTCGATGACACCGACGAACACGCGCGACTCCGGGCACGACGAGGAGCGCCCGTTTCGAGGGGCGTCCGAGAGGGAGATAGGCAGCCGCGACCGCGGGCCCGAGCAGCATCGTAAGGGGAGCCGGCGGCGCGGCGGAAGTGGGAGCGGCGTGGCGGGTGGCCCCGGTGGGGGGAACTTACTTCGCGGCGTCCGCTGAGACGGCAGCGGACGCGTCTGCCGATCGGTCGAGGACGTACACCGATCCCCCGAAGGTCCAGGTCGATGTCGCGGACGCCGCCCCGTCATCACCACTCTGCTGGGCTGAGGACACTGCGGTGATGAGGAAGAGTCGCTCTCCCGCCTGCAGAGCGCTGACGAACTTGAGGGCCTGGTCGAGAGTCCCGGTCACTGCGACCGTCACGGGGATGACCGAGAAGTTCCTGGACGTGATCAATGGGTTCGTGACGGCGCTCGGCGCGGCAGGCTCGGCCGGAGCGGAGGCCGCCGGAGTGGATTCGGGCGAGGCCGTCGAAGCATCACCGGGAGCAGAGCCGGCTGCCGAGACCGAAGCATCGGCGGCTGCTGGCGGCGCGTACGGCACGGCATCGCTCGTCGTGTACGACGCGATGTTGACTCCTGCCTCCTGCGCCACGCGGTCGAGCTCGTCGATGAAGCCGGAGACGTCAGCACTGTCCGGGACCGAGGAACTGAGCTGAGCGAGGCGCGCCTGCATGTCGGGCAGCTTCTCCGCCTGCTTCCGCAACCGGTCGAGCTCCTGCCGACTGGCGGCGTTGTTCTCCTCGACGGTGCTGCGCTGCTCG
The DNA here is from genome assembly GCF_003234035.1 of Curtobacterium sp. MCPF17_031. NCBI lineage: Bacteria > Bacillati > Actinomycetota > Actinomycetes > Micrococcales > Microbacteriaceae > Curtobacterium > Curtobacterium sp. MCPF17_031. The sequence goes on along the minus strand of NZ_QKSG01000003.1, from coordinate 131,293 downwards.
TGGGCGGCGTTCGCCTGAGTGAGTTGCGGCTGCACCGCGAGGAAGAACCCACCCGCGACGACGAGCACCATCGCCACGAAGGCGGCGACCAGGTTGAGACGGTTCCGAGACATCCCGGTCAGCCCTTCTTCGCGGCGTATCGAGCGTCGTACGCCTTCTCGTCGAGGTGGATCGTCATGTTGACCGTGTAGATCCCGGTGTCATCCCGGGTCACGGTGTTGGTCGTCGCATCGACGAATCCTTTGACTCCCTGGACCGCGGTGAGCCAGTCGGGGACGGACGGAAGGGTGGCGCTCTTCGCGTCGATGGTCAGCGTTGCGACTCGGCGCCTCTGCAGCGGGTCGTCCGACTGACCGTATGCCTGGAGGGCGGTTGCGGAGTCGATGGCGACGCCAGCGATCGAGACGTCGGAGGGCAAGGCCCCTCGGACGGCACCCAGCGTGCTTGCCCAGTCGATCTCGGTGCTCCCGCCGACCTGCTGTGCCGAGCCGAGCAGGGCCGACTCCTTCTCGGTTGAGCGGACGTCCTTGAACTGCAACTGCTGCTGGAGGAGGGTCGATGTCTCGGCCTCGGCCGCGGTGAGGTCGTCCTGTGCGCTCATGCGGGTGACGGCCGCCGCGCCAGCGCCGATGCCGACGGCGATCGCGACCACGACGACACCGGCCCAAGCTCGGCGACCGGCGGCTCGTTGACGACGATCGACGTGCACCTCTGTCGGCAGGAGGTCTGCACGAGGAGCACCCCCGATCACGATCGGCTGGTGCCCACGGCCGCCCTGGCTCGATCGGTCCGACGTCTTGCGTGACGTCTTCTGGGACGGGACCGCTCCGCGGCGTGCCGACCCTTTCTGAGCGATCCCGGGAGCATCTGTTGTGCTGGTCATGCTGCTCGGCTCCCCACGGCCAGACTCCAGGCGACGGAGATGGCAGAACCACGTTCTCGGAGGGCCTCCGGGGAGATCCCGCGTCCAGTCCGCGATGAGACGAAGGGGTCACCGTACGACACAGGCAGGCCGGTCAAGGCGTGGAGGGCTTCCTGGAACCCGGGCAGCGCGGCGCCGCCCCCGGTGAGGACGAGTCCGTGCACGTGTTCGTCCTCATGCGTGTTCGCGAAGTAGTTGACGGTGTTGCGGATGCTCTGGGCGATCTCGCCGACCGACTCCCGTGTCGCCGCGACGGCACGGAGATCGTCAGGCGTGCGCGGTTGCCCGGCCATGCCGAAGTGGCGCTTCACAGCCTCGGCTTCGTCCGTCCCGATCTCGAGTCGCCCGGCGATCGCCTTCGTGATGTCAGCACCACCCGTCGGGATGATGCGGACGAACTTCGGCACGCCATCGGTGGCCATCACAACGGAGGTCGTGTTCGCACCACAGTCGACGATCGCGACGGTGCCGGACCCCCCGATGCGCGGCGCGAGGACGCGGGTCAGGGCGAACGGGATGAGGTCCACGCCGACCGGGTTGAGGCCAGCGAACTGCACCGCGCGCACGTTGGCGAGCACGGAGTCCTTGACGGCTGCGATGAGCAGGCCACGGATGACCGGGCCACTCTCGCTCTCCGTCTCGTCCGTGGGGTAGAAGTCGAGGATCGCGTCGCCTACCGGGACCGGGAGCATGTCCTGCACCTGGAACGGCAATGACTCGCGGATCTGCGCCAGGGGTGCCCTCGGCACGGTGAGGTCTCGGGAAAGCACCCGTTGGTTCCCCATGCCGAGGACGACGTCCTTGCTCCGGAACTTGCCGAGCGCCCAGAGCGCCCGCAGAGCTCCGGCCACGGTGTTGGCCTCGAGTACCTCTCCGTGCTTCGTCGCTCCCGCAGGAACGGCGATCTCCGCGAAGCGCAGGATCGTCGGCTCTGGCCTGTCGACGTCAGCGACCTCGACAGCACGGATCGCGTCCGCGCCGATGTCGATACCGACGATGCTCTTCGCCATGTCGTTGTTCCTTCCGAGGCCTAGGCCAAGCCGATGAGACGGAGGTAGGCGTCCCAGATGGTCGTGCCGGAGAACGCTCCGACCCAGGCCCCGAGGAGCATCCACGGGCCGAACGGGATTCCGCTCGAACGGCTGGCCCGACCCAGGAGCAGCAGCCCGATGCCGAAGCTACCGCCGAGGAGGAAGGCTGCGAAAGCACCCACTGCGAGGGGGCCCCATCCGAGGTACGCGAGCACGAGACCGAGGACACCGGCCAGTTTGACGTCTCCGAGACCCATACCACGGGGCACGGTGAGGGCGAGGGCGAGGTACGCGCCTCCCAGGACGAGCGAACCCGCTACCGCGCGGAGGAGGGAGCCCCAGTCCCCAGTGGACAGAGCCGTCACGCCGAGGAGGAGCGCGACGGTCGGGTACATCGGGAGCACGATGCGGTTGGGCAGAGTCCGGGTGTCCAGGTCGATGAGCGCCAGAGCGACGCTGCACGCCATCAGGTAGAGGAGCGTGGCAAGCAGGACGAGCCCGCCGACCAGTGGGAGCCCCTCCTCGGCGGAGGGGAAGAAGCGGATGGAGACGACGATGAACAGGACGGCCGTCGCCCCTTCGACGAGTGGGTAACGGCCTGAGATCGGCTCCCCGCAGTCTCGACAGCGGCCGCGGAGCAAGAACCACGAGAGGACCGGGAGGTTGTCAGCCCCCCTGATGCCACACCCACATCGTGGACATGTCGAGGGCGGAGAGACGACGGAGCGCCCCAAGGGCACTCGGTACACGACCACGTTGAGGAACGAACCGATGGCAGATCCGAGGAGGGCGCTGAACCCCGCAGCCAACACGGTCAGGGGCATGATCTCCGCGGTCACGACGTCGGCGCTCCGTTCGCCGTGTACGCGGTCTTGGACTCGACCTGCGTCGCGACACGGTAAGTCGTGACGGTCGGCTGGGGGAACTTCGGCGGCGTGTAGGTCGAGAGGCTCGGATCGAACTTGTAGCTCTTGTCGTAGCCCTGCCCGCTGCCCATCCCGACCGCCCCGCGGAAGTTCTGCGCGATCGATCCACTCAGGGTCAACGTTCCGCGTCCGCTGGTCGGGCCCTTCGTCCAGTTCTGCACGACGAACGTCCCCTGGTTCGACAGGACCGCCGCGTCGATCTCACGGTTCGCCGGCCGGTAGGTCGAACCATCAGTGTTGATCGGGTTCCAGACCCACACAGCGCGCTGCCCGATGAGTCCCAGAACGGTGGAAGGGCTCCGGGTCGTCGGGTAGACGATGTCACCCGTGACGTACACGTAGTTCTCCGCAGCGATCGTCACGGCCTTGTCGACGGTCCCCTGAACGAACGCGTCCCCCCGGTCGCACCCGTACGGCGTCGAGACGGCGGCACCACCGCCCGCAGTCGGCGCCACTTCGGACGTCGATCGTGAGCCGGTGGACTGGGGGAAGCCCACACCGTTCGAACGCATGCTCGTCCAGTCATTCGCCCGGACGGTCGAGTCGCAGGCGTTCGAGATGTTCTTGTAGGCGGACGCGTCCCAGTAGTTCGGGTCTTGGGCGTTCCCCGATCGCACAGCTGGCTCGTTCTGCACGAAGACCATGTTGTTCTTCGGGATCGGCACCCGGGCTCCGCTCGCAGCATGCAGGTCATCGATCGCACCGCACTTGCTGGACACCTGTCCGTCCGTGATGACTGCGCCGGACGTCGCACTGGCACCCTTGATCACCGTCTTGACCGTCAAAGGTGAGACGACTGTCATCGTGCCATCCCCGTTGAAGGTGATCTTCGTCGGGCCGGTGTAGAGGCAACCTGTGCCCTCGACCGTGTTCGTCGTCGACGGGAGGTCGTACCGCATGGAGTCCCGCAGATCGCCGATGGTCGCTGGCGGGGTCAGGGTCGACACGGTGGTCGGGTTCGAGGCGAACTTCGCGGCGGCGGTGCCGCAGTTCGCACTGGTCCAGCTGTACACACTCTGTACGGTGCTTCCGAAGGTCGAACCACAGATCTTCAGCTGGTCGTTCGAGCGGACAGGGCCTGCCAGATTGTCGTTCGGCCCGAACTGGATCTGATCGCAGGTGGCGGAAGTGGCGACAGGCCGGTACGCACTCGTGCACGGCGACAGACCACTCTTCTCGTTGGTCACCGTGGGATCGCCAGATTCGTAGTTGGTGAAGTAGAGGTAGTTCGAGAAGCCGTCAGGCCGCACGTTCGCCACCACGGACCGTGTGGTCCCCGCCGACCTGCCCGTCGACTGCAACCGGATGACGCCCTGGGAGGAGAGCTTGCTGTTGTCCACCGCGTACCGGAACGATGCGTCGCTGCCGGTTCCGTCGGAACCCGGCACCGTCACCCATGCAGCGCCGGACTCGTAGTTGAACGCGGGGTTCCCACCGGTCCCCTTCGTGAACGTACTCGCGGATGCACGGCTGAACGGAGCAGCCGCCTGTCCGTAGTTCCCGTAGGTGTTGTCCGCGTTGAGCCGGGACTGGTAATCAGCCACGCCCGCGTACGCGGCCGCGATCGCTCGATTCCAGGACGTGTCCGTAGTCGTCACACGCGCGCCGGTGGTCGCGATCGTCACCATCGTCGCGACCAGGAGCATCACGACCGCGCCGATGCCGACCACGGCGACGAGCGCCACGCCCCGTTCGTCATCGCGAGCACGAAGCGCGCGGAGAAGACGGACCATCACGGGGCTCCCATCACGATGTTCGGCATGCTGGCGGAGTTCACCAACGTCACCGCACTCGGGTCCGACGCGGCCCTACCGACGGTCGCCGTCACGGTGACCGTCCGGATGTTGGGGAGATCCGAGGCCGCGATGGCGGCTCCTGGCGAGCCCAGGACGTTTCCGGCGCCGTCCTTGAAGACGAACATCGCCCCGTTGACGACCGAGTTCGCCAGCGTCCGTTTCGACGTCGGCACCGCGGTCAGGGTCGGGCCGGACCCGAGCGGGAACGAGAAGTAGGAGCTGTTGCCCGCAACAGCGACTCCGCTCCATTTCGTCTCCGTGATCGTCTTCCGCGCCGGGTCGAGGGTGATCTGCACCTCTACGGCCTGCGACAACGTCGACTCGAGGTTGACGTAGGCGAAGAAGCGAATGGAGTTGGCGCTCGCGTACTGGAAGGCGAACTGCGAGTCGTCACCAGTGGGAACTGGGTTGTCCGTGGCCGCTCGGAGAAGACGACCGACCGCGTTCATAGCGTTCGCCGCGGTCCGGGTGTTGGCGCTCACCGAGCTCGCGGTGTTCGACGCGCGCTGCGACGAGATGAGGAACGAGCCGGCGACGGTCAGGACGATGAGGCTGAGCGTCATCGCCACGAGGAGCTCGACGAGGGTCAGCCCACGCTGGTCCGATCGCGCGCGCGCGTAGACCTGACGGATCCAGGAGTTCACGACCCACCCACGGTTCGCGGGTCGAGGGTGACGACGTTCCCCGTCAGTGCCACGTTGACGTTGCTGGCACGGGGGCTCGCGGCCACCGTCGGGGTGTTGGTACCCGTCAGGGCGCCGAGCACCGTCGTGCTGCGCAGCGCCCAGGTACCGTACGGGAGGGCCACCGTGGTCGCGGTCTTCGAGTTGAGTCCCGTGAACCAGTAGGTGGTCGACGGGGCACAGCCCGGATCGCCCCCCGGGTCAGCGGTCGTGTTCTTCACGGTCGCTGACACGATGGTGTCGAGTCCGCTGGTCTTCACGTCGAACAGTCCCATCGGAGCTCGCGCAGTGGCGGTCGTGTCCCCCGTCGCGAGGAAGCCGGGCTGGCCGTTCTTGTCGCTGAAGACGTCAGGCGCCACGACCAGACCGTTCAGCGGAGTGGTCCACGCGGTCGGGTCGACGTTCGTGCAGGTGCTCGTGTACGCACCTGCCACGGTCGTCCAGCCGTCCGTGTACGGGAAGAGCGTCGTCGACGTCGTCGAGACTGTGCGTACGGTGTCGTCGTGACGGAACGAGGTAGCGATCGACGTCGGGAGCTGCGGCGCTGCGCCGACGATGTTCACCGGGGACCCGATGTTGACGCTCAGGGCTTGGTCGTAGAGGAATGACTTGTTGCCGATCCCGCCCTGCGACGTCGTGATGACGTACGAAGGCGAGGTTTGGTAAGCGGTGTCGATGTTCCCGGACTTGTTGATCGTGATCTTGTACGTCCCGGGCTTGACCCCGAGCGCGTAACTGCAGCCGTTGCCGTCCGTCGGCGCTGGCTGCGCAGCGAGGCTTGCCGCACCGCCGGACACCGGAGCGATTGTGACGGTGACGCCCTCGTTCGGTCCACCGTTGGCTGTCTGGACTCCGACCACGATGGTGGAGGCACTCGCGCTGGACACAGCCGACGCCGGAGAGATCAACGTGTCGAGATCGACACTCTTCTGCCGCGGTGACGTCCCGCTGGTCCAGGAGACCGAGATCGAGACGCGCTTGTAGGCGAGGACACCAGAGCCTGCGCCGCAGGAGTTGTCCGTGCCGTCGGAGTTGATCCAGTTCGTTGTCCGCCGGATCGAGTAGGCCTGGTTGCCGACGGTCTGCGTGCTCGTGTCGTCGTCGAGCGTGAAGACGTCCTTGGTGCTTCGGGCAGCATCGAGGGCTTGGTTGGCGAGGTTGAGCGCGGCTTCGCGCGAGCGGTTGTCCTGCGTCAGGTACAGCGTGGAGGCGATGCCGGCGGCGAACCCAGCAGCGATGATCGCGAAGACGGTCATCGCGACCATCACCTCGATGATCGTGAACCCGTCCTGGTTCTCACGCGCCGTGCGGAGACGGTCGACGATGCGCAGCAGCACGTTCAGCCTCTCAGGAACACGAACACGAACACGAACACGAACGCAGTGAGGGGCCACGACGCCTGCCGCGACCCCTCACCCCTCGGATCATGCCGGGCAGAGACCATCCGTCACGCCTTCGGAATCCGAGGCGTGGAAGACATGCGTTGCACCGGCCGAGCTGGTCGCTTCGATGCAGAAGTTCGAACCAGTCAACTTGTAGCTGATCTTCGTCGTGTTCGTGCTGACGCTGCCACCCTGCGCCTTGATGGCCGCGGGAACGCCGGACGATGCAGTGACGTTCAAAGCAGACGCCGGCAGGCTGCCGTCGTTCGTCTGGACAGCGATGACCGCGGTCTTCCAGTTCGTGATGTCGGACTTTGCAGCGCTGTCCTTGGCGTTGTTCGTGATGCCGAGGTACACCGGGATCGCGATCGCGGCGAGGATGCCGATGATGATGACGACGACGAGGAGTTCGATGAGCGTGAAGCCCTTTTCCTTGTCCTCGAGAAGACCCTTGCGGCGAGCGTTCAGCTTGCCCATGAGAGCGAAGTACATGGCTGGTCCATTCGATTGTGAATGTGATGGGGAGTTGTTTCGGGGGCTTGCTCTGCCGCCGCAACGAGCGTATTCAGAAGCATCCCGTGACAGAATCCCGAGAACGGGGGGTGCGAGCGCAAGGAAATGCCCCCAGTAGCGGGGGCAGAACCCGTCACACCTCCCCCATTGAGGGGACGATGACTACTTGACGAGGGAGGAGATCTGGAAGATCGGGAGGTAGAGCGCGACGATCATGCCGCCGACCACGACACCGAGGAACGCGATCAGAAGTGGTTCGATGAGCGAAGTCAGCGCCTCGGTCGTCGATTCGACCTCATTGTCGTAGAAGACCGCGATCTTCTCCAGCATGATCTCCATGGATCCCGCGTCTTCACCGACGGCGATCATCTGCGAGACCATGGACGGGAAGACTTTCTCCTTTTCGAGCGGCGCGGCAATGGACTCCCCTTTCCGCACGGATTCGGAGACGCGGCCGAGGGCTTCCTGGACGACATGATTACCGGACACTTGGCCAGCGATCTGCAATGCTTGGAGAATCGGGACGCCTGCTCCGATCATGCTCGAGAGATTGCGTGAGAAACGGGCCATCACGATCTTCTTGTTGAGATCGCCGAACACGGGGACGCGCAACTTCAGGGGGTCGACGACGCCGCGGACACGATCGGAGTTCTTGTTCGCGCGCCACCAGAAACTCCCGACGACCAGGACGACAGCGAGGACCGGGCCGATGTACACCATCGCGTGTGACAGGTACACGAGCATCATGGTCGGCAGCGGCAGCTTGCCGCCGAGCGACGAGAACATGTCCTGGAAGATCGGGACGATGAACACGAGCATGATCACGACCGCGGCCAGCGACATGCACAGCACCACGACCGGGTAGGTCATCGCGGACTTGATCGTCGACCGGAGCTTGTGCTCCTTCTCGAAGTTCGTCGCGATCGAGTCCATGGCCTGGTCGAGGAACCCGCCGGTCTCCCCCGCACGGATCATGTTGATCATGATCGGCGGGAACTCGATCGGGAACTTCGCGACGGCATCGGAGAACGAGACGCCCTGCTCGACCTCGTCGCGCACCTTGCCGAGGATGTCCTTGAGCTTCTTGCTCTCGGTCTGGTCGGCCAAGATCGTCAGCGCACGCAGCAGCGACAGCCCCGACGACAACATCGTCGACGCCTGCCGCGCCATGATCGCCAGGTCCTTGAGTCCGACGCCCTTCTCGAAGCCCGGGATCTTGATCTCGGTCTGCAGGCCGGTGCCGGCCTTCGCCTCGGTGATGGCGATCGGCGAGACGCCCATGCCACGCAGGCGCTGGACGACGGCACCTTCGGACGCGGCGTCGACGCGCCCCTTGACGAGCTTCCCCGCCCCGTCCCGCCCGCGGTAGTCGAATGCGAGGGACATCAGTAGCCTCCGGAGAACTTGTCGCCGAAGTCGATCCCGCTCGCAGCGATGGCGTCGGCGGACGCGTCGGACGGGGACTCGACGCGCTGCACGAGCCGGTCGAAGCCCTCGAGGTCGTGCACCTTCTCGAGCGCCGCCTTGCGGGTGATGGTGCCGACGTTGACCAGTTCGGCGAGGTCCTGGTCCATCGTGTGCATGCCCGCGTCGCGCCCGGCCTGCATGGCCGAGGTGATCTGGTACGTCTTGCCCTCGCGGATGAGGTTGCCGATGGCGGGGGTGGTCTTCATGATCTCGGTGGACACGATGCGCCCGGTGCCGTTGGCCTTGGGGACGAGGGTCTGGCAGACGACGCCTTCGAGGGTGGCGGCGAGCTGGGTGCGGATCTGGCCCTGCTGGTGCGGCGGGAACACGTCGATGACGCGGTCGATGGTGCCGGGGGCGCTCTGCGTGTGCAGGGTGGCGAACACCAGGTGGCCGGTCTCGGCGGCGGTGAGCGCGACGGAGATCGTCTCGAGGTCGCGGAGCTCACCGATGAGGATGACGTCCGGGTCCTGGCGCAGCACGTGCTTCAGCGCTCGGGCGAACGAGTGCGTGTCCGCGCCGACCTCGCGCTGGTTGATGATCGCCTTCTTGTGCTCGTGCATGAACTCGATCGGGTCCTCGACCGTCACGATGTGGTCGGCCCGGGTCTCGTTGACCAGGTCGATGAGCGCGGCGAGGGTGGTCGACTTGCCGGAGCCGGTGGGTCCGGTGACGAGCACGAGGCCGCGCGGCAGCTTGGCGAAGTCCCCCACGTACTCGGGGATGCCGAGTTGCTTGAGGGTCTTGATCTTGGTGGGGATGATGCGGAAGGCCGCGCCCCAGTTGCCGCGCTGCTGGTAGTAGTTCACGCGGAAGCGGAACTCGGGCGACAGCGAGTACGCGAAGTCGAGTTCCTGTTCCTGGTCGAACTGTGCAGCCTGCTCGGCGGACATGAGCGTCTTGAGGGCGGCGATGACCTTGTTGCGCGCCCACGGGCCTCCCGGCACGGCGGGACGCAGCGAGCCGTCGACGCGCACGGTCGGCGGTGCGTCGGCGGTGACGTGCAGGTCGGATGCCCCCTGGTAGACGACCTGGGCCAGGGCGGTCACGAGGTCGGAGTCGGCGTCTTCGCGCGCGTGGCGCGTGAAGTTGATCTCGGCGCTGCCCGTCGGGGCGACCATCTGCACCGGCGGGGCGGCGACGGTCTGGAGGTTCGTGGTGGCGACCGCAGGCACCACCGGCAGCCGTTCGGTCACCTGGTACCCGAGAGCCGGGTCCGGTTCGTACCCGTAGCTCGCGGTCGACGGCGGCACCGCGGCGGGAGGTGTGGCCGGTACGGCGTACGGTTGCGCGACGGGGACGGCGACCGGCACGCCACTCGGGGCGGCCCAGCCGGCGAGGTCGTCGCTGAGGTCGTAGACGGGGGTGGCTGGTGCGGCTGGTGCAGCTGATGCGGCAGGGACGACGGGTGCCCCGGATGGTGCCGGGGACTGCTGCGCGGCCTGCGCGAGACGTGCAGCACGACGTCCACCGACCTCGAGACCGGGGGGGCCGGGGTGCCAGCCGTCGACGGGTTCGTCCCCGGCGGGGCTCAGGTCGTACACGGAGTCGGTCATCTGTTCGTCTCCCACGGCTACGCGACCACGCGGAGGATCTCGTCGACGCTCGTCAGGCCGAGCTTGACCTTCTCCCACCCGTCCATGCGGAGGGTGAGCATGCCCTGCGCCTGGGCGACCCGGCTGATCTCGGCGCTCGAGGCCCGGGACACGGCGAGGCGCTCGATCTCCTCGGTCACGGTCATCACCTCGTGCAGGGCGATGCGTCCCCGGTACCCGGTGTTCGAGCAGACCGAGCAGCCGATCGGGGCGAAGAAGTCGGGCACGGGGGCGTCGGCGCTGTCGAGGAACCCGAGCGCGTGGAGCTGCTCGGCCTCGTAGAACGCCGGGACCTTGCACCGGTCACAGAGCTTGCGGGCGAGCCGCTGGGCGACGACGCAGTCGAGCGCCGACCCGACGAGGAACGGCTCGATGTCCATCTCGGTGAGACGGGTGATCGCCGAGGGGGCGTCGTTCGTGTGCAGGGTGGAGAGCACGAGGTGCCCGGTGAGGGACGCTTCGATCGCGATCTGGGCGGTCTCGTGGTCGCGGATCTCACCGAGCAGGACGACGTCGGGGTCGGAGCGGAGGATGCTGCGGAGCGCCGAGGCGAAGGTCAGCCCGGCCTTCGGGTTGACCTGCACCTGGTTGACCCCCGCCATCCGGTACTCGACGGGGTCTTCGACGGTGATGACGTTGATCTCGGGCTTCGCGACGGCGTTCAGCGTCGTGTAGAGCGTGGTCGACTTGCCGGAACCGGTCGGGCCGGTGACCAGGATCATGCCGTACGGCTTCGAGTAGGAGCGCTGGTAGGCCGCGGCGTTCCGGTCGAGCAGGTTGAGGTCCTTGAGGGTCAACGACGTGTTCGTGTTGTCGAGGATCCGCATGACGACCTTCTCGCCCCACACCGTCGGCAGCGTCGCCACTCGGAGGTCGATCTGGCGTCCACCGTGACGGACGGACATGCGGCCGTCCTGGGGCTTCCGTCGCTCCGCGATGTCGATGTCGCTCATGATCTTGAGGCGGCTGATGACGCCGTTCTGGATGTTCTTCGGCGCCGGGCTCATCTCGTGCAGGACGCCGTCGATGCGGTAGCGGACCCGGACCTCGTGCTCGCCGGGCTCGATGTGGATGTCGGACGCGTGGTCCTGGATCGCCTGTGACACGAGCAGGTTGACGAACCGGACGATCGGGACGTCGTCGAGTGAGCCGTCGCCGATGTCGGCCTGGTGCTCGGTGGTGCGCGCCTCTTCTTCGAGCGAGGAGGTGAGGTCGTTGAGCTCGTCGTCGGCGCGCAGGTAGCGTTCGAAGGCGGACAACAGGTCACGTTCGTCCACCTGCAGCGGCTTGATCGGCCGGCCGGAGGCCGTGCGTGCGTCGTCGATCGCCAGGACGTTGGCCGGGTTGACCATCGCGAGCACGAGGGTCTCGCCCTCGAAGCCGATGCCGAGCACCGAGTGCCGACGGCAGAGCGGAGCGGGCAGGACCGAGACGGCCGTGCCGTCGACCGGGTAGTCGGTCAGCGGGACCGTCTTCGAGTTGTGCGACGCAGCACGCGCGGTGATGTACTGCGCCTCGCTCACGACGCCCTGCTCGACGAGTGAGCGGATCGCCTGCTCGTCGACGTCTTCGTGACCGGTCATCGCGTCGAGGTACTCGATCGGGAGGGCGCCGTTGAGGATCAGGATCTCGGACAGGGTTGCCATGTGCCCTGTACCTCCTTGCTTGCGCGCGCGACGGATCGGCGTGGTTCGGTGGGCGCCGCCAGGGTTGCGGCGCTCGACCACGGTACGTCCGGTGTCACTGCGCGGATCAGTCCCAGAAGGAGGGGGCGGCGGGGTCCTGACTGGACCCAGAACAGGGGTACCCGGGGGTACCGAGTTCCGCGGACGGAGCCTAGAGGGCCATCGAGGTCGTGATCGTCGCGGTCCCGGCGACGAAGCCGAACCGTTCGTACAGCGCGACGGCACCGCTCGGGTTCTCGGCGTCGACCTCGAGCGACGCTGCGGAGAGGCCGGCGTCACGGACGGCGTCGAGGGTCGCACCGAGCACCAGCGGAGCGAGGCCGCGACCGCGTGCGCGACGGACGACGCCGACCCAGTGGAGGTACCCGAAGCTCCGACCGCGGGCAGCGAAGGCACCGGGGTCGGACTCGACGACGGTGAAGGCCAGGACGTCCCCGTGCTCGTCCACCACGACGCGCGACAGGTCCAACCGGCTCTTCTCCGCCGTGAGGTACCCGCGCCAGTCCGCTTCCACCATCGGCTGCGAGCCCCAGTGGTCACGGAAGGCGTCGTTCTTGGCCGCCCGCATCGGCTCGACGTCGGCCACCGTCGCCGCGCGCAGCACGAGCCCGTCGGGCAACGGCGGCACGGACTGCCGCCCGGGCGCATCCGCGTCGTCCAGGACGACCTGCATGTCGACCCACGTCCGCACCGGGTGCAGTCCGGCGTGCGCGGCGAGCGCGAGTGTCGACGACCCCTGCGGTGCGGTGAGGTCGATGGCGCCGGGCAGGTCCAGGTCGAGCCCGGCGAGATGCTGCCGTGCCCGCCCGGTCTGCCACGCGAGCATCCGTCGGCCGATCCCCCGTCCGCGGTGCGCGGGGCGCACCGAGCCGCCGAGGATGACCCGGGCAGCGGTGTCCCGCGTCGGGACCGGGATGACGATGGCGTAGGCGTGCACATGCCCCTCAGCATCGATCGCGACCACCGTGTCACGCTCGGGGTCGAGCCCTTCTGTGGACAGCCGGTGCATGAAGTCCTCTGTGGAGGGATGCGCGTGCGGCTCGTCGACCGCGGCCGACTCGAGGGCGATGCCGTGCACCTCCGGCAGGTCCGCCATCGTGGCGGGCCGGAACGTCAGGCCACCGACCGGTGTCGGGACATCGAGGTGAGCCGGAGCCGTGACCCGTTCGCGCAGCGTCGCCATCCTCACAGCATGCCCTACCCCTCGACGCACCGGGCATCGACGGACCATGATGAGACATGGACATCACGAGCGTGACCGTGGGGTTGCCCGTCACCGACCTGGAGGCCTCCTGCCTCTGGTACGGCGCGGTGTTCGAACGGGTCGAGCCCGATCTCGAGCCCACCGAGGGCGTCGCCGAGTACGAGGTCGGCGGCATCTGGATCCAGCTCCTCGAGGACCCGGACGCCGACGACAACCCCGTCATCGTCCGCTTCGGCGTCGACGACGTCGTGGCGCAGCACGCCCGGATCGCCGCCCTCGGGATCGACGTCGGACCGGTCGAGTGCGTCGACGGAGCCGTCGACTGGTTCGACGCCCGCGACCCCGACGGCAACGTCCTGAGCCTGTACTCGCTCGCCGACGAGGGCGGCCGTGGTTCCGGCGGTCGCGACAGCGACGCCGGTCGCTCCGTCTAGGACCGGGCCGGATCGGCACGGGAGGCCCGTGGCGGGCCCGCCCCGTGCCTCCCGTCCGGCGTCTCCCCCGCGACAGCGGAAGGGCCCCGCATCCACTGGATGCGGGGCCCTCCTCAGGGACTCACTCGGTTCAGTTGTACGTACCCGGCGTGAAGTCGTCCGACGAGAAGCTGTCGAAGTCGACGAAGCTCAGGTCGGCGTCCGAGAACGACGAGTCGTCCGCGAAGATGCGGTTCGGGTACCGCTCCGCCTTCGCTTCTTCCGTCGCGTTCACGTCCACGTCACGGTACCGGCTGAGGCCCGTCCCGGCGGGGATGAGCTTGCCGATGATGACGTTCTCCTTGAGGCCGACGAGCTGGTCCTGCTTGCCCTCCATGGCCGCCTGCGTCAGGACGCGGGTGGTCTCCTGGAAGGACGCGGCGGACAGCCACGACTCGGTCGCGAGGGACGCCTTGGTGATGCCCATGACCTCCTGGCGAGCCGAGGCGGTCTTGCGACCCTCCTGCAGCGCCGCCCGGTTGATCGCGTTGTAGCGCGACCGGTCGACGAGCTCGCCCGGCAGCAGGTCGGTGTCGGCGTGGTCGACGACGGTGACCTTGCGGAGCATCTGGCGGACGATGACCTCGATGTGCTTGTCGTGGATCGGCACACCCTGCGAGCCGTAGACGTCCTGCACACCGTTGACCAGGTGCTTCTGGACCTCTCGGACACCCTTGACCCGGAGGACTTCCTTCGGGTCGACGGTGCCGGCGATGAACTGCTCGCCGAGCTCAACGTGCTGGCCGTCCTCGATGAGGAGGGTCGCACGCTTGAGCACCGGGTAGATGAACGGCTCGTCGCCGTTGTCCGGCGTGAGGATGATCCGACGACCCTTGTCCGTGTCCTCGATCGTGGCGCGGCCGGGGGCCTCGGCGATCGGGGACGCGCCCTTCGGGGTGCGAGCCTCGAAGAGCTCGGTCACGCGGGGCAGACCCTGCGTGATGTCGTCGGCCGAGGCCGAACCACCCGTGTGGAAGGTACGCATCGTCAGCTGGGTACCGGGCTCACCGATGGACTGGGCGGCGATGATGCCCACAGCCTCACCGATGTCGACCAGGTTGCCCGTGGCGAGCGACCGGCCGTAGCACTGCGCGCAGACACCGACGGCCGACTCGCAGGTCAGGACCGAGCGCACCTTGATGCTCTCGACCCCGGCCGCCAGCAGCTTGTCGAGGAGGACGTCACCGACGTCCTCGCCGCCCTCGGCCACCACGGTGCCCGAGGCGTCGACGGCCTCGGTCGCGAGGGTGCGCGAGTAGACGGTGTTCTCGACGCGCGGGTCGCGGACGAGCTTGCCGTCGGCACCCATCGTCGCGATCGGCAGCTCGAGGCCACGGGTCGTCCCGCAGTCGTCCTCACGGATGATGACGTCCTGCGACACGTCCACGAGACGACGGGTCAGGTACCCCGAGTCGGCGGTACGGAGAGCCGTGTCCGCCAGACCCTTGCGAGCACCGTGCGTGGCGATGAAGTACTCCGCCACGGTCAGGCCCTCGCGGTACGAGTTGATGATCGGGCGGGCGATGATGTCACCCTTCGGGTTGCTCACCAGACCACGCATACCGGCGATGTTGCGCACCTGCAGCCAGTTACCACGAGCGCCCGAGGACACCATGCGGTTGATGGTGTTGTCCTTCGGGAAGTTGTCGCGCATCTCCTGCGCGATCTCGTTCGTGGCCTCGGTCCAGATCTTGATCAGGTCGGCGCGACGTTCCGCGTCGGTGATCAGACCCTTGTCGAACTCGCCCTGGACCTTGGCGGCCTGGATCTCGTAGCCCGCGATGATCTCCTTCTTGCGAGGAGGCGTCACGACGTCCGAGAGGGCGACGGTCACACCGGAGCGGGTGCCCCAGTAGAAGCCGGCGTCCTTGATCCGGTCGAGGGCGGCGGCCGTCTCGGTCTTGGAGTAGCGCTCGGCGAGGTCGTTGACGATCGCGGAGAGCGTGCCCTTGTCGGTGACCTTCTGGACGAACGGGTAGTCCGTGGGGAGGGTCTCGTTGAAGAGCGCACGGCCGAGGGTGGTCTCGAGGAGGATCGACTGACCGACCTCGTAGCCCTCGGGCGCTTCACCCTCGGCGAAGTGGACACCCGACATGCGGATCTTCACCATCGCGTTGAGGTGCAGCGTGTTCTGGTCCTTCGCCATGATCGCCTCGGCGACCGAGGAGAACGAACGGCCCTCACCCACGGCGCCCTCGCGGACGGTCGTGAGGTGGTGCAGACCGATGATCATGTCCTGTGCGGGCAGGGTCACCGGACGGCCGTCGGACGGCTTGAGGATGTTGTTCGAGGCGAGCATCAGGATGCGGGCCTCGGCCTGGGCCTCGACCGACAGCGGCAGGTGCACGGCCATCTGGTCGCCGTCGAAGTCGGCGTTGAACGCAGCACAGACCAGCGGGTGGAGCTGGATGGCCTTGCCCTCGACGAGCTGCGGCTCGAACGCCTGGATGCCGAGACGGTGCAGCGTGGGTGCACGGTTCAGCAGCACGGGGCGCTCGCGGATGATCTCCTCGAGCACGTCCCAGACCTGGGCACGCGAACGCTCGACCATGCGCTTGGCCGACTTGATGTTCTGCGCGTGCGACAGGTCGATGAGGCGCTTGATGACGAACGGCTTGAACAGCTCGAGCGCCATCTGCTTGGGCAGACCGCACTGGTGGAGCTTGAGCTGCGGGCCGACGATGATGACCGAACGACCCGAGTAGTCGACGCGCTTGCCGAGCAGGTTCTGGCGGAAACGACCCTGCTTGCCCTTGAGCATGTCGCTCAGGGACTTGAGGGCGCGGTTGCCGGTACCCGTGACGGGGCGACCACGACGACCGTTGTCGAACAGCGCGTCGACCGCTTCCTGCAGCATGCGCTTCTCGTTGTTCACGATGATCTCGGGAGCACCGAGGTCGAGCAGGCGGCGGAGACGGTTGTTGCGGTTGATCACACGACGGTAGAGGTCGTTGAGGTCCGACGTGGCGAAGCGGCCACCGTCGAGCTGCACCATCGGGCGCAGTTCCGGCGGGATGACCGGCACGACGTCGAGCACCATCGCTGCCGGCGAGTTGCCGGTGGCGAGGAAGGAGCTGACGACGCGCAGACGCTTGATCGCACGGATCTTCTTCTGGCCCTTGCCCTCGGCGATCTGCAGACGCAGCGCCTCGGCCTCGGCGGCCAGGTCGAAGGCCTCGAGCCGCAGCTTGATCGCCTCGGCGCCCATGTAGGCGTCGAAGTAGATCCCGAAGCGGTCCTGCAGCTCGTGGAAGACGGCGTCCTCGGGCTTGAGGTCGCCCACCTTGAGGTTGCGGAAGTCCTCCCACACACGCTCGAGACGGGTGATGTCCTCGTCGAAGGACTTGCGGACCTGGGACATCTCCTTCTCGGCGGTGTCCTTGGTCCGACGCTTCACGTCGGCCTTGGCACCTTCTTCCTCGAGCGCTGCGAGGTCGTCCTCGAGCTTCTTGAGGCGGTCGGCGATGATCGAGTCGCGCTGGTTCTCGAGGTTCTTGATCTCGAGGCGCATCTCGTTCTCGAGGCCGGGCATGTCAGCGTGACGGCCCTCCTCGTCGATGCTGATGATCATGTACGCCGCGAAGTAGATGACCTTCTCGAGGTCCTTCGGGGCCATGTCCAGCAGGTAACCCAGGCGCGACGGGACGCCCTTGAAGTACCAGATGTGCGTGACGGGTGCGGCGAGCTCGATGTGGCCCATGCGCTCACGGCGGACCGAGGACTTGGTGACCTCGACGCCGCAGCGCTCGCAGACGATGCCCTTGAACCGGACTCGCTTGTACTTGCCGCAGGCGCACTCCCAGTCGCGGGACGGACCGAAGATCTGTTCACCGAACAGACCGTCCTTCTCGGGCTTCAGGGTGCGGTAGTTGATCGTCTCCGGCTTCTTGACCTCGCCGTACGACCACTGGCGGATGTCCTCGGCGGTAGCGAGGCCGATCCGAATGGCGTCAAAGGAAGTTGCTTCGAGCAATGTTCTTCTCTCTTGCTGGTTCGAAACGTGTTCAGCGGGCGGGATCAGATGTCGTCGACGGACGACGACTCGAACCGCGAGGAGATGTTGATGCCGAGCTCTTCAGCGGCACGGAAGACCTCGTCGTCCGTGTCGCGCAGGCTGACCGCCTGGCCGTCCGCCGAGAGGACCTCGACGTTCAGGCAGAGCGACTGCATCTCCTTCATGAGGACCTTGAACGACTCCGGGATGCCGGGCTCCTGGATGTTCTCGCCCTTGACGATCGCCTCGTAGACCTTCACGCGGCCGAGGATGTCGTCGGACTTGATCGTCAGGAGCTCCTGGAGGGCGTACGCGGCACCGTATGCCTCGAGCGCCCACACCTCCATCTCACCGAAGCGCTGTCCACCGAACTGCGCCTTCCCACCCAGCGGCTGCTGCGTGATCATCGAGTACGGGCCGGTCGAACGGGCGTGGATCTTGTCGTCGACCAGGTGGTGCAGCTTCAGGATGTACATGTAGCCGACCGACACGGGCTCCGGGAACGGCTCGCCGGAGCGGCCGTCGAAGAGCTGTGCCTTGCCCGAGGAACCGATCAGGCGCTCGCCGTCACGGTTCGGGAGCGTGGAGTCGAGGAGGCCCTCGATCTCGCGCTCGTACGCACCGTCGAACACCGGCGTGGCGACCTTCGTGCCGGGGGCTGCGCTGTGCGCGGCTTCCGGCAGGTTCTCGGCCCACTCCTGGATGCCCTCGACCTGCCAGCCCTGCTTGGCGAGCCACCCGAGGTGGATCTCCAGGACCTGGCCGAAGTTCATGCGACCGGGGACGCCGAGCGGGTTGAGGACGATGTCCACCGGGGTGCCGTCCGCGAGGAACGGCATGTCCTCCACGGGCAGGATCGTCGAGATGACGCCCTTGTTGCCGTGGCGGCCGGCGAGCTTGTCACCCGCGGTGATCTTGCGCTTCTGGGCGATGTAGACGACCACGCGCTGGTTGACGCCCGAGCCGAGCTCGTCGTCGCCGTCCTGCGAGTCGAACACCTTGACGCCGATGATCGTGCCCTCTTCACCGTGGGGCACCTTGAGCGAGGTGTCGCGGACTTCGCGCGACTTCTCGTTGAAGATGGCACGGAGCAGGCGCTCTTCAGCGGACAGCTCGGTCTCGCCCTTCGGCGTGACCTTGCCGACCAGGATGTCGCCGGGGCGGACCTCGGCACCGATCCGGATGATGCCGCGCTCGTCGAGGTCGGCCAGGAGGTCCGGGCTGACGTTCGGCAGATCGCGGGTGATCTCTTCCTTGCCGAGCTTGGTGTCGCGGGCGTCGACCTCGTACTCCTCGATGTGGATCGAGGAGAGCGTGTCGTCCTTCACGAGGTTCTGCGACAGGATCATCGCGTCCTCGTAGTTGTAGCCCTCCCACGGCATGAACGCGACGAGGAGGTTCTTGCCGAGCGCGAGCTCGCCGTTCTCCGTCGCGGGGCCGTCGGCGATGACCTCGCCCTGCTCCACACGCTCACCGGCGCTGACGATCACGCGGTGGTTGTAGCTGGTGCCCTGGTTGGAGCGGTCGAACTTGCGCAGGTAGAAGGTCTGCGTGCCACCCTCGTCGAGCTGCAGGGTCACGGCGTCGGCCGAGACCTCGGAGACGACGCCGGCCTTGTCGGCGGTCACGACGTCACCGGCGTCGATGGCGGTGTAGCCCTCCATGCCGGTACCGACGAGCGGCGACTCGGAGCGGAGGAGCGGCACGGCCTGGCGCTGCATGTTCGCACCCATGAGCGCGCGGTTCGCGTCGTCGTGCTCGAGGAACGGGATGAGCGAGGTCGCGACCGACACCATCTGGCGCGGCGAGACGTCCATGTAGTCGACCTCGTCGCGGGCGACGAGTTCGACCTCTCCGCCCTTCTTGCGGACGAGCACCTTGTCGTCGGCGAAGTGGAAGTCGTTCGTCAGCGGGGCGTTGGCCTGCGCGACGACGAACTCGTCCTCTTCGGAAGCGGTCAGGTAGTCGATGGTCTTCGTGACCTCGCCGTCGACGACGCGACGGTACGGGGTCTCGATGAAACCGAACGAGTTGATCCGACCGAACGACGCGAGCGAACCGATCAGGCCGATGTTCGGGCCTTCCGGGGTCTCGATCGGGCACATGCGGCCGTAGTGCGACGGGTGAACGTCACGGACCTCGACGCCGGCGCGCTCACGGGACAGACCACCCGGGCCGAGGGCCGACAGGCGACGCTTGTGCGTCAGACCCGCGAGCGGGTTGTTCTGGTCCATGAACTGCGACAGCTGGGACGTCCCGAAGAACTCCTTGATCGCGGCGACGACGGGACGCACGTTGATGAGCGTCTGCGGCGTGATGGCCTCGATGTCCTGCGTGGTCATGCGCTCGCGGACGACGCGCTCCATGCGGGACAGACCGGTGCGGACCTGGTTCTGGATCAGCTCGCCGACCGCGCGGATGCGACGGTTGCCGAAGTGGTCGATGTCGTCCACGTCGAGGCGGAGCTGGACCGGCTCACCGTCACGGACGCCGTCCATGTGGGTGCGCTCGGCGTGCAGGGACACCAGGTACTTGATCGTCGCGACGATGTCCTGCACGGTGAGCACCGAGTCGGACAGCGGGGCGTCGATGCCGAGCTTGCGGTCGAGCTTGTAGCGACCGACCTTGGCCAGGTCGTAGCGCTTCGAGTTGAAGTAGAAGTTGTCGAGGAGCGCACGCGCGGCCTCGGCAGCGACCTGCTCGCCCGGACGCAGCTTGCGGTAGATGTCCTTGAGCGCCTCTTCCTTCGTGAGGACGGCGTCCTTCTCGAGGGTCGACTCCATCGACGCGAAGCCCTGGAACTCCTCCATGATCTCTTCGCTCGTCAGGCCGAGGGCCTTGAGGAAGACGGTCACGGACTGCTTGCGCTTGCGGTCGATGCGCACGCCCACCTGGTCGCGCTTGTCGATCTCGAACTCGAGCCAGGCGCCACGGGACGGGATGATGCGAGCCGAGTAGATGTCCTTGTCGGACGTCTTCTCCTGCTGGCGCTCGAAGTACACGCCCGGCGAGCGGACGAGCTGCGAGACGACGACACGCTCGGTGCCGTTGATGATGAACGTGCCGCGCTCGGTCATGAGCGGGAAGTCACCCATGAAGACCGTCTGCGTCTTGATCTCACCGGTCATGTGGTTCATGAACTCGGCGTTGACGTAGAGCGGGGCAGCGTAGGTCTTGCCACGCTCCTTGCAGTCGTCGATGGAGTACTTCGGGTCCTCGAGCTCCGGGGACGTGAACGAGAGCTGCATGGTCTCGCCGAGGTCCTCGATCGGGGAGATCTCCTCGAAGATCTCCTCGAGGCCGGAGTGCAGCGCGAGGTCGGTACGACCCTGCTCCTGCCCTTCGGCGAGGCGGGCCTTCCATGCGTCGTTGCCGACGAGCCAGTCGAAGCTCTCCGTCTGGAGGGCGAGCAGATCAGGAACCGTGAGGGTGTCCGTGATCTTGGCGAACGAGAGTCGCGAGTGGTTGCGACCGTTCTTGGGGTTGGTGGATGCGTTGGGCGCAGCAGCCAAGGGTGTGACCTCCGGTAGGCCCCGTCGGGCCGACACTGACGAAGCAGTGTGTAGGTGAGTGGATTGATCGCTCGGCGCAACCCGGTGATCAGGACACGAGTACGGTGTGCTCCGGGTCCGGAGCCGCGTGTGGGATGATCGGTGAGCGGGCCCCGCCGCCATATACGGGACCGGCATCACCAGGCGTGTTCAGCGAAGCACCTGCTGAGAGGCGTCTTCGTGGAACTCGGTCGACCGCAATATGACGACACGGATGCCAGGGAGCGCGAACTATCATCATAGGTGGCTCGACAGTGCGCTGTCCAGTCCCTGGCTTGACCGAGATCGAGTCCGACGTGTATAAGCCCCGGGCGACCGGTCTCATTCCCCGGCGGAGGGCCCTGCAGGCCCGCCGGGACGGCCACCAGGACCAGTGGCAGCGGCGCCGACCAGCGCCCGCACTGCGTCCTGCGGCCGGTCGCTCCGCACGAACGTCGTCCGTCCTGACGCGTCGGTGATCTCCACACCGGGCCCCGGCGTGAGCACCAGGGCGCGGCGACGACGACCGATCCGCAACCCGAGGCCGCCGTAGGTGCGCGCGTCCGCCTCGGTCACCCGGACGGCCGTGATGCTGCGCCGGGCGATGCGCCGCCGCGGGAGCGGGCGGAAGTGCAGGACGACGGCGTCCTCGGTGACGGTCAGGCCGGCCCGGGCGACCAGCGCCAGGACCCCGACGACGACCGCGACGAGGCCGGGGATCACGAGCGCCGACTCCGGCGCGTCCCCGGGCCAGCCGAGGACGGCTGCGGTGAGCGCCAGCCCGGCGGCCAGGACGACCCCGCCGACGACGCGCATCCAGGCTGGCGCACCCTGGTGGTCGTCGACGAGCGGACGGGAGGCACGGCTCGGCCCCGCCGTGCTCCGTACCCGGTCCGGAGCGGACGTCGGCGACCGGTCCGGTCGGCTCGGTCGGACGGGGACGGACATGGTGTCGGCGGTCATGGGGTGCTCCTTCGGGCGCGGGGCCCGGACGTCGTGCGGCGGTGCGTCTGCAGCGGTGCGTGGTGCAGCGCTCGGTGCAGCGGTGCGCGGTGCAGCGGTACGGGTGGACGCGGAGCACGTCGTCGAGACCCGCGACGGGAGCGGGGCTCGTCGTCGGGCAGGCGTCCGGGTCGGACCCCTGCGGGGACGCCCGAGGGACCGGGACGACGGGCACGACCGGTCGGTGGGGACCCGCGGTCGCGTCGCTCGTCGTCGTGAGGACCGCACCACGGTACGTCGCGAGGCTTGACGTCCCCTGTCAGTCGATGCAGAAGCATCGATCAGCGCGGTACGACGAGCCCGGCCGGTCAGCGCAGGACGCGGGCGACCGCCTCCGCCCGGGTCCGGACGCCGAGCATCGCGAAGACCTGGTTGACGGAGGACTTCACGGTCGGCACGGTCAGGAACAGCTCGGCGGCGATCTCGGGGTTCGTCCGGCCGTCGGCGATCCGGGTCAGCACGTCGGCCTCGCGCGGGGTCAGCCCCGGGAAGTGGCCGGCTTCCTTCGTCAGGTAGCCGCGGGCCCCGGCGGCGAGCGCGGTGAGGATCGAGTCGTCGTCCGCGTGCGTGGTCAGCACGAGGACCGCGACCTGCGGGTGTCCTGCGGTGATCCGCCCGGTCGCCGCCGCCCCGTCGAGGACGGGCATCCGCAGGTCCATGAGCACGACGTCCGGCGTGAGCGCCTCGACCATCGCGACGGCGGCCGCGCCGTCCTCGGCTTCGCCCACGACATCCAGGTCGTCGACGAGCGAGAGCACCGTCACCAGTCCGTCACGGACGATCGCCTGGTCGTCGGCGACGAGGACCCGGATCGTCACGAGGTCCGGCCGGTCGTTCCGTCGACGCCGGGCCGGTCGGCGACCTGGGCGACGGGCACGTGCATCGCGACGACGAACTCGCCGTCGGACCGCTCCGCCTCGACGGTCGCGTCGGTGCCGAGCTCTTCAAAGCGCTCGCGCATCCCGAGCAGGCCGTGTCCGTCCGCGGCGACCGGGTTCGCGACCACGACGTCCACGGCGTCGCCGTCCCGGATGACGGACAGGGACACGGGGCGGCCGGGAGCGTGCCTGCGGGCGTTGCTGAGGGCCTCCCGGACGCCGGCCATGACGACCGCGCGGGTGGGCTCGTCGACGTCGGGCAGGTCGAGGTCGCCCTGCACGACTGCGGTGCCACCGAAGGAGCGGTGCGCGTCGACCAGGGCGGCGATGCCGTCGCCGGCCGGCCGGGAGGTCCGTGCCGACTCCGGCGCACTGCTCTCGTCGGACGAGGGGTCGCCCTGGGCGACGGCGGTCTCCGTGCCCGTGTCGGCGTCGGCGTCGGGCAGGTCGTCGCGGAGGGCGCGGACGGCCCGACGTGCCTCGGCGAGCCCGTCGGCGGCGAGCGCGCGGGCATCGGTCGCGCGCCGTCGGGCGTCGTCGACCCGGCCGACCTCGAGCAGGGCCTCCACCGCGTCGAGCTGCAGGACGAGTGCGCCGAGCGAGTGCGCGAGGACGTCGTGCACGTCCCGGGCGTCCCGGGCCCGGTCGGCGAGCAGGCGGGCACGCTGCTGGTCGCGGTCGGCCTGGCGGGCCTGCTCCTCGAGGACGCGCGTCTGTTCCTCCGCAATCCGGAGCTGTCGGCGGCTGATGCCGATCACGACGCCGAGTGCCAGGCCGAGGGCGACACCGAGGACCAGGGCGACCGATGTGCCGACGACCGTCGCGATCCCGGCGACGACGACCACGGCGGCGAGTGCGGCGAGGACGGCAGCCCAGCCGGGGAGGGTCGGCGCGGCTCCGAGGACCACGAGCCCGATGATGACCGGGACGAGCAGGAGTCCGTCGGTGTGGACGACCGCGAGCGACCCCGCGGCGACCATCAGCACGGCCGAGGGCACGACGACGCGGGGTGGGCCGTACTCGCGGACCGCCCACGCGGCGAGCGCCACGGCACCGCCACCCCAGACCCAGACGGGGAGTTCCTGGGCGACGCCGTTCCGGACGAACCAGAAGGCGACGACGACGATGCCGATCGCGGTGAGCCCGACGGACAGCCCGGCGCGGGACCGGCCCCGTGCGGAGTCGGTCCCGGCGTCACGCCCCTCGGGGCCGCGGAGGTCGCTCATCACACCATCATGCCGCGGGCGGTGCGGGCGTCGTGCTGGAGGCGCTGGTCGACGACCAGTGCCGGGGCGGCGCGGTTGACGGCGAGCATGAGGAGGATGACGCCGGTCGAGGTGGGCAGGTGTGCGCCGAGGTGGGCACCGACGACGTCGAGGCCGATCCGGACGACGATGAGGGCGATCCAGAGGCCGGCACCGACCCAGCCGGTGCGGGACTGCATGGTGCGTCCCTTCCCGTCGGGGGTGCCGACGGTCCGGAAGCGGGTGCGGCCGCCCATCGCGAGGCCGATGCCGACGGAGAGCAGCGCCTCGATGCCGAGGAAGACGACGTCCTGGGAGGCCGCGTCCGCCGGCCCACCACCCACGGGTGGGGACCGGGCAGGGGTCCGGGTGGTGTTCCATGGACGCATGGCTGATGCGTTCGACGGGTTCCGGGTGGGTGCGGGGTACGCGGTCGTCGAACCAGACCGACACCGTCCGGGGTCGTTCACCCTGGTGGTGGACGGGACGCCGCAGTCGCACGTCGACCTCGAGGACCCGACGCACCTGGCGTTCGAGTACATCCGGCGGATCGGGCACGCGATCGACCTGCTGCCGCCGGGGCCGGTGACGGCGCTGCACCTGGGCGCCGGCGCGCTGACGCTGCCGCGGTACGTGGCGGTGACCCGGCCGGGTTCCCGGCAGCAGGTCATCGAGCTCGAACGGGACCTGGTCGACCACGTCCGGGACGCCCTGCCGTTCCCCCGCGGCGCCTCGATCCGGGTGCGGTACGGCGACGCCCGCGAGGTGCTCGAGAAGCTGCCCGCGGGGCTCCGCGGCACGGTGGACCTGGCCGTCGTGGACGTGTTCTCGGGGGCACGCACGCCCGCGCACGTCACGAGCGTGGAGTTCTACCGCTCCGTGGCGTCGTTCCTGTCCCCGACCGGCATGGTCGCGGTGAACGTCGCGGACGGTGCCGGACTGGCGTTCGCCCGCGGGCAGGCGGCGACGCTGCAGTCGGTGTTGCCCTCGGTGGCGGCGGTGGCGGACACCGGGATGCTGAAGGGCCGACGCTTCGGCAACATCGTGCTGCTCGGCTCCCCCGGCGAGTTGCCGATCGCCGACATGCCCCGGCGGTACTCGTCCGATCCGCTGCCGAGCAAGGTCATCCACGGTGACGAGCTGCGGTCCTTCATCGCGGGGGCACCCATCGTCACCGACACCACGGCCGTCGGGTCGCCGGAGCCGAACCGGTCGGTCTTCGGCGCCTGAGCCCCGGCTGCGGATCACCTCCTGGCCGCACCCTGCGCGGGGGACGCTGCCAGGATGGGCTGAGCACGCCGCGCCAGCGCGCGACCGCACACCACGAGGAGGCCGCCGATGACCAACGACGATCGCAACGACCAGCAGCCGCGCTACGGCGAGCGCGTCAGCCCGGAGCAGGGCGGAGCGCCGCGGTACGAGGACCAGCCGACACAGCAGTACGGGCAGCAGCAGTCCGCACCGAATTGGGGCCAGCCGACACAGCACGGGCAGCAGCAGTACGGGCAGCCGCAGCAGTACGGCAACCAGCAGCAGCACGGCGGGGCGCCCGCATGGCACTCGTACGAGGAGCCCGCGAAGAAGAAGAAGACCGTCGGCCTGATCGCGTTCGCCGCAGCCGTCATCGCGCTCGTGATCGGGGTGATCGCCGGCGTCATGCTCGGCACCGCACTGTCGAGCAGTCAGCTGCTGCAGGACTACGCGCAGAACGGCGGATCCGGCAACCCCGCCGACTCGCAGGAGCTCCAGCGTCAACTCATGCAGGACCCGGAGGCGATGGCAGGACTCGGCACCGGCGCCGTCCTCATGCTCGTCGGTTCGGTCTTCGGCCTGTGGGCGATCGTGCAGGGCATCGTCGCGATCGTCGCGAAGCGCGGTCGGCTCTGGGGTGTCCTGGCGATCGTCCTCGCCGTCCTGGCCGCCGTGGTGGCCGGTGCGGTCTACATCGGTGTCGCCGCCAGCTCCTTCAACGGGATGTGACCAGCAGCACTCTCGAGCACGGCCCGTCCCGGAGACCCGGGGCGGGCCGTCCGCGTTCGTGCGCGTGGCACGGACACCTCCCGGGGCGACGCGGATACCCTCGACCGTGATGTCCCTCCCGCCCGAAGAACGCCGAGACCACGACCGTGCCGACCAGGCCCGGGAGCCCCGTCATGCCGCTCCGGTGACCGCCGGGGTCAGCCCGGGCAGCACCTTCGCGCCGGTCAGCCTCCGCCCGGCCGTCGACGTCCAGGCCGTGCAGGACCGCCTGCGGGACCTCGGGCAGAGCCGCAGCACCGACGCCCTGGCCGAACGTGCCGAGCTGCTCCGCCTGCTCGGACGGCTGGACGAGGCGCTGACCGTCGCCGAAGAGGTGTTCCGGCTGACGATGTTCACCGGGGAACGCCAGGACAAAGTGGCCGCCCGGATCCGCCGCGCTCACGTCCTGCACGACCTCGGGCGGTACGAACGTGCGGCGACCGAGGCCTCGATGGCGCGGGACACCGCCGCGACCGAGGAGTGGCCGGAGCTCGAGGGCGCCGCCGCCGAACTCGAGGGCTGGTCCCTCTACGAGCTGTCCCGCTTCGAGGAGGCCCGCGCCGTCCTCAGTCGGTCGTACGACGCGTTCCGCGCTGCCGGCGCCCCGGCGGAGCGCACCGAGGCGCTCCGGACCGCCGTCGAGGCCGCGCTCCGGGCCTCCATGACGCAGCCCGCGGTCGAACCGGAGGCCGAACGCCCGCGGACCGCACGCGACTTCGCGGTGCGCACCGACTCGGAGCCCGCACCTCGTCCGGCCGAGACCGCGCCGCAGGTGCCGCCGGCCCCGCGTCGGGTGCTCGGCGCCCCGGACGCGGCGCGGACCGAGGGCGACTCGCTCTGGGGTCGGCTGGCGCGTCCGTCCCGCACGGACCGGGACGAGTGACCCCGCTCGACCACGTGCGGAACCGCGCCGCCGAGCTGATGGGGCACCACCTGCCCGACGGCTCGTGGGTCTTCGCGTTCGACAACGCGAAGACCCGTGCCGGCCAGTGCGACTTCGCGCGACGCCGGATCACGGTGAGCCGCCACCTCGCGGTCCGCTCCACCCCGGAGGACGTCGAGCAGGTGCTGCTGCACGAGATCGCACACGCGCTGAGCGGGCCGCGCGCCGGACACGGTCCCACGTGGCGGCGGACGGCCCAGGGCCTCGGGTACACGGGCTCGCGGCTGCACGACGGCCCGATCGCCAGCGAACTGGCCCCGTGGGTGGGGACCTGTCCCGCGGGGCACGAGCACTTCCGGTACCGCACGCCAACTCGCCCGCTGGCGTGCGCGCGCTGCGGTCGGCGGTTCGACGAGCGGAACGTGATCACGTGGCACCGCCGGAACGGAACGGCTAGCCCAGCCTCGGGAGATCGTGTCGGAGGCGCGCCGCGCACCCGTTAGCCTGGGCGGATGCGAACAGGGCAGGACATCCGGACCGATGCCGGGTCCTCGTGGTTCTTCGACGCCGGTCGGATCGCCCTGGACTTCGCCCACACCGGTGGGTTCGCCGACGACCCGGACCGTCGACGCCCCCGCGGTCACCTCGGCGAGTTGCTGGCCACACCCGCTGACCTCGACGAGTGGCTCGGGTTGCACACCGAACCGATCGACGTCGGGGCGACCGCCCGCGAGCTGCAGGACGCCCGTGCGCTCCGGGCCGCGATCGCCCGCCTGGCCACCGCCGCCGCTCCGGCACCCGCCGACTCCGCCGCCGAACGGACCGCGGTCGCGGCGGGCCTCCGTGCCGGGACCGGACGGACCCGGCCGGTGCCGGACGACATCGACACGGTGAACCTGTTCGCCGCCCTGCCGGACGTGCCCCCGAGCCTCCCGGGTGGCCGACGCCGTGCCGGGGCGAACCGGGTGCGGCTGGCGCAGGCACTGTCGAGCGTCGCGCGCGACGCGGTCGCCCTGCTCACCGAGGTCGGGTTCGACGACGTCGAGGCCGACGGCCGGCCGGCACGCCTGAGCCGCTGTTCAGCGCCGGACTGCGGCCTCGTGTTCTACGACTCCTCGCGTGGCGGCACGCGCCGCTGGTGCTCGATGCAGCGCTGCGGCAACCGCGCGAAGGTCCGGGCCCACCGGGCCCGGCGCGCGGCCGTCTGAGCGGAGCTCGGGGCGCGCTCCCCGAAGACCCGCGGAGATCGGACGGCTCGTCGAAAGTCTGGATTCGGCGCACCGAAACTCTGGCATGGTGGGTGCATGACGGACACCGCTGCCCCGGTCGTGGGCCACCGCCCGCCCGGTCGTCGAGCCACCGGACTCGGACTCCTCGGCCCGGCGTTCGTCGCGGCGATCGCCTACGTCGACCCCGGCAACGTCGCCGCGAACCTGACAGCCGGCGCCCGCTACGGGTATTTGCTGCTCTGGGTCCTGATCGCCGCGAACGCGAGTGCCGTCGTCGTCCAGTACCTCTCCGCGAAGCTCGGCATCGTCACGGGGAAGTCGCTGCCGGAACTGCTCGGTCTGCGGATGCGCCGCGCACCCCGGCTGCTGTTCTGGGTGCAGGCCGAGGTCGTCGCCGCCGCAACCGACGTCGCCGAGGTGATCGGCGGCGCCCTCGCCCTGCACCTGCTCTTCGGCGTCCCGCTCGTGGTCGGCGGCGTGATCACCGGCGTGGTCTCGATGGCGATCCTGCTGCTGCAGCACCACCACGGTGCCCGGACCTTCGAGGCCGTCGTCACGGCGATGCTCGCGGTCCTGACGATCGGGTTCTGCGCGGGACTGCTGTTCGCGCAGGTCTCCCCCGGGGCACTGCTCGCGGGCATCGCGCCGCGGTTCGCCGACTCCGGCTCGGTGTTGCTCGCGGCGTCGATGCTCGGTGCGACGGTGATGCCGCACGCCGTCTACCTGCACTCGGCGTTGGCCCGCGACCGACACGGCGACACCCCGGTGGCTCCGGAACGCCGACGCGTGCTGGTGGCGACGCGGTGGGACGTGGCCCTGGCGCTCGTCCTCGCCGGCGGGGTGAACATCAGCATGCTCGTCCTCGCCGCCGCCACACTGCAGGGGGTGTCGGGCACCGACTCGATCCCGGGAGCGCAACACGCCATCGCCGAGAACGTCGGCCCCGTCGTCGGGGTGCTCTTCTCGGTCGGGCTGCTGGCGTCCGGGCTCGCGTCGACCTCGGTCGGCTGCATGGCCGGAGCGGAGATCATGCACGGCCTGCTGCACATCCGGGTCCCGCTCGTCGTGCGGCGGCTCGTGACACTCGTGCCGGCGATCGTCCTGCTGGCGCTGCAGTACGACGCGACACAGCTGCTGGTGATCAGCCAGGTGGTGCTGAGCTTCGGGATCGCCTTCGCGATCGTGCCCCTGGTGGCCTACACGTCCCGGCGGAGCGTCATGGGCGACGACGTGAACGCGGTCGGGACGCGTGTGCTCGCGTGGCTCATCGCGGCGGTGATCGTCGCACTGAACGTCGCGCTGATCGTGCTCACCGTCACGGGGTGACGCCACGGAGGTGCCGCGGCCGCGCAGCACGAGCGGGTGCGGTGCGGCCGCGGGTGCTCACTCGGAGACCTCGACGTCCTTCCAGAACGCCACGTACCCGCTGTAGTCCTTGCCGACGCGGTCGAACGACGTCGGGATCGGCTCCGGGTAGGACCACGCGTTGTCGACGTGCTGCTGCCCGTCGACGGTCACGGTCCAGTACTGCGTGTCGCCCTTCCACGGGCAGTGGTACTGGGTGGGGCTCTCGCTGAAGAGCTCGGTCTTCACGCTCGCCGGCGGGAAGTACCAGTTGCCCTCGATCTGGATGAGGTCCGTCTCCGGGGCCTCCGCGATGACGGTGTCACCGATCAGTGCCTGCATGGCTCACTCCTCGTTCTTCGCCGTCGGTGGGACGGCGGTCGAACCGGGACGTTACGCCCGCTCGGTGGACGGCCGCAGCGTGACCAGCTCCGGGCCCACGGCGAGCGCCGCGTGGACACGCTCGACACCGAGCACGTCTGCCGACTCGGATGCGGTCACCAGGTGTCTCACCGCCCGCCGGAGGCCCGTCCACGCCGCGCAGGCCGCCGCGGCCTCGGGTGAGGTGTGGTCGATCCCGGTGGTCACGAGGGCGTCGATCACGGCCCCCGCCGCGAGCAGGTCCTCGACCGCGAACTCCGGCACCGCGGGCACGTCGGGGAACTCGCCGGCGTCGTCCGCCGCACCGCCGCCGACGGGCTCATCGAGGTGACCGGCAGCAACGACCGCCACGACACAGCGGCCGCCGCGGTCGGCCTGGAGGCGCAGCACCCGTTCCGCGACGGTCGTCACGTTCCCCAAGTGGCCGAGCACGACCTCCGGCCCGACCGGCAGCAGCGTGAGGGGCGCGTGGTGTCCGTCCGGTCCCGGTGCCGCTGCTGCTGCTGGGGTCGGGAGGACGTCGACCCAGACGAGGAGGTGCGCGTCCGCGGCGATCCGTGCCGCTCCCGCCGCACCCCAGCCGAACCGGACCTGGTACCTCCGCTGCCCTCGTTCCTGCACCCTGACACGATACCGAGACGCGAGCGGGTGCCCACCGTCTCGTCGCGGGTGCACGGCGGTCGCTGGATGCACCGTGCATGCGGTGTGTGTCGTGCACACGGGATGTGATGGCCCGCACGCAGCCTGGGTGTGGGCGCCGGCCGGTACGATCCGATGCCATGGAGACCGACCCCGCGCCCACCCTCACCGGCGACCGCGTCACGCTCGAGCCCCTGTCGCTCGAGCACGCGGACGACCTCCGGGCAGCGGTCGCGGACGGGGACCTCTGGCGCGCCTGGTACACGTCCGTCCCCGCGCCGTCGCAGGTCGACACCGAGATCGATCGACGCCTGTCCGAGCAGGCCGCCGGCCGGATGGTGCCCTTCGCCGTGCGGGACCGCCCGACCGGCCGGGTCGTCGGCGCCACCACGTTCCTCAACCTCGACCGTGAGAACCGCCGGGTCGAGGTCGGGGCGACCTTCCTCGCCGCGTCGTCGCAGCGCACCGGCATCAACACCGAGGCGAAGCTGCTGCTGCTCTCGCACGCGTTCGAGACATGGCAGTGCATCGCCGTCGAGTTCCGGACGCACTGGCACAACACCCGGTCCCGTGCGGCGATCAGCGGGCTCGGCGCGAAGCAGGACGGGGTCATCCGGAACCACTCGATCGGGCGGGACGGCAGCATGCGCGACACCGTGGTGTTCTCCGTCATCCAGTCGGAGTGGCCGACCGTGCGGCTGTCGTTGTCTGAACGTCTGCGCAGCCACGACCGGGCGGAGGGCGCGCGCCGCCGCTCGGCTCGTCACGCCTGAACCCGGGCCCGCCCCTCACCGCGGGAGTGCGCGGCCGGACCCCAGCCCGTCCGCGTAGCGTCCGCCGCATGCACGTCGGTCTCCGCATCGTCCTGGACGCTCCCGTCGACGCCGTCCGGGACGCCCTCCTCCGGCCGTCCGTGATGGTCGCCGTCACGAAGCCGTTCCTCGTCTACCGCTCGCTCGACCCCGCCGGGTTCCCCGAGCACTGGACCCCGCATCAGCCGCACCCGATCAGCGCGTCGACGTTCGGCCTGGTGCCGAGTGGGTCGAGCCACGTCGACATCGACCTGCACCAGACCGACGGGGTCCCGGTCCAGGTCGACCGCGGTGGTGGCACGAGCGGCCTGTTCGCCCGGATGGACATGCGGCACCGGATGGCCGTCTCCGCGCTCCCCGACGGCCGGACCCTGTTCCGCGACCGCCTGACCTACGGCACGCGCCCCGCGCTCCTCGGCGTCGCGCTCTGGCCCGGCATGTGGGTCATCTGGCAGTGGCGGGCGTTCCGGATGCGCGCACTCGCCCCCAGCTGGCGGGCGTGAGCGTACGCTCGACGACGTGCCCCAGACGGAGACCGCCGACCGCGTCCGCACCGCCCTCGCCACCGCCGACTGGCGTCGCGACACGTTCGACCTCTTCCGCCGGGTCCGGGCCACGCCCGAGCCCGAGGCGGCGCACACGCTGTGGCGCGAGGGGCGCGACGCGATGTTCGCCGGACACCCGGCCAGTCCGCTGCTCCCCGAGGACGCCGCCGGGTTCACCTCGCTGCCCTTCCCGGCGTACGACCCGGCCTGGCGCTTCCACGTCCGGATCGAGGAGGCCGAGCCACGGGTGCTCGACGTCGAGACCGGCACCGACGGCATCGTGCACTTCGACCGACTCGGCGTGGTGCAGGTCCCCGGCGTGGGCTCGCTCGACGTCTGGGAGCACGGCGGGTACGCGGGCGGGCTGTTCGTCCCCGTGAAGGACGCGAGCGCCGGCAAGCCGGGCGGCACGTACGGCGGCGGGCGCTACCTCATCGACACCATCAAGGGCTCCGACCTGGGTGGCGATGACGGCGAGCTGGTCCTCGACTTCAACTTCGCGTACAACCCGTCGTGCGCGTACGACCCGGCGTGGGCGTGCCCGCTCGCGCCTCCCGGCAACACCCTGCCCGTGGCGGTCCCCGTCGGCGAGCGGTACGGCTCCTAGGGTGGACCGCATGTCGGGATTCGTCGCGATCGACGCCGGTGGCCGCGTGCCGCCCTTCGAGCAGGTGCGCTCGCAGCTCGCAGCCCAGATCGCCGCTGGGTACCTGGTCGACGGAGAGCGCCTGCCCAGCGTCCGCGGACTGGCCGCCGAACTCGGGCTCGCCGCCGGGACGGTCGCGAAGGCCTACCAGCTGCTCGAGGAAGCGGGGCTCGTGCAGACCGCGCGCGGGGCGGGGACCCGGGTGGTGCGCCCCGCCGCCGTCCCCGAGTCGGTGACGCACGCCGCGGCCGCCCTGGTCGCGGTCGCCCGCGAGGCCGGTCTGTCGGCTGACCAGACGGCGGCCGCGTTGCACGACGCCTGGCCCGTGTAGGCCCGCACACCACCGCATCCGCGCTGGACACGAGGCCTTCCCGGGGCGCCCGGACCCCGACCGGGTCCGCTCAGCAGTGGCGGAAGACGTACCCGTCCTCGCCGGCGGCGACGAGTTCCCGGTCGCGGAGGATCGTCATCCGCGGGCGGTCGGTCATCGCGCAGACAGCGGACCACTTCCCCTGCAGCGTGTCCGCGTACTCGACGTCGATCACCCGCGCCCCGTACACGTCCGTGTAGGCGGCGCACTCGTCGTACTGCACGCACTCCTCGGCGACGGCGAAGTCGAACCCCGTGCGCTCCCGTCCGGAGACGCCGAGTTGCGGGGTGTTCTTCTGCGCGGCGGCCAGGCCGTGCTGGTGGGCGACCCGGACGAGCGACGTCGCCAGTGCGAGGTTCCCCGAGCGGGTCAGACGTCCACCGGAGCGGGTCCACGAGTCCAGGTTGTCGAACTCGACGGCGTCGAACCCGCGGTCGGCGCACCGGGCGATCGACCGCGTCGACACCGAGGTGATCGTGGCCCGGGCGCTCGCGGTCCGGGTGTCCAGGATGAGCTCGTCCGGCCAGCCCGGGTCGATGACGGGCTTGCCGGCCGCCGTGCGGAGGACCGCACCGGGGTGCTCGGACAGCCAGGAGGCCCGGTCCTCCGGCTGCGTCTGGAAGCCGTTGACGTAACAGATGCCGTAGGTGCCGGCGGCGGGCTTCGCGGTGCTGTCGCGCTCGACGATCGTCACCCCGGCGGGTGGTGTGTACGACCCGCCGAGCTGGTAGTCGGGGATGCCGCCGGTGGGCAGTGCACGTGCGGCGACGTCGACACCGGCGGTCGCGCCTCCCGTCCCGGCGTCATCGACGGTGTGCTGCGCGCCAGGGGCGGTGCCCGTGGGTCCCGCGCCGGCGGCACAGCCCGTCAGGCCGGTGACGGCGACTGCGAGCAGGGCGGTGGTGACGAGGGACCTGCGGGAGAGCACGAGGCATCCTCGCACGTCGCCGTGACCCGCTCGTGCCACCGTGCAGGAGGCCGCATCGCCACGCTCGCCGCGAACACCCCTCCCGTTCCGACGCCCGAGCCCGCTATGCTGGGACCACTCGAGGCACCGATCGCCTCGTGCGTCGTACGGACGCCCCCGAAACCTCCCGGTGTCCCGCACGAGTCCACGTGACTCCCGCGGAACCGACACCGATGTGTATCGTGCACCACCCTCGCCCCGGAACCCGTCCGGTGGCGCAGATCCCGGTGCCAGGCTCTCTGCTGCGGCGACAGCACCCGCACTCCAGCGCCGACGTCCTCCCGGACCCGGACCGCTGAGCGGATGCGCTCCCGCCCGCGCCGGCCTCGACCGCGCGCCCTTCCGGCCCTCACGGGCCCGAGAGGTCACCATGACCACCCAGAACACCACCCAGAGTGCTGACAGCACCGACGTCCGGTTCGCCGACCTCGGTGTCCCCACGCCGATGGTCGACGTCCTCGTCGCCCAGGGCAAGGAGAACGCCTTCCCGATCCAGGTCGACACCCTGCCCGACTCCCTCAAGGGCAAGGACGTGCTCGGCCGCGGCCGCACGGGTTCCGGCAAGACGATCGCCTTCGCGATCCCCCTCGCCGCCCGTCTCGCCGCGTCGGCCCGCAACCGTCGCGCCGGTCGCCCCCGCGCCCTCGTGCTCGCACCGACCCGCGAGCTCGCGACGCAGATCGACGCGACCCTCGCCCCCCTCGCCAAGGCGATGGGCCTGAACACGACGACCATCTTCGGTG
Organism: Curtobacterium sp. MCPF17_031; assembly: GCF_003234035.1. Lineage (NCBI taxonomy): Bacteria > Bacillati > Actinomycetota > Actinomycetes > Micrococcales > Microbacteriaceae > Curtobacterium > Curtobacterium sp. MCPF17_031. Next base: position 96,390 of record NZ_QKSG01000003.1, on the reverse strand, counting down.
GTGTGGGTCAGGGCCGTCAGGTCGAGGCACTGAACCGCGGCGTCGACATCGTCGTGGCCTGCCCGGGCCGCCTGGCGGACCTCATGCAGCAGGGCCACGTGCACCTGGACGCCATCGAGGTCACCGTCCTCGACGAGGCCGACCACATGGCGGACATGGGCTTCCTGCCCGGCGTCACCAAGATCATGCAGGCGACCCCGGTCAAGGGCCAGCGTCTGCTGTTCTCCGCCACGCTCGACAACGGCGTGGACAAGCTCGTCAAGAAGTTCCTGCACGACCCGGTGATGCACTCGGTCGACGACGAGAACAGCCCCGTCGAGGCGATGACCCACCACCTCTTCGAGGTCGCGGACGCCGACGCCAAGAAGGACCTGGTCAAGGCCCTCGCCTCCGGCACCGGCCGTCGCATCCTCTTCATGCGCACGAAGCACCACGCCAAGCGCCTCGCCAAGCAGCTCTCCAGCCAGGGCATCCCGGCCGTCGACCTGCAGGGCAACCTGTCGCAGGGTGCCCGCGAGCGGAACCTCGCCCGGTTCTCCTCCGGCGACGCGCTGGTCCTCGTCGCGACCGACGTGGCCGCCCGCGGTGTGCACGTCGACGCCGTCGAGCTCGTCGTGCACGTCGACCCGCCGACCGAGCACAAGGCGTACCTGCACCGCTCCGGCCGCACCGCCCGTGCCGGTTCGTCAGGTGACGTCGTCACCGTGACGATGCCCGCCGAGCGTCGCGACGTCGCGCAGATGATGCGTGCCGCCGCGATCAAGGTCACCCCGCAGCACGTCACCGCGACCTCCGCGGCCGTCACCGAGCTCGTCGGCGAGGTCGCCCCGTACCGCGAGGACACCACCCCGGCGCCCCAGCAGCAGCAGCCGCGCCGCCAGTCGTCCGGTGACGCCGCCGGCCAGGGCCGTGGCCGCTCGCGTGGTCGTGGCGCCCCCGCCGGTGGCACCGGTGGCCGGTCTGGAGGCTCGTCCTCCGCCGGTCGTTCCGCCGCCGGTTCCGAGTCGACCGGTTCCGGCGCACGCCGTGGCGGTCGCGCCGAGGGCGCCGGTCGTGACGACCGTCGTGGCGCCTCGGCCGGTCAGCGTGGCGGTGCCCCGCGCCGTGCCGGTTCCGACACCACCCGCGGTGGCTCGGCGTCGGTCTGGTCCTCGGACGGCGGCTACAGCGCCGGCCGTGCCCCGCGCGACGACGCTGCTCCCGCAGGCCGTCGTGGTGGCTCGCGCCGCGCCTCCCGTCCGGCCGGCTCCGGCCGCTGACCCCGGTCCTGGACGCTTCCTCCGAAGCGCGCGGATCGCGCGCGTACGGTTCTGGTCACCGGCGGGTGCGCGAGCAGCCGTCGGGGAACTTTCCGTTGTCGAGAGGAGCGCACATGGCTGGGATCGAAGACATCAAGAACGCCGCTGAAAAGGCGGCTGGCAAGGCCAAGGAAGGCTTCGGCAACGCCACGGACAACGACCGCCTGAAGGCCGAGGGTCAGACCGACCAGGGCAAGGCCTCGGCCAAGCAGGGCGTCACGGACGTGAAGGACGCAGCCCACGGCGTCGCTGACAGCTTCAAGAACGACAAGTAACGAAGCCGGTCTCGTACCACGCTGCGAAGCCCCCGGATCCGATCGGATCCGGGGGCTTCGTCGTTCGTGGGCTTCGTCGTTCATGGGCTTCGTCGTTCATGGGCCCGGACGCGTCCCAGCGGTCAGTGCAGCGCGCCGACCGAGGCGAGGCCGGCGCGGAGGAGCGTGCCGCGACCGCCCTCCATCTCGTCCGCGACAGCGTCGGACGCGGCCTCCATCGGGCTCATCCAGGTGAGCTCGAGGGCGTCCTGCCGCGGCTCGCACGTCCCGGTGACGGGGACGACGTACGCCAGGGAGATCGCGTGCTGCCGCTCGTCCGTGTAGACCGAGGCTCCGGGCAGCGGGAAGTACTCGGCGACCGTGAAGGGGTTCGGGCTCGCCGGCAGCTGCGGGAACGCCATCGGCCCGAGGTCCTTCTCGAGGTGGCGGAACAGTGCGGTGCGGATCGACTCGCCGTACATCACGCGGCCGGAGACCAGCGTCCGGGCGATCGACCCGCTCGGCGACACCCGCAGCAGCACCCCGACCTCGGTCACGACCCCGAGGCCGTCCAGGCGCACCGGCACCGCCTCGACGTAGGTGATCGGGAGACGACGGCGGACGGACGCGAGCTCCTCGTCCGACAGCCAGCCGGAGCCGGAGTCGGGATCGGGATCGGGGGTGCGCAGCGAGGACATGCACCGTTCCTACCAGGCCCGGTCGCGGAAACGGCCCCCGGCGCGGCTTCTGTGGACACCGACCGCTCGCGACGAACGGACGGGAGGCCTGTTGCCAGCTGGCAACGAGCCTCCCGCCCGGACTGTGGTGCTGCGGTGCGGACCGCTCAGTCGCTGAGGACCTGGAGCAGGTCGCGGCGCAGGCCGTCGATCTTCTCGGTGGCGGCCTTCGTCTGCTCCTCGGTCGCGCTCGTGCGGAACACGTGGACCACGCCCACGAGCTTCCGGAGGGCCTCGAAGAACTCGCGCTGCGAGTCCGGCATGCCGGGCGTGGACTCCCACGCGGCGGCGATCTCGTCGGCCTTGGCCTCGGCCTCGGCCCGACCGGCGTCGGTGAGCTCGAACAGGGTCTTCCGACCGTCGCCCGTGGAGACCACGAGCTCTTCGTCGACGAGCTGCTGGAGCGTCGGGTAGACCGAGCCGGGACTGGGCTTCCAGGCGCCGCCGGTGCGCTCGGCGATCGTCTTGATGACGGCGTAGCCGTTCTGCGGGCCCTCGGCGAGGAGCCCGAGGATGGCGAGGCGGACGTCGCCGCGGCGACGGCGCTCGCGGCCGGGGCCGAAGCCCGGACCGAAGCCGCCGCCGAACCCGGGGCCGAAGCCCGGTCCGCCGAACCCCGGGCCGCCGAAGCCGGGACCGAAGCCCCGGCCACCGCGGCCGTGTTCGTGGTCACCGTGGTCACGGCCGGGGAACCCGGCACCGTGGTGCTGTCGGGCGCTGCCGAAGCGCGGCCCGCGGGAGCCGCGACCGAAGGGGTCGCGGGGGGACGTGGAACTGTTCTCGTCGTTCATGGGGCGCATGACGACTCCTTTCGTGAAGTTGGTTCGCGATGGGTCCAAGACCGCTCGCGATGCTGTAACGATAGATCGTTGGTGTTCTCGTTGTCAAGCATCGATCCGCATGGCCTCCTGTCGGTGGTCAGGAGCAGGATGGAGCGGACCATGACGGACGTCTTCGAGCGCTTCTCCCCCGCCACCGCCGAGTGGTTCCGAGGGGCCTTCCGCGAACCGACGGCTGCGCAGGCCGGGGCGTGGGACGCCATCTCCACCGGGCAGCACGCTCTGGTCATCGCCCCGACGGGCTCCGGCAAGACCCTGGCTTCGTTCCTGTGGTCGATCGACCGGCTGATCTCGGCGTCGGACACCCCGCCCGCCAAGCAGCGCACCCGGGTGCTCTACGTCTCACCGCTCAAGGCGCTCGGCGTCGACGTCGAGCGGAACCTGCGCTCGCCGCTCGTCGGGATCACCCAGACGGCCAAGCGGCTCGGCCTCGAACCGCCGGACGTCACCGTCGGCGTGCGGAGCGGTGACACCCCCTCGTCCGACCGACAGAAGCTGCTCCGACTGCCACCGGACATCCTCATCACCACGCCCGAGTCCCTCTACCTGATGCTGACGTCGAAGGCGCGCGAGACCCTGGTGAACGTCGACACGGTCATCGTGGACGAGGTGCACGCGGTCGCGGCGTCGAAGCGCGGCGCCCACCTCGCCGTCTCCCTCGAGCGCCTCGACGACCTGCTCGAGAAGCCCGTGCAGCGCATCGGGTTGTCGGCGACGGTCCGCCCCGCCGAAGAGGTCGCCCGGTTCCTCGGCGGTCGAGCTCCCGTGCAGATCATCGCCCCGCCCGCGCAGAAGACCTTCGACCTGCGCGTGGTCGTGCCGGTCGACGACATGACCGAACTCGGCGCACCGCCGGTCGGGGCGGACGCGACCTCCGGGCCGACGAACGGGTCGATCTGGCCGCACGTCGAGGAATCCGTCGTCGACCTGGTCGAACAGCACCGGTCGACGATCGTCTTCGCCAACTCCCGGCGGCTCGCCGAACGGCTGACCGCTCGACTCAACGAGATCCACGAGGAACGGGCCCTGGCCGCAGCCGGCGACGGGGTCCTGGTCCCCGCGGGGGTCGTGCCCGAGGACGACGACCTGCCCGCTGCCCGACCAGCGGCGCGACCGGCCCCGACGCGTCCGCCCGCGCAGTTGATCGGTGGGTCCGGCCAGACCGACGGCGGTGGCTCCGACCGGACCGTCCCGGTGCTCGCCCGTGCGCACCACGGCTCGGTGTCGAAGGACCAGCGCGCGATCATCGAGGACGACCTGAAGTCCGGGCGACTCCGATGTGTGGTGGCCACCAGTTCGCTCGAACTCGGCATCGACATGGGCGAGGTCGACCTCGTCATCCAGGTGGAGGCACCACCCTCGGTGGCGAGCGGCCTGCAACGCGTCGGCCGTGCCGGGCACCAGGTCGGCGAGATCTCGCGCGGCGTGCTCTTCCCGAAGCACCGGGCCGACCTGGTCAACAGCGCCGTGACCGTCGAGCGGATGGTCGCAGGGCAGATCGAGTCGATCTCCGTCCCCGCGAACCCGCTCGACGTCCTCGCGCAGCACACCGTCGCCGCCGGGGCCATCGACACCGTCGACGTCGAGCACTGGTTCGAGCTCGTCCGCCGCAGTGCCCCGTTCAGCAGCCTGCCCCGGTCGGCGTTCGAGGCCACGCTCGACCTGGTCACCGGCCGCTACCCGAGCGACGAGTTCGCCGAACTCCGGCCGCGCCTGGTCTGGGACCGCGTGCACGGCACCCTCACCGGACGTCCCGGGGCCCAGCGCCTGGCGGTGACGAGCGGCGGCACGATCCCGGACCGCGGCATGTTCGGCGTCTTCATGGTCGGTGAACGGGCCTCCCGCGTCGGTGAACTCGACGAGGAGATGGTCTACGAGTCCCGCGTCGGCGACGTCTTCGCCCTCGGTGCCACCAGCTGGCGGATCGAGGAGATCACCCACGACCGGGTCCTGGTCAGCCCCGCGTTCGGACAGCCCGGCCGGGTGCCGTTCTGGAAGGGCGACGGGTTGGGACGACCGGCCGAGCTCGGTCGCGCCACCGGTGCCTTCGTCCGTGAAGTGGAGTCCGCGTCCGACGAGGACGCCCGCAGCCGCGTCGCCGCCGGCGGGCTGGACGAGCGTGCCGTGACGAACCTCATCACCTTCCTCCGCGACCAGCGCGCCGCCACCGGGCACGTGCCGAGCGACACCACGCTCGTCGTCGAGCGCTTCCGCGACGAACTCGGCGACTGGCGGCTCATCCTGCACTCCCCCTACGGCATGACCGTGCACGCGCCATGGGCCCTCGCGGTCGCTGCCCGACTGCGCGAGCGGCACGGGATCGACGGCGGCGCCATGGCCGCGGACGACGGCATCGTCGTGCGGATCCCGGAGACGGACGCCGAGCCTCCCGGGGCGGAACTGTTCGTCTTCGAGCGCGACGACCTCGAGACGATCGTCACCGACGAGGTCGGCGGTTCCGCGCTGTTCGCCGCACGCTTCCGCGAGTGCGCGGCCCGCGCACTCCTGCTCCCCCGCCGTGACCCCGGACGCCGATCACCGCTCTGGCAGCAGCGGCAGCGGGCGTCCCAGCTGCTCGAGGTGGCGCAGAAGTACCCGACGTTCCCGATCCTGCTCGAGACCGTGCGCGAAGTGCTGCAGGACGTGTACGACGTCCCCGCCCTCCTCGGCATCGCGGACGAGATCGCCCGACGACGGATCCGCCTGGTCGAGAGCGAGACCGAGCAGCCCTCGCCCTTCGCCCGCACCCTGCTGTTCGGGTACGTCGCCGCGTTCATGTACGAGGGCGACTCCCCGCTCGCCGAACGCCGGGCCGCCGCACTGTCGCTCGACTCGACCCTGCTCAGCGAACTGCTCGGTCGCGCGGAACTCCGTGAGCTCCTCGACCCGGCCGTCATCGACAGCGTCGAACGCGACCTGCAGCGACTCTCCCCGGACCGCCGCGCCCGCGATGTCGAGGGCATGGTCGACGTGCTGCGGCTCGTCGGTGCGCTGGACCTCGACGAGCTGGTCGACCGGAGCTGGCTGGCCGAGGCCACCGACCGGGCCGACGCCCATGCAACGCTCCGGACGGCGCTCGGAGGACTCGAGCGCGACCGTCGGGTCCTGGCGTTCTCGCACGCCGGGGCCACGCGCTGGGCCGTGATCGAGGACGCCTCCCGGCTCCGCGACGCCCTCGGGGTGCCGCTGCCGATCGGCGTGCCCACCGCCTTCGTCGAGCCGGTCGCGGACCCGCTCGGGGACCTGGTCGGCCGGTACGCCCGCAGCCACGGCCCGTTCGGCGCGCACGAGGCCGCAACACGCCTCGGCCTCGGCGTCGCCGTCGTGCAGGACACGCTGCGCCGACTGACCGCCGACCGTCGCCTGGTCGAGGGCGAGTTCCGCCCGGACCGCCAGGGCGCCGAGTGGTGCGACTCCGAGGTGCTCCGGCGTATCCGCACGAAGTCGCTCGCGGCACTCCGGCACGAGGTCGAGCCGGTCGCCCCGGACGCTTTGGCCCGCTTCCTGCCCGCCTGGCAGCACGTCCGCGTGCCCGGTGCGCGCGGCGGCCTGCGCGGCATCGACGGCGTGCTGCAGGTCGTCGACCAGCTCTCCGGGGTCGCCCTGCCGGCGAGTTCGTGGGAGTCGCTCGTGCTGCCCTCCCGCGTCTCCGACTACGCCCCGAGCATGCTCGACGAGCTGACCGCCACCGGCGAGGTGCTCTGGTCCGGCGGCGGCACCCTGCCCGGCAACGACGGCTGGGTCCGGCTGCACCTCGCGGAGACCGCCGCGACCACCCTCGCCGAGGCCGCGGGAGACGAGACCACCGAGCTGCAGCGGGACGTCCTCGGCGCCCTCGCCGGCGGCGGCGCGTACTTCTTCCGGCAGCTCGGCCAGGCCGTCGGCAGCACCGACGACTCCGCCCTGACCACCGCGCTGTGGGACCTGGTCTGGGCCGGCCAGATCACCAACGACACGTTCGCGCCACTCCGGGCGATGCTCGGCGGCAAGGCCCGGTCCTCCAGCGCGCCGCGCACCCGCGCCTACCGGGGGCGGCGCCGCCCGACGCTGCCGACGCAGTCCGGTCCGCCGAACGTCGGCGGACGCTGGTCGTTGCTGCCGCTCGCCGAACCCGACGCCACCGTCCGGGCGGCGGCGACCGCCGAACTGCTGTTGGAGCGGTACGGCGTCGTCACCCGTGGTGCCGTCCAGGTCGAGGGCGTCCGGGGCGGCTTCGCCGGGGTCTACCGCGTCCTGGCGAAGTTCGAGGAGTCCGGCCGCGCCCGACGCGGGTACTTCGTCGAGGGGCTCGGCGCCGCGCAGTTCGCCACCGGGCCGACCGTCGACCGCCTCCGCACGTACGCCCGTGACCTGGACGACGAGGAGCGCGCCGACCCCGACCGGGCACGCGAAGCCCTGACGCTGTCCGCCACCGACCCGGCGAACCCCTTCGGTGCGGCCCTGCCATGGCCGCACGACGCCGCAGCGGTCGACCCCGACGACCCCACCGCAGCCGACCCCGCGGCAGCCGGTGTCGGGCCGGTCGCACAGACCAGCGTGAGCACCGCCGCCGCGAAGGGCGGTGCCCGCGGACACCGTCCGGGTCGCAAGGCCGGTGCGCTCGTCGTGCTCGTCGACGGGCGGCTGGCCGTCTACGTCGAGCGCGGCGGCAAGAGCGTGTTGACCTTCACGGAGGACCCGGCCGACCTGGCGGCAGCCGCCACGTCGATCGCGGCGACCGTCCGGAGCGGGCTCGGCAAGCTGTCCGTCGAACGGGTCGACGGGGTCTTCGTGCTCGAGGCCCCGCTCGGCGACGCCCTCCGCACCGCCGGCTTCACCGCCACCCCGCAAGGGCTGCGACTCCGTGCTTGAGGTGGACCGTGCCTGAGGGCGACACCGTCTTCCGCGCCGCGGCACGGCTGCACACCGCGCTGGCCGGCAAGGTCCTCACTCGCAGCGACTTCCGGGTGCCGGCGTTCGCCACGCTCGACCTGGTCGGCCGCACCGTGGACGAAGTCGTCCCGCGCGGCAAGCACCTGCTGCACCGGATCGGCGATCTGACCGTGCACTCGCACCTCAAGATGGAGGGTCGGTGGGACGTCTACGCTCCCGGTGAGCGCTGGCGACGGCCGGCGTTCCAGGCACGGGTCGTCCTCGACGCCGCCGACGTCTCGACCGTGGGCTTCACCCTCGGTGTCCTCGAGGTCGTGCCGCGCGACCGGGAGTCCGAGGTCGTCGGGCACCTCGGACCGGACCTGCTCGGGCCGGACTGGGACCCCGACGTCGCCCTCGCGAACCTCACCGCGGAGCCGGACCGGCCCGTCGGGCTGGCGCTCCTCGACCAGCGGGTGATGGCGGGGCTCGGCAACGTCTACCGGAACGAGCTCTGCTTCCTGCGGGGCGTGCTGCCCACCCGGCCGGTCAGCGAGGTGCGGGACCCGGCGCGGATGGTGACCATGGCCTCCCGGCTGATCGTCGCGAACCGCGACCGGAGCAACCGGGTGACCACGGGCGTCGACCGGCCGGGACAGCGTTTCTGGGTCTACAACCGAGCCGGCAAGCCGTGCCTGCGCTGCGGGACCCGGGTGCGGTCCGGGGATCTGGGCGAGTCGGAACTCACCCTGCGGGACACCTACTGGTGCCCGCGCTGCCAGACCTGAGCCGGGCCGGACGGAGCAGCCCGGTCCGGCCCGGGCCCCCGGCGGTGGGTCAGTGGTCGACGGCCTCGACGATGCAGCTCTGGACCTGCTTCGCGGCGTCCGAGGTCTCGGAGAAGTCGGACGGCGCGGCGGTCGCGGTGCTCTCGTCGGCAACGACGTCCTCGGCGACCTTGTTCACCGGCACGACCATGCCGTCGAAGTCCTCAGCGGTGGGGTCGGACTCGGTGCCGAAGATCGCGACCTCGTCGTCGTTGGGGTCATCGCTCTGGTTCGGGGCGACCGAGACGCCGAGGTACCAGCCGGCATCGCCCTTCGTGACGCTCGCGACGTCCGTGTTGTCGTGCGGCCCCACCGCCTTGTCCACAGCGTCGACGGCAGCGCTCGAGGCGACCTGGCACGGGGCGCTGTTGCGCTGACCCGGGTCCGTGCGGGCGGCGGACTCCTCCGAGCCCGGGACTTTCGCCACGGGGTCGCCGTTCTGGGCGCCGGCGTTCGAGCAGCCGCCGAGCAGCATGCCGATGGTGGCGAGGCCGACGAGGGTGGCAGTGGTCTTCGCGCGCATGGTCATGGCGTGGACGGTAGGCGGACGCAGGTGTGCCGGAGCCCAGGAGTGCGTCCTGTGGCTCCGGCACACCGACTCGCGCTACTCGTGCGACATGATCCAGGCGAGCAGGTACGACCGGGTGTTGCCGGTGTCGATGTCCTCCGCCGGCAGGTCCCGGGCGACGGCGAGCGCCGCCTTCGCCTGACTGCCGGACGCCAGCGCCCGGTACATGAGCAGGTAGTCACCGAACTGCACCGCGTAGTCGCCCTCCGGGACGGCTTCGTCGAGCACCTTCCCGATCTGCTGCTTGCCGCCGGCGGCCACGTAGTCCGCGGCGACGGCGGGCATCGGGATGAGCTCGATGCCGGCCGGTGCCGCCGGGTCCGCGCTGAACCAGGTGGCGTGGTCGCGCTTGCCGCCCCAGTTCAGGGAGACGACGGTGTGCTGGAACCCGGGGAACGTGCGCAGGTCCGGGTCGAGGACATCGCGCCGCGCTGATGCAGCCTCGTTCGCCAGCAGCCAGTCGCCGAGTCGTTCGGTGGCTCGGGAGCCGGAGACCTGTCCCCAGCGGGCGAGCCCGTTCCAGGCCGACACCGCCTCGGACGACGACTCCTGGTTGTTCCCGTCCGCGAACGGCGAGTACCCGGAGGCCCAGGAGTGCTGTGCGTACGGGTCGTACACGCGGAGCTCCGGGAACGACTTCGTCGCCTCGGGGGACGCGATGTCATCCGCCACCAGGTCGAGGACCGGCTTCCACTTCACGACGAGGTCGTCCGACCCGTCCGCCACGATGGCGGCTGCGGACAGCAGGTACCCGTAGTGGAAGTGGTGGTCGTTGAACTCGTCCGAGCCGAACGAGGGCGCCTGTCCGACGAGCCCCTTCACGGTGTCGTCGTAGGCGAAGCACCGGGTGCCGCTGACGCCACACCCGTCGGGGTCGGTCCACTGGTCGATCTGCGCGACGAGTTGCTGCTTGAGGCCGGCGGCGACGTCGTCCAGGTCGAGCTGTGTGGCGAGCCGGTACAGGTTCGCGACCCGGTACAGGTCCTTGCCGCCGCCGTAGCTGTCGGCGCCGAAGGACGCCTCGGACACCCCGCCGGCGTCCGCACGGACCTGTGCGACGAGGATGGCACGCTGCGCCGACGTCAGGCCGGACAGGTCGAGCCGGTCCGCGGCCGGGAGGCTCGGTGCCGCGATCCGCAGCACTTCACCGGTGCAGACGGGTGCGTCCCCGGTGATGGTCGCGTAGTGCAGTCCGGTGCAGCTGAGGCCCGTGGTCCCCTGGCCGGGTTGCGGCACGATGAGGGTCTTCCCCCTCGCGGCGGTGCGGTATCCGAGCGCGGTCCGCTGCTCGCCGTCGGACGCGGTGCCGGTGGACGAACGGGCCATCGTGACCTCGGTCAGGGGCGACGCGGCGGCCACGGACAGCGCTCTGACCTGCTTCGCGGTGGCGTCGTCCGGCACTGGGAAGAGCACGACCGAGCCGCCGGCGGCGAGGCGGATGCCACTGCCGCTGACGTCACCGGTGGTGACGACGCCCCAGGTGCGGCCGTCGGCGGTGATGGTGCCCGTCGTCGTGCCGTCCGGACCGTCGGTCGTGTCGGAGACCGTCCCCGTGGCGGTGACGGACTGCGCGGTCTCCGCGGTGTACGAGACGAGGGGTGAGCCCTGCGCGAGCACGGTGTGGCCGAGGACGGTGGAGCCCTTCCGGTGCTCGACCGTGACGGACACCTGGTCGTACGCGGACACCAGGGTGCGGTCCGAACCGAGGTCCAGGCCGACCTGCTGCACGGCACCGCCGGCGATCGTCTTCTCGGTCGCGCTGACGACGGGCAGGCCGGCGGCGAACCCGTCGTCGGTCACCTGCCACGAGATCGGTGTCGGGAAGACGGGCTGTGGCGCTGGGCCGTGGACGAGGCCGGAGAACCACCGGTTCGTGGGCGGGACCAGGCCGTCGGCGAGACGCATCGTGCCCGCGGTGGTCTTCGTGACCGAGCCGAGCGCCTCGACGGCCCGCTGCTGGGCCGCACCGTCCACGGAGGGTGACGCCATCCCGGTGGCCCGGTCGGAGCCTCCCGTCCCGGTCTCACCGCCGGTGCCGGTGCAGGCGGTGAGCACGAGTGCTGACGCGGCCACCAGGGCGACGGCGCCGACGCGGAACCGCACCGTCACAGGCCGATCTGCCGGAGGAAGTCGCGGAAGCCGTCGGTGACGCCTGACAGACGACCGTCGTCGCGGAGGTGCAGGGTCGCATCAACGGGCGTGCCCGGGCTGGTGACACCGGAGGACGGCGAGGCCGACAGCTCCGGACTCTCCACCGACACGGTCGTCTTCGCCTGGCCGTCACCGTCGGTGACGACGCTGACGTTCTTGACCTTGCCCTCGAGCGAGCGGTCGTTCGGCAGGAGCAGGTCCACGGTCGCGCCGTCGGCGATCCGTCCGTAGTCGCGGGCGCTGACGAGGAACTCCGACGTCACGAACAGGCTCTGGGACTTGTGGATGGTCCCCAGCTCGGAACCGGCCTGGACGTAGCCGCCGGCCTTCACGTCGAGCTTCGCGACGGTGCCGGAGACCTCGGCCTTGAACGTGATGAGGCCGTCCGGGGCGATCTCGTAGGCGCTCGTCTTCGTGTTCGCGCCGACGACGCCCTTCCGGATGTCCTGGGCGAGCTGCAGGCTCTGGACCTGCATCAGCTTCTCGCCCTCCTGGACGGTGTCGCCCTCTTCGACGTACTCCTCGGTGACGGTCCCGCCGTAGTCGGTGCCGACGGCGTACTCCTGCGCGGTGATCGCGGCCGAGGTGCTGGCGACGGCGCTCTGCCGCTGGTTGAAGACGAGCGTGCACGCCGCCACGATGACGAGCACCACGAGGATGCCGCCGTACAGACGGAGTCGGTTGGTCCAGGTCACGAGGCGACCTCCACGGGGGTCGGGGTGCCGGAGGCGGCACTCGCGGTGATCACGTCGCGTGCGGGCTGCAGCGAGTCGGGTCGGACCACCTGGGTCCGGAGGGCCGGTGCGGGCTCGAGCCCGGCAGCGGCGGCGAGCACGAGCACCGGCGCGGTGTCGGCGTCGCGCTCCTGGCGGGCCGCCCGACGGTTCGCCGACTGCTCACGGAACGCGGTGATGATGAACGCGCCGAAGATGAGCGAGTTCGTGATGTTCCACGCGGTCGCCAGGGTCAGTTGTCCGTTCGAGACGTCACGCCAGATCGCGACGACGCTCGTCAGGGACAGGAACACGAAGACGAGCACCTGGGGCACGATGAAGTTGAACGGTGACGGCGCCCGGCCTCGACCGGCTCCGGTGACGTGCCACGCCTGCTCCTTCCCGCAGAGGACGTTCCACAGCGCACGTGCGTAGATCGGGAACGACACCGCCGCGAGCAGCAGCGTCTCGTAGCGGAACGACCCGAGCGCGTAGAACGCCAGGACGACCTGCATGAGGTAGAAGCCCAGGTAGAAGAGCACCCACTCGCCCACGCCGATCGACATGTTCATCGGTCGGAGGTCGAAGAAGATCTCGAGCGGCGGGACGAGCAGCAGCAGTCCGGGCACGATGCCGGTCAGGTAGAAGCTCGCCGTCACGAAGTACTGCAGGCGCTGGTCCATCGTCAGCTTGCGCTTCGGGTTGAACGGGAAGTGCGTGAGCAGGATCTCGAACCCGCCGGTCGCCCAGCGGAGCTGCTGCTTGCTGTACGCCTCGATCGTCTCGGGGGCGTCACCGACCGCGAGGGTCATCGGGATGAAGACCGACTTCCAGCCGCGCTCGTGCAGGTGCAGGCTCGTCCAGACGTCCTCGGACTTCGAGTCGGTGTGGATGCCACCGACGTCGTCGATCGCGGCGCGACGGAAGATGACGTTCGTGCCGACGCAGAAGGCCGCGTTGAAGCGGTTCCGGCCGGGCTGGATGAAGCGGTAGAACACCGTCTGCATGTAGCCGGCGCCGCGGGAGACGAGGTTGTGCAGGTTGCCGTAGGTCTGCGGCGTCTGCACGAACGCGATCGACCCGTCCGCGAAGAACGGCACGGTCTCGAACAGGAAGTCCTTGCCGGGGACGAAGTCAGCGTCGAACACCGCGAAGTAGTCGCCCTTCGCCAGGGTCAGGGCGTGGTTGATGTTGCCCGCCTTCGCGCCGTTCGAGGACAGGCGCCGGACGTACCGCGCGCCGAGGCGGTCCGCCAGGGCCCGCACGTCGTCGCTCCGGCCGTCGTCGAGGATCCAGGTGCGGTGCTCGCCGCGCATCGCGACTGCGGCGGCGACGGTGGCCGCGATCTTCGTCAGCTCCTCGCCGTAGACCGTGATGAACACGTCGACGACGACACGCTTGCCACGGACCCGCATCGGCCACAGGTGGCTGCGGTTCGTGAGCCCCTCGCGGTCGATCTCGTCCAGGTCGAACATCGTGTCCTGGGTGTTGTGGAACGCGAAGTCGCGGGGGTCCGAGCCACCGGACAGGATCGTCCACATCGACAGCAGCGACTGCCCGACGAGGACGCTCTCCGCCACGATGACCAGGCCGTAGGGCAGGAAGTCGCCGCGGTTCGCGGGGTTGAGGAGGAACACCGCGTAGGTGACGACGCCGAGCGTCGCCAGCAGCACGATCAGCACCATCACCGGGCTGTGGGCCCGGGTGTCGGCGCGGGACCGACCGGTGGCGGCGGTGCCGGTCAGGCGCTGGAGCTGCTCGCGGTCGTCACGGCCGCGCTCGTCACGGTCGCGCTGCTCGCCGACACGGCGGACGGAGCGGCGGGTGGCGCCACGGCCGCGGGGGTCGGACGCCGCTCCGGTGCCGGGTCGCTCGCCGCCCCGCTCGCTCGCGGGGACGTCGATGACGACCTGTTCGGCCGGGTCGTTCGGGGGTTCTGGGGTCGTCCGGGGTCGCCGGACGTCCGTGGGTGCGGACATGCGCGTTCTCCTGTCGGGTGTCGGAGATGTCGTCCGTCGGGCCCACGGGGGCATGACAGACGACGGTGTCGGCGACGGTGGCGACAGGACCCGGACGCGGTGGTCCGGCGCGGACGGAGGCTAGGGTTCCTCGTCCGTGGCACGGTGCCCGCCGAGGGTGCGGCGTGCACCGGAGCGGTCCGCCCTCGGGAGACGGGACCGGTGTTCGGTGTGTGTTCGGATGTGTGCCGACGACCCGTGCCGTCGGTGGAGTGATCGTACGTCACGGTCCGTGCTCCCCATGTGACGATCGCGTGAACACGCCCCCTGAGCAGGGGTCAGGGGCCTGTCCCCCGGCGGGCCGTGCGTTCTGGGGACAGTCACAGGCGGGCGGCGCGCCCACGCCCGGTCACCCCGGCTGGTGCAGCCGTTCCGCAGCAACCGTGCGCACGGCATCGGTCACGCGTTCGAGCAGCGGCGACGCCAGGTTCCACCGCTGCCACCAGAGCGCCACGTCCGCCCGGCGCCCGGGCGTGAGCTCGACCAAGTCGCCCCGCTCGAGCGCCTCGAGACACTGCGCTTCGGGCAGCAACCCCCACCCGAAGCCGAGCTGTACCGCCCGGGCGAAGTCCGCCGAGTTCGGGACGAAGTGCCGCGGACCCCGGGGAGCGTGCCCGAGCACCCGCCGGAGGAACCCCTGCTGCAGGTCGTCGTCACGGTCGTAGTCCACGAGCGGCACACGGTCGAGACGGGTCGTCATCCGCCGCTCGGTGTCCGCACCGTCGAGGTACCGCCGGACGAACGACGGCGCGGCGACGGCCCGGTACCGGTCCACCCCGAGCGGGACGGACGAGCAGCCCTGCACCGGCTCCGCCTCGGCTGTGACCGCCGCCATCACCGTGCCGGCACGGAGGAGCTCGGCGGTGCGGTCCTGGTCCTCGCGGTGCAGGTCGAAGACCACCTCGGTGTCGTCCCGGACGATCGCGAGGGCGTCGAGGAACCACGTCGCGAGCGAGTCCGCGTTCACCGCCAACGGGATCGACGGTGTCCGACCGGGGACGTCGGAGTCGGGGACGTCCAGGGCACGCGAGGTCTCCTCGTCGAGCAGCCGCACCTGTCGCGCGTGCCGGAGGACGACCTCGCCGTCGGGCGTCGGCACGATCGGCGTGGTCCGCTGCAGCAGCACCCGGCCGACGAGCTGCTCCATCGCCTTCACCCGCTGCGACACCGCCGACGGGGTGATCGACAGCTCCCGGGCGGCGGCGTCGAAGGTCCCCGCGTCGACGGCGGCCAGGAGGGTCTCGAGGTGGTCACGGTGGAACTGCACCATCAGCGCAGCTTACGGCGCACCAGGAACCTGAGCTGGCCTGCAGCTCGAGCACGGCCTACGGTTCCCCTGTGACCACGCCGCTCGACGCCCTGCTCCCCGCCCTCTCCGGCCTGGGCACCGGGCTGGCCCTCATCGTCGCGATCGGCGTCCAGAACACCTACCTGCTGCGGCTCGCGGTGAGCGCACGACTGGCGGTGGTCGCCGTCGCCGTCGCGGTGTGTGCACTGTCGGACGCGGCGCTCATCATCGCCGGCGTGCTCGGCGTCGGGGCCGTCGTCGAGCGGGTGCCGGCAGCACTGCTGGTCATCCGCTTCGTCGGGGCGGCGTTCCTGCTGACGTACGGGGTGCTCGCGGCCCGACGGGCGCTGCGGCCCTCGGGCGAGGCCATCCGTCTCGACGAGCGGGCCGCCGAGGACGGGGTGCCCGTCGTGACGGGTGCGGGCCGTGGGACCGATGGTCTGGAGGCTGCACCGACGTCACGGGGTGCGGGCGCGCCTCCCGACCGGGCCGGCATGGGCGACCGGCGTCCGGGCGAGTGGCGTCCGGGCGGCGACCACGGTGGACCGACGATGCGTGCCGCGGTCCTGACCATGCTCGTCTTCACATGGGCGAACCCGCACGTGTACCTGGACACCCTGGTGTTCCTCGGGTCGGTCGCGAACCAGCAGGGTGTCGACGACCGCTGGTGGTGGACCGTGGGAGCGGTGGCGGCGAGCTGCCTGTGGTTCGGTGCGCTCGGTTTCGGCGGCCGACTGCTGCGGCCGCTGTTCGCGCGACCGATGACCTGGCGGGTCTTCGACGCCCTGGTCGCCGTCGTGATGCTGGCCTTCGGGTCGGCGCTGCTCCTCGGCGCCTGAGGGCTGGCCCGCCCCGGCGTCGGCCGGCCGGCCGGCGTCTGGCGTCACCCGGCCGGCGTCGTCCGGCGTCGCCCGGCCTGCCGACGTCGTCGTCCGGCCGGCGTCGCACAACAGAAGACGGCTCGCGCCACTGGATCCGGTGGCGCGAGCCGTCTTCTGTTGTGCTGATCCGAACGGTACCGCGGGGCGCGGGGCGTACCGCGCGGCGGCGACGGTGGTTACTCGCGCATGGCCTTGCCGACGCGGCTGTTGCGGCGGCTGTAGCCGAAGTAGATCGCGAAGCCGATGACCAGCCAGATGACGAACCGGATCCAGGTCTCGACCTCGAGGTTGAGCATCAGCCAGAAGCAGAGCACCGCGGACAGGATCGGGATCACGGGCGACCACGGCACCCGGAAGGCGCGAGGTGCGTCGGGGCGGGACTTCCGGAGCACGATGATGCCGATGGACACGAGCACGAAGGCCGACAGCGTGCCGATGTTGATCAGGCCCTCGAGCTTCTCGACCGGCGTGAACCCGGCGAGCACCGCCACCACGATCCCGGCGATGAGCTGCACCCGGACGGGTGTCTGCGTCTTCGGGTTCGTGACCGAGAACCAGCGGGGCAGCAGCCCGTCGCGGCTCATCGAGAAGACGATGCGGGACAGGCCGAGGAGCAGCACCATGACGACGGTGGTCAGGCCGATGAGCGACCCGATGGCGATGATGCCGGCGGCCCACGGTAGTCCGACGATGTCGAAGGCCGAGGCCAGGGACGGAGCGTCCTCCTGCGCGAGCTGCTTGTACGACACCATGCCCGTGATGACGATGCTCACGCCGACGTAGAGCAGCGTCACGATGCCGAGCCCGATGAAGATGCCGCGGGGCAGGGTCTTCTGGGGGTTCTCGGTCTCCTCGGCGCTGGTGGCGACGACGTCGAAGCCGATGAACGCGAAGAACACCAGCGACGCCGCGGCGAGCAGCCCGAAGACGCCGTACTGCGCCGGCTCGGACCCGGTGGCGAAGGACACGAGCGACTGGGTCCAGACGCTGCCCTCGGCGCCCTTCGTCGGCTCGGCAGCGGGGATGAACGGCGTGAAGTTCGCGGCCTTGACGAAGAAGGCGCCGACCACGATGACGAACAGGACGATCGCGACCTTGATGACCGTGATGACGGCCGAGACCCGGCTGGACAGTCGGGTGCCGAACGCCAGCAGCGCGGTGAACACGCCGACGATGAGCACCGGGCCCCAGGTGAAGCCGATCGGGCCGATCGCGATGGTGCTCGGCACCGTGATGCCGAACACGTCGAACGCGGTGCTGAGGTAGATGCCCCAGTACTTCGCGATGACGGCGCTGGCGGTCAGGGTCTCGAGGATGAGGTCCCACCCCACGATCCAGGCGAGCAACTCGCCCATCGTCGCGTAGGTGAACGTGTAGGCGGAGCCGGCGACGGGGATCGTCGAGGCGAACTCGGCATAGCACATGATCGCCAGGCCGCACGTGACGGCAGCGAGCAGGAACGACACGATGACGCCCGGGCCGGCGAAGTTCGCGGCGGCGTTCGCACCGACCGAGAAGATGCCGGCACCCACCGCGACGGCGATGCCCATCGCGGCGATGTCGAACGTCCCCAGGGAGCGCTTGAGCGAGCGCCCCTTCTCGTCGGCGTCGGCGAGCGACGCCTCGATGGACTTGGTGCGGAGGGCCATGGGACTTTCCCGTCATCGGAGCAGGCGGACCACGGAAGGGTAGTGGTATACCGCACGATGGTGCAACCGCAGGTCCTGCGACCCGTCAGGGCCGGTCGCGGGTCCGGTCAGACCGCCGAGTCGGAACGTCCCTCGCGCCAGGCACGGAGGAACCGGGCGCCGGCCTCGTCGTGGATGACCCCCTCCGGCGCGGTGAGCACCGCGTACGGCGTCTCGGGCACCCCGTCAGCCGGTCGGACGTCGACGTGCGCGACCCGGTGCCCGTTCGCGTGCAGCCAGTCGGCCATCGCGTAGTCGCTCCGGGAGTCGCCCACCGTGCGCCACTCGAGCGGCAGGGCACCGTCCTCGGCCAGGAGCTCCAGCGCACGCTCGGCCCCGAGGTCCTTGCCGCTGCGGTCGGACTCGATGTCGGTCGAGATGATGGTCGGGTCGACGCGCCAGTCCACGGCTCCCCGATCGTCCGGCCGGACGTCGTCCAGGCGACGGACGCCGAGCCCGCGACGCTCGAGCGCGGCCATCGCCTGGGCGTCGAAGTCGGGCTGCCGGGCCAGGTACGCCGCGTTGTCGACGTCCACCAGCTGCTCGATCGACACCATCGCGTGCTTCGTCTCGTCGAAGAACACCAGGTCGGCGTACTCGTCGTGGACGAGCCCACGCATCTCGTCGGCGAAGTCCCGCGGCAGCGCCAGGTCCTCGGCGACGGTCAGGTCACCCATGCCGTCCGGGAACTGCGGGCCGATCGAGCACCAGACGGCGCCCTTCTCGCACACCGCGTGCACCCGGCCGCCCGCCGCGAGACCGCCGGCGAGGAGCGGGCCGACGACCTGCTTCCGGATGAAGGCGTCGCTGCGGCCGGTGTTGAACACCACGGGGATGCCCTCGGCCGCCAGGGCGACGAGGTCCTCGACGATGCTCGGGATCGCGATGGTCCGCGAGAGCGGGCTGGCGATCGGGCCGTCGACGTCGAGCAGGAGTCCGAGGCGGGGTGCGTTCACCCGTCCATCCTGGCCCAGTCAGTGCGGGTCGGGACTGGGTTGAGCCTGGAGGAAATCGTCGACCGTGCTCCGCAGCACCGCGGGGTCCGGCACGTGCCCCTGTCCCTCGAGCACCACGGACGTGGAACCCGGCACGGTCTCGACCACGGCGCGGGCGGCCGCCCGTGTCCAGGTCGGGCCGCTGGTCCCCGCGGCGACGAGCACCGGGATGCCCACGGCGGCGAGCTCCCGCTCCGGCACCACGAGCCCGCTGAGCACGCGGACGTCGCGGCCGAGGACACCGGCGTCAGCGAGCAGCGCCTTCCACAGCTTCGGTTTGAGGGGCACGGCGGAGACCTGGAGCATCGGGACGCCGAGCACCCGGGTGAGGTAGGCACGGACCGCGGCGGCTCGACGCCCGCCGGCGATCATCTCGTCGAGGCGGTCGGCGAACAGGACGTCGTCGGCGTGCGCGTCGACGCTCGCGCGGTACGGCGGTTCGTAGAGGACGGCCCGGCCGACCGGGACCCCGGTGGCGACGGCGTGCAGGACGACGGCGGCACCGACGCAGATGCCGAGCAGGTCGACGGGGGCGCCGACGTCGGCGACCACGGCGGCCAGGTCCTCGATCTCACGCGTGACGGACCACGGTCGGGTGTCGCCGCTCGCGCCGCGTCCGCGCCGGTCGTAGGTGACGACCCGGTAGCGGTCGGAGAACGCGGCGACCACTCCGTCCACGAACGGTGTGCCCCGGTGGTCGAAGGCCCCGCCCACGACCACGAGCGCGGGCCCGTCGCCGCTCGACGAGACCGCGATCCGGGTGCCGTCCGCAGACAGCACCGATCGGTCAGCGGTGGTCGTCATGGGCGTCCTCGTTCGGTCTCGACGGCGAGTGGCGCGTCCCCGGTCGTGCCGCACCTCGAGGTGCCGCACGCATCGCGCTCGACGCTGCTCTCGGTCCACGGTGTCCGTGGGCCACGCCGTCGTCGCGAGTCTGACAGGCCCCGGGCTCCGCGTCACCACCCACGTCCTGGGGGAGCGCTTGGTGCTCGCTGTGAACGCGTCACCTGTCCGAGGGGCCGCTCAGACGAGGGCGTCGGCGGCCACGGACTCGCGTTCGAGCAGGGCCCGTTTGACGTCGAGTCCCCAGGCGAACCCGCCGAGCGACCCGTCGGAGCGCAGGACCCGGTGACAGGGGACGAAGAGGGCGGGGGCGTTCCGGGCGCAGACACTGGCGGCAGCGCGGACCGCTTCGGGGCGTCCCATCGCACTGGCGAAGGCCGTGTACGTCAGGGTCGACCCGGCGGGGATGTCCCGCAGTCGTCGCCAGCCCTCGGCGAAGAGCTCGGTGCCGACCTGGTGGACGGGGACCTGCATGGCGTGCTCGGGCTCTCCCGCGTAGTAGGCGTCCACGGCGTCGGCAGCGCGGACCTGCCCGTCGAGGACCCGGGTCGGGCGGTGCCGTTCGGCGAGGCGCGCGAGGATCCGGTCGGGGTCGGCGGTCCACCCCGAGGAGAGGACCCGCCCGCGGTCGTCCTCGAGCACGGTGAAGGGCCCGTCGGGGGTGGAGAGGGTGGTGAGGACGGCGTCGTTCATCGGGGTTCCTTCCCGGGGTTCGTGGAGGTCGCTGCGGTCCGGTCCATCGCGCGATCGATGATCGGCCGCCAGCAGTGCATCGTGAGGTAGCTCCGCCAAGGGGCCACCCGTTCCGACCATAGGGAGAGCGCACGCGCCGTCCCGGGCAGCCCGAGTTCCTGTGCACCGTTCCGCACGGCGAGGTCGCTGTGCAGGAAGAGATCGGGATGGTGGCGGACCCGGAGTGCGACGTAGTCGGCCGTCCACGGCCCGATGCCCTTCACGGCGAGCAGGCCGGAGCGGAGTTCCTCGAGCGACTGTCCACCGTGGACCACGAGGCTGCCGTCGGCGAGCGCCACCGCGACGCGCATGATCGTGTCGACACGGGCTGTGGGGCCGCGGAGGACCTCCCGCCCGCGCTCGGCGACCACCGCGGCTCGGGGGAACAGCCGCACGAGGGACTCGTCGCGATCGGAGGCACCCGGCCCCTCGACGACACCCGGCACGAGGCCCGCCGCCACCCGCTCCCCCAACGCCGCGACGAGCCGTGTCTGCGCCGTCCGGGCCGCCGCGACGGACACCTGCTGCCCGATGAGGGTACGGAACACCACCTCGTGCGGGTCCACCGCCCCCGGCAGCCGCATGCCGGGCACTCGTGCGACCGCCGGTGCGAGCTCGGGCACTGCTGCGAGGGCGGTGTCCACCGCCACCGGATCGGCATCGAGGTCGAACAGCGCCCGCACCCGGGCCACGAGGGTCGGCAGGTCGGACAGGTCGGTGAGCCGGACGAGCAGGTCCAGTCCGGTCCGCACCCGGCCGACCCGAGCGCCGGACGCGGCCGTGTCGGCGCCCGCAGCCGTCGCGCGGAACCAGCCCGGGCCTCCCGGCAGGTCCAGCACCCGCCCGTAGGAGGCGACCCGCCCCGCCGCGTCGAACCCGACCTGTTCCATGCCGGCGAGGGCGTGCAGCGCATGCCACTCGAGGAGCCCCTGCACGTCGAACGGCGGGCGCGCCGGCAGGTGCACGCGCAGCGCACCGTCACCACCCGGTGCGGTCCGTCGTCGGGCACGCAACTCGGTGGGTGTGAGCGCGAAGACCTCGCGCACGGTGTCGTTGAACTGGCGGATGCTCGCGAAGCCGGCGGCGAAGGCGACGTCCGCGATCGGCAGGTCCGACGAGGTGAGCAGGGTCCGCGCGGTCTGCGCCCGATGCGCGCGGCTCAGGGCCTTCGGGCCGGCGCCGAGCTCGTCGGTCATGATCCGGTTGAGCTGCCGCTCCGAGTAGCCGACGCGCCCCGCGAGGCCGGGGACGCCCTCCCGCTCCACGACACCGTCGAGGACCAGGCGCATCGCACGGGCGGCGACGTCCTCACGGAGGTCCCACTCCGGGCTGCCGGGGGTCGCCTCGGGCAGGCAGCGGCGGCAGGCGCGGAACCCCGCGAGGTGCGCGGCGGCGCTCGTCCGGTAGAAGGTGACGCCCGTCGAGCGGGGTGTGCGGGCGGGGCAGCTCGGGCGGCAGTAGATGCCGGTCGAGTGCACGGCCGTGACGAACTGCCCGTCGAACCGGGCATCCCGTGACGCCGCGATCCGGTACCGCTCGTCGTGCAGCGCCTCCGCTCCGGTGGTGGTCATGTGGTCAGCCTGACATGCGCCGACGACAGCGGACTGGCGGGAATCGGACGTCGCAGCACCGCGGATGGACGGGCCGGCCGGGAGGCACGGCTAGCGTCGTCCGCATGGCTCCCGTCGTCGACCCGGTCGCCTCCGTCGCGCTGCCGCATGCCCGCGACGTCGAGGTGACGATGCTGCTGGTCTCCCGACGGCACCGCTACGAGGGGCGTCCCGCGGACGGCGCGTCACCGGCCGACGGGGAGGAGCTCCGCGACCGCGTCGAACTGCGCGCCGGACTCGGCATCGTCGGTGACCGCTACTTCGCCGCCCGGGCGCACGTGCACGCCTCGGTGACCCTGATCGGAGTGGCGGGCCTCGAGGCGGTCGGACGCGGACTCGGGGTGTCGATCGACCCGGCGGCGACCCGGCGGAACGTGTTCCTGCGCGGCGTCGACGTCGAGGCGCTGCGGGGCGAGCCGTTCTCCCTGGACTCCGGCGACGGCCCGGTCCTGTTCCGCGGGTACCGGCCGGCGAACCCGTGCGCGTGGATGGACACCGAGGTGGCTCCGGGAGCGTTCCGGGCGATGCGCGGGCGTGGCGGGGTGCGGTGCGACCCGGAGTCCGACGGGGTGCTCACCCTCGGTCCCGCGGTGCTGCGCACGGCACTTGCGGTCCCCGTCGCCTGACCGCTCCGCGGAACGCAACGCGGGCGGCACCACGCCACGGAGTACCGCTGCGCGCTGCCGCCCAGGTTGCATGTTGCGAGGGGTCAGGCGAGCGCGGCCTGGATCGCGTCCACGAACGCCGGCAGGTCGCCGGGGTTCCGCGAGGTGATGATCGTGCTGCCGGTCTCGTCGACCTGGACCTCCTGGTCGACCCACTCGGCACCGGCGTTGCGGACGTCCGTCTGCAGCGACGGGAACGAGGTGATCGTGCGACCCGGCAGGACACCGGCCTCGACGAGGGTCCACGGGCCGTGGCAGATCGCCGCGATCGGCTTGCCGGCCTCGACGAACGCCTTGACGAGGTCGATCGCGGTGGGCTCCTGGCGGATCGTGTCGGCGTTGATCGTGCCGCCGGGGACGACGAGTGCGTCGAAGTCGCCCGCTGCGACGCCGTCGAGGGTGGTGTCCGAGTCGACGCTCTTGCCCGGGTCCTTGTCACCGACCAGGGTCTGGATCGGGCCGGACTCCTTCGCGGCGACGGTCACGGTGGCCCCGCGCTCCCGGAGCTGCTCGGTGGGGACGACGATCTCGTCCTGCTCCACGCCGTAGTTCGTCGCGATGACGAGGATCTTCTTGCCGTCGAGGGCTGCCATGGTCACTCCTTCCGCAGACCGGGGTCTCCGGCTGCGCACACCACGGTCGTCGGAGCCCGCTGGGTGCGTTCGCAGTGCGCAGGGGGCGTCGACCCGGAGTGCGCGGAGCACCCCCCACGGCGCTCCCGCTGAGCTCAGCCGCGGATGCGGAACCCGTCGCCCTCGGCCGTCACGGTGACCCCGTCGTACCCGGTGATCCGCACCAGGTCCGCCGGCAGGTCGGCGGGGGCGAGCGGCCCGACGGCGACGGTCGTCGCACCGGAGGCGAGCGCAGCCTCCAGTCCGGCGGGGGCGTCCTCGAAGGCCAGGCAGTCCTCGGCCGCGACCCCGAGCAGGGCCGCACCGCGGAGGTAGCCGTCCGGGTGCGGCTTGCCGAGCTCGACGTCGTCGGCGGCGACCACGGCGTCGGGGATGGGCACGTCGGCGGCGCGCATCCGGTTCACGGCGAGGTCCCGCGGGGCGCTGGTGACCAGCGCGACGGGCACGCCGGCGGCGAGCAGTCGGCGGACGAAGGCGCCGGCACCCGGGACCTCGATGATGCCCTCGGTGTTCTCGACCTCGTCGTTGACGAGTTCGAGTGCGACCCGACGCTGCTCGTCGGGTGCGAGGTCGGGCAGGAAGTGCCGGATCGTGTCGATCGTCTGCCGGCCGTGCGAGAAGCCGAGGATCGTCTGCGGGTCGAGGTCGTGGTCGGCGCCGAAGCGACCCCACGCACCCTCGACGATGGCGGTCGAGTCGACGAGCGTCCCGTCCATGTCGAACAGGACCCCGGACACCACGACGTCGATCACGGTGCCGACCCTACCTGCCGCCCGCCGCCGTCATCGCGCACGGACGTACCGCGTCAGCAGCACGTCCCCGGCCCCGTGCAGCACGTGCGCGAGCCGCATCGACCGCAGCTCCGGCGACGACCCGTGCACGATGCGTCCCCCCTCGCCGCCCTCGAGGGACGGGTCGATCGACAGGCACAGCTCGTCGACCAGGTCCGCCGCCACCAGGGCACCGAGGAACGACGGCCCGCCCTCGCAGTGGATGGTCGGCAGGCCCCGGTCGACCAGGGCGGCCCGGACCTGGGCCGGGTCGACGGAGTCCTCGCCGCAGGACACCACGTCCGCGACGGCCTCGAGCGCCTGTCGCCGCGAGGGGTCCGCGGACGCCGAGGTCAGGACGACCGGCCGGACCGGCGCCTCGGTGAACACCCGCGATGCCGGGTCGAGGCCGAGTGACCCCGTCACGATCGCGAACACCGGGTGGTCGGACAGGCCGTGCTCCCGGCGCCAGGCGACGTCGGCGTCGTGCAGCACCATCGGCCCGTACCCCTCGTCGCGGACGGTGCCCGCTGCGACCAGGACGACGTCGGCGACCCGGCGCAGCAGGTCGAACACGCGCAGGTCGTCGTCCCCGCCCAGCGAGCCGGACTTCCCGGAGGCGGTCGAGGAGCCGTCGAGGGAGCTGACGAAGTTGACGCGGAGCCAGCCGCCGTCCGCGGTGCCCTCCGCACCGTCGGTGTAGACGTCGAGCAGCTCGTCGTCGGACAGGTCGGCGATCGGGTCGGGCAGGTGCGTCACGTGTTGTGCCTCGCTTCCAGGGGCGCTCGCCAGCCGAGGACGGTCTCGACCATGCGCATCGCGTCGACGGACGCGACGACGTCGTGCATCCGGACGATCCGCGCCCCGAGCATCGCGCTCATGGTCGCCGCGGCCAGCGACCCGGGCAGCCGCTCCCCGCGCGGCCGGCCGAGGCTCTCCCCCACGAAGTCCTTGTTCGACACCGCGGCGAGGACCGGGTAGCCGAGGGCGACGACCTCCGGCAGACGCCGGGTCAGCTCGAGCGTGTGCACGGTCGTCTTGTTGAGGTCGTGCCCGGGGTCGATGATGATCCGGTCCTCGGGGATGCCCGCCTCGAGCGCCCGGTCGACACGGAGCCGCAGGAAGGCCGCGACCTCGCCCGCCACGTCGGCGTACTGCGGCTTCGGGTACTCCTGCCGGGGCGCCGCGAGCGAGTGTGTGATGACGATCGTCGCGTCCGAGTCCGCGACGACGGCGGCCATCCGCGGGTCGGCCAGGCCGGTGGTGTCGTTGACGACGCTGGCACCGGCGGCGATCGCGGCGGCCGCGACCTCGGGTCGGAAGGTGTCGACGCTGATCGTCACGTCGGACTGCTCGGCGACCTGCTCGACGACCGGGAGGACGCGCTCGATCTCGTCGGCCGCGGACAGCTCCGGCCCGGGGGCGAACTTCACCCCGCCGATGTCGACCCAGTCGGCGCCCTGCTCGGCGGCCGTGACCGCGGCTTGGACCGCACGGTCCAGGGCGAACGTGCGGCCCTCGTCGTGGAACGAGTCCGGCGTGCGGTTCACGATCGCCATCACGGCGATGCGGTGGTCGAAGTCGAAGGTGCGGCGGCCGATGGTCCGGATCGGCTGGCCCAGGTCCGGGACCACCCACCCGGGTCCGGTCGCGCCGGCCGCACCGGACTGGAGGCCCGCACCGAGTCCGACGCGCATCAGCCGTCCGCCCCGGCGGCTCTGGCTCCAGCTGCGGGCCCGGCCCCGATGAGGGCGATCGCCTCGGCACGCCCGGCCGCGTCGGCGAGGATCCCGCTCGCCGCGACGGTGACGGTCGTGGAACTCGTCTGCCGTTCACCCCGGGTCGTCACGCACTGGTGCTGGGCGTCGAGCACCACGAGGACACCCCGTGCCTCGAGGCCGTCCTGCACCGCGGCGACGATCTGCTCGCCGAGGCGCTCCTGCAGCTGCGGACGGGAGGCCAACGCCTCCACCACCCGCGCCAGCGTCCCCAGGCCGATCAGTCGTTCGCCCGGTGCGTACGCCAGGTGGGCCGTGCCGAGGAAGGGGAGCAGGTGGTGCTCGCACACCGAGCGGAACAGGACGTCGCGGACGATCACCAGGTCACCGCGTTCGCCGTCACCGGCGGGCACCGTGCCGTCCCGGGCGATCTGCGTCGCGTCCTGGTCGAGCCCGGCGAAGAACTCCGTGTACGCGTCCGCGACCCGTTGCGGGGTCCGCTCCAGTCCGGGTCGGTCGGGGTCTTCGCCGATGCCCGCCAGCAGCTCTCGCACGGCGGCCTCGACACGGGCACGGTCCATGCGCTGGGTCACCCGCTCATCCAACACCGCCGAGCGGCAGTGCAACTGACCACGGAACGCGGTGCCGTACCCCGATCAGCAGGATCGGGCCTCCAGGACGGCTACCCTGCCGCCCCGACGTGCCCGCGGTCCCAGGTTCCTTTAAACTCCCCCGGTGAGCGCCCCGCAGACATCCAGCCCGCCCCGGAACCGCGTCGCATCCGGCCTCGACCGCTTCTTCTCGGTCACGAAGCGCGGATCGACCATCCCCCGCGAGATCCGTGGTGGTCTCGTCTCCTTCGTGACGATGGCCTACATCGTCATCCTCAACCCGCTCATCCTCGGCGGGTTCAGCGCCGACCAGGCCGCCAAGGACGTCAGCGGCGGGTGGCTCGAGAACGCTCAGGTGGCCGCGGCCACCGGCCTCGTCGCCGGGCTGATGACCATCGCGATGGGCCTCGTCGCGAACCTGCCGTTCGGCATCGCGGCGGGCCTCGGGATCAACTCGTTCCTCGCCGTCAGCGTCGTACACCAGGTGACGTGGGCCGAGGCGATGGGCCTCGTCGTCATCAACGGCGTGATCATCGTGATCCTGGCGTTGACCGGCATCCGGACGATGATCTTCACGGCGGTGCCCGCGCAACTCAAGGCCGCGATAACGGTCGGCATCGGCCTGTTCATCGCGTTCATCGGGCTCGTCGACTCCGGCTTCGTGCGGTCCTCCGGGCTCGCGTCGCCACCGCTGCAGCTCGGCGAGGACGGTTCCGTCGGCGCCCTGCCGACGATCGTGTTCCTGATCGGCCTCGTCATCATCGGCACGCTCATGGCCCGCCGGGTCAAGGGCGCACTGCTCATCGGCATCATCGCGACGACGGTCATCGCGGTCATCCTGCAGGCCGTGTTCCACGTGCCGACCTCGGTCGACTCGAAGACCGGCTGGAACCTCAACGCTCCCGGCCTGCCGAGCGCGCTGTTCGCCCTGCCCGACCTGTCCTTGGTCGGTCAGTTCGACTTCGGCGCCTTCGCCCGGATCGGTCCGCTCGCCGCGTCGATGCTCGTCTTCACGCTGGTCTTCACGAACTTCTTCGACGCCATGGGCACGATGACCGGCCTGGCGAAGGCAGCCGGGGTCGCGGAGAAGGACGGCACGTTCCCCCGTCTCCGTGCGGCGCTCGTCGTCGAGGGTGCCGGGGCGATCGCCGGTGGTGGCGCCTCGGTGTCGTCGAACACCGTGTTCATCGACTCCGCCGCCGGCATCGGTGAGGGCGCCCGGACCGGCATGGCCTCGGTCGTCACCGGTCTGCTGTTCCTGGCGTCGATGTTCCTGACCCCGCTGA
The DNA here is from genome assembly GCF_003234035.1 of Curtobacterium sp. MCPF17_031. Classification (NCBI taxonomy): domain Bacteria; kingdom Bacillati; phylum Actinomycetota; class Actinomycetes; order Micrococcales; family Microbacteriaceae; genus Curtobacterium; species Curtobacterium sp. MCPF17_031. The sequence goes on along the minus strand of NZ_QKSG01000003.1, from coordinate 68,415 downwards.
CGCAGGTCGTCCCGCTCGAGGTCGCTGCCGCCGGGCTCGTCGTCGTCGGTGCGCTCATGGTGGCGCAGGTCGCCGACATCGACTGGACCGACTTTGGGTCGGCACTGCCGGCGTTCCTGACCATCGTCGTGATGCCGCTGACGTACTCGATCGCGAACGGCATCGGCGCCGGCTTCATCAGCTGGGTGCTCATCAAGGCGCTGTCCGGCAAGGGCCGACAGGTCTCGTGGCTGCTCTACGTCGTCGCCGCCGGCTTCCTGCTCTACTTCGCACGCGGTCCGCTGGAGGCCTTGCTCGGCGTCGGCTGACCCGCCCCGCTGAACGCAACGTGGGCGGTTGCTCGCAACGGTATCCCGTGGCGAGCAACCGCCCACGTTGCGTTCCGCGGAGGGGACGGACGGGAGGCCAGGATCAGTCCGGCAGGTCGGCCGGCGTCGCCTCGTGGTGGGGCTGGGCCGGCGTGCGCCGGTCCTCCTTCATGCCCGCCTCGAACAGGTGGCGCTTGCCGCCGACGAGCTGCTCGCGCGCGGTCCGCTCGAGCTCCTTCGCGGTCGCGTAGTAGCCGTCGTCGTAGTCCTCGACGATCTGGAACGTCCACCGCCCGGCGATGACGTTGCGGCCGACGAGCTCGGTGTCGATGCGCTCCGCGAGTTCGGTGTGCCCGGCCTTCCGCAGCTGCTCCACCGCCTCGCCGATGTTCAGGTCGGCGGTGCCGGTCAGCCGGTGGAACCCGTAGAGCAGGCCGCGAGCGTGCTCGATGACCTCGATCGCTGCAGAGAGGCTACCGAGGGCCTCCACCGTCGCTTCGGAGACCCCCTCCGGGACCTGGTGTGCGGCGTCGGGACCCTGGGTGTCGTCGTTCGTCATGATGCCCGTCTACACGACCGGCCCTCGACTGTCCCGCCGTACTCCGGCGGACGAACACGGCGCGCCGGGCCGCTTGCAGGTGTCGGACGGTCGACCTAGCATTCGAACACACGTTCGAACGAGGAGGCCCTGATGATGATCGTCGACACCGCTGTCACCGTGTGGTGGACCGGCGGCGCGCCCGTCCGACTGGTCTGGCTCGGGCGACGCTGGCGGGTCTCCGACGTCCCGACACGGCTGACCACGACCCCGGCCGACCTGCCCACCGCCATCACCCACGCGCCGGAACGCACGGCCGGTTGGCGCTTCCAGGCCACCGCGGAGGACGGGGAGACCCTGGTGGTCGACATCGTGCCAGAGGGTGGCGGCTGGACCGTCGCCCGGACCTGGACGTGAGCAGCGCGGACGCGGCCACGACCCGCGTGGACCCGGTCACCGACGCGCGCTACGGTCACGACATGACGAACTGGATCGCCCTGCTGCGCGGGGTCAACGTGAACGGCATCACGATCCGGAGCGCCGACCTCGCTGAGCTGTTCCGTGGCCTCGGGTACACGGACGTCCGGACGGTCCTCGCTTCGGGCAACGTCGTCTTCACCACCGCCGACCCGGTCGATCCCGCGGTGCTGCGGTCCTCGATCGAGCAGGCACTCCGCGACCGCTTCGGGTACGACGCCTGGATCGTGCTCGTCCGCCACGACTCCCTGGCCGACCTCGTCGCGGGGTTCCCCTTCGCGTCGACGGCCGACCGCCATGACTACGTCCTGTTCGCCTCCGAGCCCGTCGCACTCGACGACCTGCTCGCCGGGCTCGACCACGACCCGGCGATCGAGCAGGTCGCCCGGGGCGACGGCGTCGTCTACTGGTCGTGCCCGAAGGGGTCGAGCACGACGACCCCCTTCGCGAAGCGCGCCGGTGCCGGCCGCTTCAAGCGCACGACGACAGCCCGCAACACGAACACGCTCCGCAAGCTCCTCTGACCGGAGCAGCCAGCGCCGACGTCAGGCCTGCGCCGGCTGCCCGTTGCTCGCCATCGTGCCGCCGTCGACCGGCAGGATCGCCCCGGTGATGAACGACGCCTCGTCGCTGGCCAGGAAGAGCACCGCCGCCGCGACCTCCTCCGAACGGCCCCCGCGGCCGAGGGCGATGCGCTCCGAGAACTCCCGCTTGAGCTCCTCGTCCTCCGCCTGCGACTGCGTCAGGTCCGTCCAGATCAGGCCGGGTGCGACGGCGTTCACCCGGACACCGAACCCGCCGTTGTCCAGGGCAGCAGCCTTGGTGAAGTTCGAGACGCCGCCCTTCGCCGCGTTGTAGGGACTCATCCGCCAGTCCGCGGCCTCGCCGGACACCGACGAGGTGTTCACGATCGAGCCCTTCGTCTCCCGCAGGAACGGCAGCGCGACCCGGGTGCCGTAGAACACGCTCGACAGGTCGGTCTCGACCACCCGGCGCCACTCGTCCGGTGAGATGTCGGTGATGTCGCCCGAGGTGAACGTGCCGGCGTTGTTCACGAGCACGTCCAACCGGTCCCAGCGGTCGATCGCCGCGTCGACGACGGTCTGCCACGCGTCGGGGTCGGCGACGTCGGCCTGCAGCCACAGCGCCTGGGCGGTCGGCAGCGAGTCGGCGACGTCGCGGACCTTCTCCTCGACGCTGTCGACCAGGACGACGCCGGCGCCCTCCGCGACGAACGCACGCGCGGTGGCCTCACCGATGCCGGACCCCGCGCCCGTGACGATCGCGACCTTGCCCTCGAACCGCTTGCCCATGGTGTTTCCTCCCGCGTCGGTGGTCCCCGTGGAGGGACGCCGTCGGCCCGGAGGACACGGGAGACCACGGTGCCCGCCGCGCCCTGGACGGTGGTCCAGGCGGGGCGGGCACCGGGGCGGACGGAGGACGGGCCTCCTGGCCGGGTCAGGCCGTGGTGTCCTCGTCCTCCATGTCGCGTTCGAGCGAGATCGTCGGGATGGAGGCGGTGATCACCGAGCCGTCGGCACGGAGCGTCCCCTGGATGTCACTGGTGGTCGGCGCGTGGCCGGCCATCCGCGGTCCCTGGTGTGGCAGCGGCACGACGGTCGGTTCGCCGGGACGCACCTCGACCTGCTGGTTGTGGACCCACGCGTCGAGGCCGGCGCCGGTCTCGACCGTGAAGGTGAGCGCCTCCTGCTCGAGGTCGACCCGTACCCGCGAGCCGTTGACCGTGATGCGGTACGTCAGGCGGTCCCAGTCGGTCGGCAGGCGCGGGTTGAAGGTCAACCGTCCGCCGTGGTCGCGCATGCCGCCGAAGCCGTTGACGAGCGCACCCCAGATGCCACCCGTGGACGCGATGTGCACGCCGTCCGTGGTGTTGCCGTGCAGGTCGGCGAGGTCGACGTAGAGCGCGGTCTGGAAGTACTGACCGGCGAGCTCGTGGTAGCCCACCTCGGCCGCCATGATCGACTGCACGACCGCGGACAGCGTGGAGTCGCCGGTGGTCAGGGCGTCGTAGTAATCGAAGTCGCGGCGTTTCTCGGCGGGCGTGAACTCGTGGCCCTGCAGGAACAGGGCGAGCACGACGTCCGCCTGCTTGAGCACCTGGAACCGGTAGATGACCAGCGGGTGGTAGTGCAGCAGCAGCGGACGCTTCGACTCCGGCGTGCGCTCGAGGTCCCACAGTTCCTTGTCGAGGAACTGGGCGTCCTGCGGGTGGATGCCACGGTGCGGGTCGAAGGGGATCTCCATCGACTCGGCGGCGCGCTCCCAGTTCACGACCTCGTCCGGGTCGAGCCCGGTGCGACGGACCATGCGGGCGTACTCGTCCGGGTCGTCGACGGCCAGCTGCCGACAGGCGTTGACGGCGAACCAGAGGTTCGCCCGCGCCATCACGTTCGTGTACATGTTGTCGTCGACGACGGTCGTGTACTCGTCCGGCCCGGTGACGCCGTCGATGTGGAACTTCTGGTCGCCGTTCGAGCGCCAGAACCCCAGGTCCTCCCACAGCCGCGCGGTCTCGACGAGGATGTCGATCGCGCCACGCTTCAGGAAGTCGGTGTCGCCGGAGGCCCGCACGTACTGCATGAGCGCATGGGCGATGTCCGCGTCGATGTGGTACTGGGCGGTGCCGGCGGCGTAGTACGCGCTGGACTCCTCGCCGTTGATCGTGCGCCACGGGAACAGGGCTCCGCGCTGGTTCAGCTCGCGGGCCCGGGACCGGGCGGCGTCGAGCATGTTGTAGCGGAAGCGGAGCGCGTTCCGGGCGACGATCGGCGCCGTGTACGACAGGAACGGCAGGACGTAGATCTCCATGTCCCAGAAGTAGTGGCCGCCGTAGCCGGAGCCGGTGACGCCCTTCGCCGCGATGCCGTGGCCGTCAGTCCGGGCGGTGGCCTGCGCGAGCTGGAACAGGTTCCACCGGACGGCCTGTTGGATCTCGGGCTGACCGGCGATCTCGACGTCGCTGCGCGCCCAGTAGTCGTCGAGCCACTTGCGCTGGTCCCCGAAGACCTGCTCCACGCTCTCGTACTTCGCGCGGTCGAGGGTGCGGTCACAGCGGTCGGCGAGTTCACGCGCCGGGACACCGCGGGACGTGTGGTAGACGACGCTCTTGACCAGGCGGATCGGCTGCCCGGCCTTCGCCTGGACCCGGTAGACGTGCTTGGCCAGGTCGTCCTCGATGCTCGAGGTCTCGTCCCAGCTGTTCTCGGTCTCCAGGCGGTGCTCGACGCCGACGCAGATCGTCATGCCGGAGCTGGTGGCCTGGTAACCGAGCAGGGAGCGCGAGCCCGCGTTCCGCTTGAGCCGCGGCTGCAGCACACGGTCGGTGAAGGACTCGGCCTTGCGCGGGTCGAACGCCGCCGCGGCCGCCTTCATGCCGGCGTGGTACTCGTCGGCGACGTCCTGGCGGTTGAGCACCTGGCTCGACAGCAGGACGGAGGCGTCGTGGTCGAGCATGGTGACCTCGTAGTCGATGACGGCGAGGTGCCGTTCGACGAAGGACACCAGGCGCCGGGAGCGGATGAGCACCCGCTTGCCGGACGGCGTCGACCACTCCGTCTCACGCAGCAGGTAGCCCCCGCGGAAGTCGAGCCGACGCGTGTGCCGCAGGATGTCCGCCTCGGACAGGACGAGCGGCTCGTCGTCGACGTACAGGCGGATGACCTTGGCGTCCGGGACGTTGATGATCGTCTGCCCGGTCTTCGCGAACCCGAACGCGGTCTCGGCGTGCCGGATCGGCCAGGTCTCGTGGAAGCCGTTGATGTACGTGCCGTACTGCACGCCGCCGCGGCCCTCGTCGAAGTTGCCGCGGAGGCCGAGGTACCCGTTGCCGACCGCGAAGTTCGTCTCGTCGACGCCCTGCTCGTCCGCGTACTCGGTCTCGATCAGCGCCCACTCGTCGACCGGGTACCGGACGCGGTCGAGGGGGTCGGAGGTGATGGGGTTCATGCGGTCTTCCGGGGTTCGACGGGAGGCAGGTCGGGGAGCAGGTCGGCGAGGTCCGTCACGACGACGTCCGCGCCGTGCTCGCGGAGGGAGTCGGCACCGGCGCCGCGGTCGACCCCGATCACGAGGCCGAACGCCCCGTTGCGGCCGGCTTCGACCCCGCTGGTGGCGTCCTCGACGACGACGCACTGCGCGGCGGTCAGGCCGAAGCGCGTCGCAGCATCCAGGTAGGTGTCGGGCGCGGGCTTGCCGGCGAGGCCGTCCGCGCGGGCGACGGCACCGTCGACGATGACGTCGAAGCGGTCGATGATGCCCGCGGTCCGGAGCACCTGCTTCGCGTTCGCGGAGCTGGACACGACGGCGACCTCGTACCCGGCGTCGATCGCCGCGGTGAGGAACCGCACCGAGCCGGGGTAGGGCGCCACACCGTGCTCCTGCAGCTCGGCGGTGAACTCCGCGTTCTTCCGGTTGCCGAGCCCACAGACCGTGTCGAGCGTCGGGTCGTCGTCCGGGGTGCCCTCGGGGAGGTCGATGCCGCGGGCCTGCAGGAGCGAGCGGACTCCGTCGTACCGGGGCTTGCCGTCGACGTACGCGAAGTAGTCCTGCTCGGTGTACGGCGCCACCCCGTGGTGGTCGAGGTAGGGCGTGAAGAGGCGGCTCCACGCTCGCATGTGCACCTCGGCCGTGGGCGTGAGGACGCCGTCCAGGTCGAAGAGGAGCGCCCGCTGGTCAGCGAGCGGTGCAGGGGTTCGCCGGTCCGACGACGTCATGGGCAGACCTTCCAGGGGAGCGGTGTCGATCACGGTTGCTGCGGGGTCAACTCTAGGACCGCTCCGCCGCGCCGGGTTCCAGGTGGGGAGCGTGCCGCGCACGTCCGGGGAGCGCGGACCTGGACCCGCGTCCAGCCGGGCCCCGGGACGCTCGCGACATGACCACTGACACCTCAGCGCCGGCGCAGGACGGGACCGGATCGAAGCTCAAGCAGGCGATCACCGGTCCCCTGCTGTTCCTGTTCATCCTCGGCGACGTGCTCGGCGCGGGCATCTACGCGCTCATGGGCACCCTGTCCAAAGACGTCGGTGGTGCGCTCTGGGCGCCGCTGGTGCTCGCCCTGCTGCTGGCGCTGCTGACCGCCGGCTCGTACGCCGAGCTCGTCACGAAGTACCCGAAGGCCGGTGGTGCCGCGGTGTTCGCGGAGCGCGCGTACAAGGTGCCGCTGGTGTCGTTCCTGGTCGGGTTCTCGATGCTCGCCGCGGGTGTCACCAGCGCCGCGGGTCTGTCGCTCGCCTTCGCCGGTGACTACCTCGGGACGTTCATCGACGTCCCGCCGGTGCCGGCCGCGATCGTGTTCCTGGCGCTCGTCGCCTGCCTCAACGCCCGCGGCATCTCGGACTCGCTGCGGAGCAACGTCGTGATGACGATCATCGAGCTCTCCGGTCTGGTCATCGTCATCGTCACGGTCGCCGTGATGATGGGCGGCGGTGGTGGTGACGTCTCGCGTGTCGGCGCGTTCCCCGCGGAGGCGAACCCAGCGCTCGCGACCCTCAGCGCCGCGATCGTCGCCTACTACTCGTTCGTCGGCTTCGAGACGTCGGCGAACGTCGCCGAAGAGGTCCGCGAACCCCGCAAGGTGTACCCGCGAGCCCTGTTCGGCTCCCTCGCCACCGCCGGGGTCGTGTACGTGCTCGTCGCGCTGGCCAGTTCGATCGCGCTGCCCGCGTCGAAGCTGTCCGACTCGAGCGGCCCGCTCCTGGCGGTCGTCGCCGCGACCGGCGTCCCGATCCCCGAGTGGGTGTTCAGCATCATCGCCCTGGTCGCCGTCGCGAACGGCGCCCTGCTCACGATGATCATGGCGAGTCGCGTCACCTACGGCATGGCCGAGCAGCGCCTGCTGCCGCGCCTGCTCGGCAAGGTCCTGCCGAACCGGAAGACCCCGTGGACGGCGATCATCGCGACGACCGTGGTCGCGATGCTCCTGACCCTGGTCGGCGACGTGGGCACGCTCGCCGAGACGGTCGTCCTGCTGCTGCTCTTCGTGTTCATCAGCACGAACATCGCGGTCCTGGTCCTCCGCAAGGACCGGGTCGAGCACGAGCACTTCCGGGTGTGGACGTTCGTGCCCGTGCTCGGCGTCGCGTCCTGCATCCTGCTGCTCACCCAGCAGAGCGGGCAGGTCTGGCTGTACGCGGCGGTGCTGCTCGCGGTCGGCGTGGTCCTGTACTTCATCGCCCGTGCCACGCGGGGTCGGGAACGCACCGACTCGGAGACGTCGGCCCGCTGACGGTGGTGGGGCGGGCCTCCCGACCGCTCTGGAGGCACGCCCCACGTCCACCACGCCGCTCGCCCGACCGCATCGCACCCCGTCCGACGCATCGGTGCAGGTCGCGGGCCCGGCTCGCGCCGGCGGGGTCAGTCGTCGGTGTCGACCGTGTTCGTGACGACCTTGCCGCTGCCGGCGTCGATGCGGACGCTGTGCGTCGTGCCGGAACCGCCGAGGACGTCGCCCTCCCAGACGACCGCGCCCGCGTGGTCGTCCAGGCCGAGCTCGGTGACGGTGCCGGAGACGGTCTTCGTCAAGGTCGAGGCGGCCTGCGCGACCGAGAGGTCGGCGGCACCGACGAACCGCTCGTTCTCCGTGACGTCCTCGGCGTCCGAGGTCTCCTTCGTCGGGCCCGCGGTGGTGCGCTGGCCGTCGGCGTCCACGTGGACCTCCTGCTCGTCGCCGTCGGAGGTGACGACGAGGACCTCCCACGAGGTACCGCCGGCCTCCTGCTCGATCGACGTCACGGTGCCGGAGCCGACGGCCTTCCGGGCGGTCCCGGCGGCGGCGATGAGGGCGTCGTTCCCGGCGGCGCTGCCGGAGGTGGAGGCGCTGGCACCGGTGCTGCCCTCGGTCGCGGCGGCTGCCGGAGCGGAGGCTGCCGGTGCGGCGTCGTCGTCGCGGTCGTCGTCGTCGGACGAGCAGCCGGCGAGCGTCAGGGCCCCGACGAGCGGGAGTGCGGTGAGGAGCGTGATGCGGCGGGTGGTGGTCTTCTTCGTGGTCTGCATGTGCCCACCCTGGGCAACGGGCACTGAAGCAGACCTGAAGCGACCTGGGGCGACGCCCGGACAGCCGGACGTCGCCGCTTCAGTCCTGCAGCAGCGGCAGCCGCACCGTGAACCGCGCTCCCCCGCCGGGCGCCGCCGACACCGTCACGCTGCCGCCGTGCCCGCGGACGACGGCGTCGACGATCGCGAGCCCCAGCCCGGATCCGCCGGCGTCCCGCGCCCGGCCCTCGTCGAGTCGCACGAAGCGCTCGAACACCCGGGTCCGGTCGGCCTCGGGGACGCCGTGCCCGTCGTCGTCCACGGTGAGCACCGCACCACCACCGTCGGTCCGGAGAGCGACGACGACCGCGTCCGCGGCGTGCCGGACGGCGTTGTCGACCAGGTTCCGGACCACCCGTCCGAGCAGCCGGTCGTCACCGCTGACCCGCGCGGGGGCGACACCGGACACGTCGACCCGGATGGCCGCGCCCTGCGCCGAGCGCGGTCGGGACGCCTCGGCGAACACGAGGTCGTCGAGGTCCACCGCACGGTCCCGGTCGCGTCCGCGTTCGTCGACGCGGGTGAGCAGGAGCAGCGACTCGACGAGCTCCTGCAGCCGGGCACCCTCGTCGAGCACGACGTCGGCGAGGTCCGCGGTGCCGGTGACATCCGGGTGGGCGCGGGCGACCTCGGCGTGCTGCCGGATCGTCGCGAGCGGGGAGCGGAGTTCGTGCGAGGCGTCGGAGACGAACTGCCGCTGCGCCTGCTGCGACGCCTCGAGCCGTCCGAGCATCCGGTTCATGGTCGCGGCGAGCCGGTCGACCTCGTCCCCGGACCCCGGTTCGTCGACGCGGGCGTGCAGGTTCGTGCCCTCCACGTCGTCGACCTCGCGGCGCATGCGGTCGACCGGACGGAGCGCACGGCCGACGACGAACCAGGTCACGAGCGACATCAGTGCCACGACGACCGGGACCGCGACGAGCAGCAGCACGCTGACGGTCCGGACGGCGGCGTCGGCGTCCTCGAGGGGAGCGCCGACGACCAGGACCCCCTCCCCGCCGCCCGGCAGGTCGACGTCGTCGGCGACGAGCAGCCACCGGTCGCCGTCGTGCCGGGTGCGGGACTGCTCGGCGGTGTCGAGCGGCCGGGTGGGAGTGTCGTCGGCGCGGGCCAGCACCCGGCCGTCGCCGTCCTGCAGTTGGGCCAGCACGTCGTCGTCCTCCGCCTCCACGGCGGTGGGGCCGTCGGCCTCCACCCGGGTGGCGAGGCCGTCGAGCGTCTGCTCCGCCGACGACCGGACACCGTCGGACAGCGAGCTCCGCAGGACGCCGACGAAGGCGACCGCCCCGATGACGAGGGCGACGAGGACGACGAGGGCCGCGCCTCCCGTCGCCCGCGCCCGGATGGAGACGGGTCGGCGAGGGCGACGGGGCGGGCGCTCAACCACCGTCGACGTCGAGGCGGTACCCGGCCCCGCGGACGGTCTCGATGGCGTTCCGGCCGAACGGGCGGTCGACCGTGCGGCGGAGGTGACCGACGTAGACCTCGACGATGTTCTGGTCGCCGGTGAAGTCGTCGTCCCAGACGTTGGCGATGACGTCGCGCTTCGACAGCACCTGGCCGGGGTGGCGCATGAGGTACTCGAGGACCGTGAACTCCCGGCTGGTCAGGTCGAGCAGGACGTCGCCCCGCCACACCCGTCGCTCCGCCGGGTCCAGACGCAGGTCACCGGCCTGGAGGACCGTGGGGCGTTCCCGGGACCCCCGCCGGACGAGCGCACGGAGACGCGCGACGAGCACCGGGAACGAGAACGGCTTGGTCACGTAGTCGTCGGCACCGGCGTCGAGGGCGTCGACCTGGTCCCACTCGCCGTCCTTGGCGGTGAGCATGAGCACCGGGGTCCAGTTCTCCTCGTTGCGGAGGGCCTCGCACACCTTCCAGCCGCTCATGCCGGGCATCATCAGGTCGAGGACGATGGCGTCGTAGGGGTTTTCACGGGCGTACCAGAGCGCGTCGACCCCGTCGTGGGCGACGTCGACGGCGAACCCCTCGGCCTGCAGCCCGTTGCGGATGCCCTCGGCGAGCCGCACCTCGTCGTCGACCACCAGCACGCGCATCGTCCGAGCATGGCGGGGCGGCCTGAACCGGCGCTGAAGTGGGTGGCGAGACGCCCCGGTCAGCCCGAGACGCCCTCTTGCGCTCGAGACGCCGCCAGATCTCGCGGCGTCCCGCCCGCTCGGCGGCGTCTCGACGGGACAGAGGCGTGTTGCGGCAAGGTCAGCGGCTGAGCGCCCAGGTCTCGATGCCCTGTGCCACGAGTCCGAGCCCGACCAGCACGCCGGCGGCACTGAGGACCATGGCCACCACGGGGCTCCAGCGCATCCGACGCCGGCGGGCCGACCACGCTGCGGAGGCGAACAGGACGACCATGACCGGCAGCGTCGTGAGTTGCAGCATTCCCCACACCCCACGGATGTGGTCCAACTGGTCCGGCGACGCCCCGCTGTCGGCTCCCGGCATGACACCGCCGAGCGGGACGCCCCAGGCCTCGGCATGTCGCACGACCGCGACCAGACCGGCGACCCAGAGCAGGACGCCGACGCTCGTGGCGACGGCCAGCGTGTGCGCCAGCTCACGGGACGGGCGTTCGGCCCGCTCCACCGTTCCGCGCTCGGCCCGGGGCGGCCTGGCCGTCCACCGTTCCCAGTCGTCGTCCTGCCCCCACGCATCCCACCCCGAAGTCATGGCTCCACGGTAGGCAGCGCGGTGGGACGGCGACATCGGCCGAACGGTGGTGCCGGGTCAGCCGAAGGGCTGAGCCGGCCACGGGCCTCCCGGCTCCCGAGGCGCTGCCGCGGTCCCCGCGGAACGCAACGCGGGCGGCCCCACGCAGCGGAGTACCGCTGCGTGGGGCCGCCCACGTTGAGTCTTGCGGAGAGGACTACGCGGCGTCGATCGCGGCGCGGATCTCGGCGGCGGCAGCGCCGACGTCCGAGGCGCTGTAGATCGCGCTGCCGGCGACGGCGACACGGGCACCCGCGGCCTTGACCGAGGCGACCGTGGCGGCCTTCACACCGCCGGCGATCGAGAACGGCACGCCCGAGGCCTTGCCCTCGTCGAGGAGCGTGTCGAAAGTGAAGCCCTCTTCGGCCTGCTCGTCGAGGCCGGCGTGCACCTCGACGAACTCGACGCCGAGCTCGGTCACCTCACGGGCACGGGCGGCCTTGTCGGGGACGCCGATCAGGTCGACGACGATGCCCTTGCCGTGCTTCTTCGCCGCAGCGACCGCACCGACGATGGTGCTGTCCCCGGCGACACCGAGCACGGTGACCAGGTCAGCGCCAGCCTGGAACGCCATGTCGGCCTCGAGCTCACCGGCGTCCATAGTCTTGAGGTCGGCGAACACGATCTTGTCCGGGTGGGCTTCCTTCATCGCCGTGATGGCAGCGACGCCGGCGCTCTTCACGAGCGGGGTGCCGAGCTCGAGGATGTCGACGTGCGGGGCTGCCGCGGCGGCGAGTTCGAGGGCGGTCTCGGTGGAGAGGGTGTCGATGGCGAACTGGAGCTGCATGGTGGTTCCTTCCGGAGGGGTCATTCGAGGTTGGCGTGCCGCGGCCAGAGGTCGTCGGCGGAGTGTCCGCTGCGCTGCCAGAGCGCGTGGAACAGCGCGTCGCCGAGCAGGACGACGCCCTGCTCGAACAGGCTGCCGGCGTACTGGGCCGATGCGGTGCCGGATCGGTCGGTCTTCGTCGCTGCCGGCAGCACGAGGGTGACCTCAGCCAGCTCGGCGAGCGGCGACGAGGACGTGGTCGACACGGCGACGACCGTCGCGCCGACGTCCACCGCGGTCCGTGCGGCCTGCACGATGCTGCCGGTGGTCCCGGAACCGCTCGCGGTGAGCAGGACGTCGCCCGGTTCGATCGCGGGAGTCGTGACCTCGCCGACGACGTGAACGTCGAGGCCGAGGTGCATGAGCCGCATCGCGGTCATCCGCAGCGCGAGCCCGGACCGTCCGGCGCCGTGCACGAACACGCGTTCGGCACCGTCGAGCAGGTCGAGCGCCCGGTCTGCGGCGCCCTGGTCGCCCTCGGCCACCCCGTCGACGAGGTCGTCGAGTTCGTGACTGACGAGGTCGAGCGCGGCGGCGAGCGTCTGTTGGGACATACAACGAGCATGCGCGTCGACGTCTGGACACGCCGCTACCCGACACGGCGGGCGCCCCACCCGTTCGAACGGCTCCCTGTCCACGGTTGGGCAGGGCGGGTAGGTTCGTCCGGATGGACACGCAGCACGGCCGGGAGGCCCGGATCACCCCCGCCGAGCACGCTCGCCTCCTCGCGGACCGGACAGACCGACACACGCTCACGCTGGAGTCCGTGCTGGCGGTGCTCCGCTCGCCCCGGGTCGGCGACGCCGCGGCCCGGGCTGAGGCGGTCGAGATCGCGTCGGCCGCGCTCGTGGACCTGCGGACGTCGACGGACCGGCAGCGCGAGGTCCTGCTGGAGCCCGTCGCCGGGGCGTTCTCGCGCCTCCGTGCCGACCTGCGACCCCTCGTCCGGTTCGGTGACCTCGACGTGCAGTTCGTCGAACCCCCCGCGAACGGACGTGCGCTGCCCGGGGACGTCGCGCACGCTGCCCGGGCCGTGGTCCGGACCGCGGTGCTGACCCTGGTCGATGAGGGGCGGGCGAACCGCGTCCGCATCCAGTGGGACTGCGACGGCCGGAACCTGCTCATGCAGCTCCGCGACGACGGTGCCGGGACGCACGACGTGCAGGACGACGCGATGCGACCGATTGCCGAACGTGTCGCGGCGCTCGCCGGGCAGATGCGGGTGGACTCGACGCCCGGGTGGGGGTCCGTGATCGACGTGACGGTGCCGCTCGACCCGCCTGTCGCCTCCGCTCCGGGACCCGAGGACTCCGACCTGACTCCCCGCGAACTCGACGTGCTGCGGCTCGTCGCGACCGGCGTCGGCAACCGGGAGATCGCCGACGGGCTCGGCATCTCCGTGAACACGGTGAAGTACCACGTGGCGAACCTGCTCCGGAAGCACGGTGCCCGGACCCGCGCGGAGCTCGCGGCGCACGCCCACGCCGGCTGAGCGGCGCACGGGCGGTCCGCGGCGGCCGGACGGTCGCCGGATGTCACCGCCCAACAGCATCCCGCTCGAACCACGGGATGCCGCGGTGCGAGCAGGACACGGTTGTGCTCGGCCGAACGGCACCAGCGAAACCGGCGGACGCGGTGCCGGCAAGACAGCAGCAGCGCCGCCGCGTCGGATCAGCCGGCCGGTGCGAACCGGTAGCCCATCCCCGACTCGGTCACCAGGAACCGCGGGCGCGACGGCTCCGGCTCGAGCTTCCGCCGCAGCTGCGCCATGTACAGCCGCAGGTACCCGGAGTCGTTGCCGTGCGTCGGCCCCCACACCTCCGTCAGCAGCATCTCGCGCGTCAGCAGCCGATCGGGGTTCGTCACCAGGACCTCGAGCAGCCGCCACTCGGTCGGGGTCAACCGGATCGCCGGACCGTCGGGAGCGGTGACCTGTTTGGCGACGAGGTCCACCACGAGGTCGCCGATCCGGATCGTCGGCGTGGCCTCCCCGGCCGCCGGTGCCCGCCGCCGCCCGAGCGCCCGCAGTCGCGCCAACAGCTCGTCCATCTGGAACGGCTTCGTCACGTAGTCGTCGGCCCCGGCGTCCAGGGCGTCGACCTTGTCGCCGGAGTCCGTCCGCCCGGACAGCACGAGCACGGGGACCTGCGACCACCCGCGGATGCCCTCGAGCACCCCGATGCCGTCCAGCCGCGGCATCCCGAGGTCGAGCATCACGATGTCCGGCCGCTCGGTGATGACGGCGTCGATGGCGGCGCGACCGTCGCGGGCGGTGACGACCTCGTACCCGCGCGCACCGAGCGTCACGGCGAGCGCCCGCACCAGCTGCACGTCGTCGTCCGCGATCAGGACCTTCATCTGCCCACCACTCCCAGGTGTCCCGCGATCGGCAGGCGCACCACGACGGTGAGGCCACCGCCGGGGGTGTCATCGACCTCGATCGTGCCGCCCATGCCCTCGGTGAACCCGCGCGCGAGCGCCAGGCCGAGTCCGAGTCCGGTGTCGTTGTCCGTGTCCCCGAGGCGCTGGAACGGTTGGAACACGTCTTCGCGGCGGTCCTCGGGGATGCCCGGCCCACGGTCCGCGACCCGGAGCTCGACGCCGCCGGCGAAGGCGCTCGCCGCGATCCGGACGCGCTCCCCGTCCGGTGAGTACCGGACGGCGTTCGCCAGCAGGTTCACCACGACGCGCTGCAGGAGCACCGGGTCGGCGAGGACGGGCGGCAGCTCGGCGGGCAGGTCGAGGTCGACGTCCTCCGGGCCGAGTTCGAGCTCGTCGAGTGCGGGGGCGACGACCGTGTCGAGCGACGTCGGCACGGGGGCGGCGGCGAGCACCCCGGCCTGCACCCGACTGACGTCGAGCAGGTCGGCCAACAGCACCGCCAGCTGACGGAGGCTCTCGTCGGCGGTCGCGAGCAGGGCCTCCCGGTCGGCCTCGCCCAGCCGGACGTCCCGCGCGCGGAGGGACTGCACGGCGGCGGAGGCGGCCGCGATCGGTCGCCGGACGTCGTGGCTGACGGCCGCGAGGATGGCGCTCCGGACCCGGTCGACGGCTGTGATCCGTTCGGCGTCGACGGCGGTGCGGGTGAGCGCGCGGTGTTCCAGGGCGGCGTCGAGCTGCTGCTCGACGACGCGCAGCAACCGCCGCTGGGTGGGGTCGTCGGGTGCGCCGGCGAACTCCAGGACGGCACCGGACGGGAGGCTCGTGGCCGCGTCCGGCGTGTCCCCGAACGCCCCCGACGTGGCCGGCACCTCGTCGCCCTGGCGGACGCGGACGCCGGCGAAGCCGAAGGCCTCGCGGGTGCGCTCGACGAGGGCCTGGAGGGCGTCGTCACCGCGGAGCACGCTGCCGGCGATCCCGACGAGGAGCCCGGACTCGGCCGCGGCTCGGCGTGCGGTGCGGGAGCGTCGGGCCGATCGGTCGACGACGAAACTGACGAGCACCGCGCTGACGACGTACATGACGAGCGCGAACAGGTGCCAGGGCTGCTGGACGGTGACCTGGTGCAGGGGTCGGACGAAGAAGAAGTCGAGGCTCAGGCCGGACAGCACGGCGGCGAACACGGCGGGGAGCATGCCGCCGATCAGGGCGACGACGAGCACCAGCAGCTGGTAGGCGAGCACGTCGACGGTGATCGAGTCGGGGTCGTCGGTGAGGCTGAGGAGCCAGGTCAGGACGGGTCCGGCGACCAGGGCGAGCAGGAACGCGGCCACGATCCGGGAGCGGGACAGGCTGCCGCCGAGCTTCGGCAGGGCCAGGCCACCGCCGGCGCGCTCGTGCGTGACCACGTGCACGTCGATGTCGCCGGACTCGCGGATGACGGTGCTGCCGATGCCCGGGCCGGTGAGGGCGGCGACGAGTCGGCTGCGACGGCTGATGCCGATCACGATCTGCGTGGCGTCGACGGAGCGGGCGAACCGGACGAGGGTGGTGGGCACATCGTCGCCGACCACCTGGTGGTAGGTGCCGCCGAGCTGTTCGAGCAGGGCACGCTGTCTGCCGAGGGCGCCGGGATGCCGCTCGCGGAGACCGTCGTTCGTGGTGACGTGCACGGCGGCGAGCTCACCGCCGGCCGAGCGGGCGGCGATGCGGGCGCCGCGGCGGAGCAGGGTCTCACCCTCGGGGCCGCCGGTCAGGGCGACGAGGACGCGCTCCCGGGTCTCCCACCGGTTCGCGATGCCGTGTTCGGCGCGGTAGCGCTTCAGGGCGTCGTCGACCTCGTCGGCGAGCCAGAGCAGGGCGATCTCGCGGAGGGCGGTCAGGTTGCCGAGGCGGAAGTAGTTCGACAGGGCCGCGTCGATCCGGGCGGCCGGGTACACGAGCCCGTCCGACAGCCGGTCGCGGAGGGCCTGCGGGGACAGGTCGACGACCTCGATCTGATCGGCGGCGCGGACCACAGCGTCGGGGACGGTCTCACGCTGCACGGTGCCGGTGATCTCGCGGACGACGTCACCGAGGGACTGCATGTGCTGGACGTTCACCGTCGAGATGACGTCGATGCCCGCAGCCCGCAGTGCCTCGACGTCCTGCCACCGTTTCTCGTGCGGACTGCCGGGGGCGTTCGAGTGCGCGAGTTCGTCGACCAGGGCGACCTCGGGGCGTCGGGCGAGGACGGCGTCGAGGTCCATGTCGTCGAGCGCGACCCCGCGGTGCTCGACCGTCCGGCGCGGGACGACCTCGAGCCCGTCCACCAGTGCGGCGGTGGCGGCGCGGCCGTGGGTCTCGACGACGGCGATGACCACGTCGCGGCCGTGGTCGGCCATCCGGCGGCCCTCTTCGAGCATCGTGTAGGTCTTGCCCACGCCGGGGGCGGCACCGAGCAGCACTCGCAGCTTCCCTCGCTTCACGCGCTCATCCTCTCGTGTTCGACGTTGACGGCACGGCCATCCACTGATATGTTGGTATCAATCGTTCCCGCCAAGGCTCGAGCTCACGCTTCCTCAAACCGGCGGGACTTTTCATTGCTCATGATGTTCCCTGCGCTGTAGTCGCTGCCGGCTTGCCCGAGATCACGATCATCCGTCGTCCTCAGGAGCCACATGTCGCACCACCCGCTCGCCGTCTCGGTCCACCGACACGAGCAGTTCCGGCAGGCGTTGCGCGCTCACGAGCTCCCCACGTCCGATGCTGACGTCGACCGGCTCCAGGAGTTCGGCGGCGAGTTGCGAGCCGTCCTGCTGTCCCTGATCGAGCGGATCGAGCTCGCGCTCCGTGGGCGCCTCGACGAGGCCGGAACCGAGACGGCCGGGGCGTTCTGGCACCTCGAGCACCGCTCGTTCCGCCCACGAGCCCCCGTCGGGACATTGCGAGCTCGGTTCGCGCACGCGTTGGCGCAGTCGCACGACGCCGACCTGCGCGATCGTCCGCTCGACGACCTCCCCTTCGCCGTCCTGGCCGAGGAGCTCAGCCTCGGCACGCTGTCCCGGACCGCCGGCGCGGTCGTCCCCCGGCTCCAGGAGCAGGTGTCCCGGTCGTTCCGCATGCCGCAGCCCAACTTCCGCGCGACCCTGCAGCACATCACCCACGTCCGGAACTGCTGCGCGCACCACGCCCGACTCTGGGGTCGACCCCTCGGCGTCCCGACACCGCACTACCGGCGATCGACAGACCTCGTGGAGCGGCTGGCCGGAGCGCCGGTCCGGAGTCCGTACCGCTCGGTCGTGCTCATCGACCACCTCGCCAGCACGGCACGGCGGCCGTGTTCCCGGTCGCAGAGGCTGACGGAGCTCCTGGCGTGTCACCCCGGCCTCCTCCACGGACTCCACCATCCGGGAGGGCAGCAGCGAGCCGAGGAGGGGTCGGAGTGAGCGCGTCACGATCAGGGCGCGGTCCGCGCCAGGGCCAGGTTCAGCTCGAGGACGTTGACCGTGGGAGCACCGAGAACGCCGAGCTGGCGAGCCTCGGTGTGCGACGCGACCAGGGCACGTACGCGCGACTCCGACAGGCCACGGGTCGACGCCACTCGGGCGATCTGCAGGCGCGCGTACTCGGGGCTGATGTCCGGGTCGAGTCCCGAGCCGGAGGCCGTCAGCGCGTCCGCCGGGACCTCGGACGCGGGCACCCCGTCGGCCTTCGCGATCGCGGCTCGACGCTCCTCGACCGCCTTTGTCAGGTCGGGGTTGGACGGGCCGAGGTTCGACCCGGACGAGGCGTTCGCGTCGTACCCGTCCTCGCCGGCGGCCGACGGGCGGGACTGGAACCAGCGGTCCGCGTCCTTGCCGGTGAACGACTGCCCGATCAACGACGAGCCCACGACCTTGCCGGACGGGTCGGTGACCATCGAGCCGTTCGCCTGGTCGGAGAAGGCGGCCTGGCCGACGCCCCACACCGCGAGCGGGTAGGCGACGCCGAGGACGACGGTGGCGAGGACGGTGAGGCGGACGGCCACACCGGTGGAGCGGAGGAAGGAGCGAGTGGAAGTCATGACGAGAACCCCGGGATGAGACCGACGACGAGGTCGATGAGTTTGATGCCGATGAAGGGGACGATGACGCCGCCGAGCCCGTAGACGAGCAGGTTGCGGCCGAGGACCGACGACGCCGAGGCTGCGCGGTACTTGACGCCACGCAGGGACAGCGGGATGAGCGCCACGATGACGAGCGCGTTGAAGATGATCGCCGACAGGATCGCCGACGCCGGAGAGTGCAGCCCCATGATGTTGAGGGCCGCCAGTCCCGGGAACGCAAGCTGGAACATCGCCGGGATGATCGCGAAGTACTTGGCGATGTCGTTGGCGATCGAGAACGTGGTGAGCGCACCACGGGTGATGAGCAGCTGCTTGCCGATCCGGACGACGTCGATGAGCTTCGTCGGGTCCGAGTCGAGGTCGACCATGTTGCCGGCCTCCTTCGCCGCGGTCGTCCCGGTGTTCATCGCCACCCCGACGTCCGCCTGCGCCAGGGCCGGGGCGTCGTTCGTGCCGTCGCCGGTCATCGCGACGAGGTTGCCGCCCTCCTGCTCCCGGCGGATCAGCGCGAGCTTGTCCTCCGGGGTGGCCTCGGCGAGGTAGTCGTCGACGTCGGCCTCGGCCGCGATGGCCTTGGCGGTGCGCGGGTTGTCGCCGGTGATCATGACGGTGCGGATGCCCATGCTCCGCAGCTCCGTGAACCGCTCGGCGAGGCCGTCCTTGACGACGTCCTTGAGGTGCACGACGCCGAGCAGCTGGACCGCGCCCGAGGCGTCGCGGCGGCCGACGACGAGCGGGGTGCCGCCCTGGTCGGAGATCTCCGCGACGGTCGCGTCGATGGCGGCAGCAACACCGCCGTCACCGGTGTCCGCCCAGGCCAGCACTGCGGCCGCGGCGCCCTTCCGCACCGAGGACCCGTCGGGCAGGTCGACGCCGGACATCCGGGTCTGCGCGGTGAACGGCACCTCGACCCCACCGGCCGGGAGGGGCGTGGAGACGCCGGCGGCGAGCGCTAGGTCCATGATGGAGCGACCCTCGGGGGTGCCGTCGGCAGCGCTCGACAGCGCCGCCGCTTCCATGAGCGAGACCTTGCTCACACCCGGCACCGGCACGACTCGAGAGGCCCGCCGGTTGCCGTACGTGATCGTGCCGGTCTTGTCGAGGAGCAGCGTGGTGATGTCGCCGGCGGCCTCGACCGCACGGCCGGACATGGCCAGGACGTTGTGCTGCACGAGCCGGTCCATGCCGGCGATGCCGATCGCGGAGAGCAGCGCCCCGATGGTGGTCGGGATGAGGCAGACGAGCAGCGCGATGAGCACCGTGATGCTGACCGTCGAGCCGACGAGCCCGGCGATCGGCTGGAGCGTGAGGCAGACGATCACGAAGACGATCGACAGCGACGCGAGCAGGATGTTCAGCGCGATCTCGTTCGGCGTCTTCTGCCGGGCGGCACCCTCGACGAGGCGGATCATCCGGTCGATGAACGTCTCGCCCGGAGTGGAGGTGACGCGCACCACGATCCGGTCGGACAGCACCCGGGTACCCCCGGTGACGGCGCTGCGGTCACCGCCGGACTCGCGGATCACCGGGGCCGACTCGCCCGTGACGGCGGACTCGTCGACCGAGGCGATGCCGTCGACGACGTCTCCGTCACCGGGGATCACCTCGCCGGCGACGACCACCACGTGGTCACCCTTCGCCAGGTCGACCGAGGCGACGTCCTCGGTGTCGGCGGAGAGCGCGGCCGGATCGGCGGCCGAGTAGCCGACGACACGGCGGGCCGTGGTCGTCGAGCGGGTCTTGCGCAGCGTGTCGGCCTGCGCCTTGCCGCGCCCCTCGGCGACGGACTCGGCCAGGTTCGCGAACACGACCGTCAGCCAGAGCCACACGGCGATCGCGATGGTGAAGGAGGACGGGACGGGCGCGCCGGAGTCGGACGCGCCTCCCGACCGGGTGAAGGGCTCGACGACGGCGGTGACCGTCGTCAGGGCGGCGCCCACCTCGACGATGAACATCACCGGGTTCTTCCACATCAGCCGGGGGTCCAGCTTGCGGAACGCACCCGGGAGGCCCGCCGCCAGTTGGCGAGGTCCGAAGGCCGACGGGCGTCGGCCCGGTTGCTCAGCGGTGTGCTGCTCCGTCTCGGGAGTCAGGGTGGTCATCAGGACAGTCCTTCTGCGAGCGGGCCCAGTGCGAGCACCGGGAAGTACGTGAGTGCGGTGACGATGACGGCCACGCCGCCGAGGAGCACGATGAACAGCGGCCGGTGCGTGGGCAGCGTGCCGACGGTCGCCGGCACCTTGTCCTGTGCGGCCAACGACCCGGCGAGCGCCAGGACGAACACCATCGGCACGAAGCGGCCGAGCAGCATCGCGACGCCGAGCGCGGAGTTCATCCACGTCGTGTTCGCGGTGAGGCCGCCGAACGCCGAGCCGTTGTTGTTGCCGGCGCTGGTGAACGCGTAGAGCAGTTCGGACAGGCCGTGGTTGCCCGGGTTGAACAGCGACGTGCCGAGCACCTGCTCGCGGACGCCGGGGATCAGGAGCGACAGGGCCGTGCCGGTGAGCACCACGGTCGGGGTGACCAGGATGTACAGCGCGGCGAAGGTCATCTCCTTGGCGCGGATCTTCTTGCCGAGGTACTCCGGCGTGCGGCCGACGAGCAGCCCGCCGATGAAGACCGTGATCACGGCGAGCACGAGCATGCCGTAGAGGCCGGAGCCGACACCGCCGGGGGTGACCTCGCCGAGCATCATGTTGACCAGCGCCATCATGCCGCCGAGCGGGGTGAAGCTGTCGTGCATGGCGTTCACCGCGCCGGTGGACGTCGAGGTCGTCGCGGTGGCGAAGAGCGTCGAGCCGAGGATGCCGAAGCGGACCTCCTTGCCCTCCATGGCGGCACCGGCGGCGTGGGTCGCGGCTCCGCCACCGGCGAGTTCGGCGAGCGACATGGCCGACAGGGACACCAGGAAGATGCCGCTCATGACGCTGACGATGGCGGTGCCCTGGCGGGTGTCGCCGACCATCTTCCCGAAGGTCCTGGGCAGCGAGAACGGGATGACGAGCATGAGGAAGACCTCGAACAGACTCGTCCAGGCCTGCGGGTTCTCGAACGGGTGCGCGGAATTGACGTTGAAGTAGCCGCCGCCGTTCGTGCCGAGCTCCTTGATGGCCTCCTGCGAGGCGACGAAGCCGTCCGGGATGTGCTGCGCGCCGCCGGTGAGCGTCGTGACGTCGGTCCCGACACCCCAGGACTGGATGACCCCGCCGGCGACGAGCACGAGCGCGGAGACGAAGGCCAGCGGCAGGAGCAGCCGGCCGGTGCCGCGGACGACGTCCACCCAGACGTTGCCGAGCGTGCCGGACCGCCGCCGGGCGAACCCGCGGACCAGGGCGACGGCGACCGCCAGGCCGACGGCCGCCGACAGGAAGTTCTGCACTGCCAGACCGGCCATCTGCACGGTGTACCCGAGGGTGGCCTCGGGCGAGTACGACTGCCAGTTCGTGTTCGCCACGAACGACGCCGCCGTGTTGAACGCGAGCGCCGGTCCCACGGCGGGAAGCCCGAGGTCGCCCGGCAACACCACCTGGATGCGTTGGAGCAGGTAGACGAGCAGCAGCCCGGCGACGCTGAACAGCAGCACGCCGCGCAGGTACGCGGCCCACGACTGCTCGGCGTCCGGGTCGACGCCGACCAGCCGGTAGACGCCCCGCTCGATCCGACCGTGGCGGGTGCTCGTGAAGACGCGGGCCATCCAGTCGCCGAGCGGCCGGTGTGCAACGACGAGGAGCAGCACGACGAGGGCGACCTGGGCGATGCCGGCCCAGGTCTGCGCGGCGCCCATCAGAACCGCTCGGGGCGGACGAGCGCCCAGACGAGGTACACGACAGCGGCGATGCCGAGGACGGCGGCGGCGATGGTGATCGCGATCACAGCCGCTCCACCCCCTTGGCGATCAGTGCCACCACGCCGAACACGGCGAGGACACCGGCGACGACGAAGACGTCGAACACGTGGGACTCCTGGAGATCGAGGTGCCCGCGGCAGACGCCGTGGACCGCACCGGTTGTGGTGCGGTACCGATGCTGCGTCCGGGGGCGGGCCTCCAGGCCGGTCCTCACGGTTCCCTGACGCCCGGCTGGGCGACACGTGCGGAGCGCTAACGGCTCCGAGCCGGCCTCAACGGAAGTCGTCGACCTGGTCCTCGACCGGGACGGTGCCCTCGACCACGACGTCACCGGTGTGCGCGGTCGTGACGGTCTCGATGAGGACGATCTCGACCTCCTCGTCCGCGATCGGGTTGTGCTGCACTCCTCGGGGGACGACGTGGAACTGACCGGGCGTGAGCACGACCTCCTGGTCGTCGGGCAGCTGGATGCGGAGCCGGCCGGAGACGACGAGGAACATCTCGTCCTCGGCGTCGTGGACGTGCCAGACCAACTCACCGAGCAGCTTCGCGACCTTCGAGTACTGCTCGTTCACCCGCCCGACGACCCGTGGCGTCCAGTGGGCATGGACCTGTCGGAGTTCAGCGGCGAGGTCGATCCCGCGGCGAGCAGTCATGACCTGATCATCGACCCTGGACCGCACGTCCAGCAGGTCGACGGCGCCAGCGATGGAGTCCCCTGGTTGGAGGAGTCGGACCGCAGCGCGCTGCCCGTCATGCCGGTCCTGCTCCGCGAGTCCCGGCCGCAGCGAGCCGCGCGGCCACCCGGACGACCGCGTCCCGCAGGGCCGCGGGCGCGGTGACGGCGAAGTCGGCGTCGAAGCCGGCGAAGACCGCTGCGAGCGCAGTCCACGACCACGAGCCGGTCGTGAGTCGGCAGGTGCCGTCGCCGAGGTCCTCGAGGACGGCGTCCTCGGCCACGTACGGGGCGATGGCGTGCGCCGACACCTGCAGCACCGCCGTCCCGACACACGGCCAGGCCGAGCCACCACCACCGGCACCACCCGTACCGACCGTGCCGTCCGCGCCGCGGAAGCGGGCTGCGACGAACGCCGCCGGGTCGCCGCCCGGGACGGCCCGGGGGACGAACGGGAGGCCCGTGGGCACCTTGGGCGCGATCCGGTCCACCCGGTAGGTGCGCCAGTCCACCGCTTCGGTGTCCCACGCGAGCAGGTACCAGCGGCCGGCCCGCGCCAGGAGTGCGTGTGGTTCCACCCGGCGGGGCGGCCGGTCGTCCTCCGCTCCCGGCGGCCAGGCGGGCATGTAGCCGAAGCGCAGGACGGTGCGGGTCCGTACTGCCTCACTGACGGCGACCAGCACCGCGGGGTCGACGACGACGGCTCCGGGCGTGGTGACCACCTGGACGGCGTCGATCCGGTGCCGCAGGCGGGACGGCATCACCTGCCGGACGGTCGTGAGCGCACGTGCTGCGGCCTCGGCGATGTCCGCGCCCGAAGCCGGCGCGACGGCGAGAGCGAGGGCGATCGCCACGGCCTGGTCGTCGTCGAACAGCAGCGGCGGCAGGTCCGACCCGGCCGAGAGCCGGTAGCCGCCGGCCGGGCCACGGAGTGCGTCGACCCGGTACCCGAGTCCCCGCAGACGGTCGACGTCCCGTCGCACGGTCCGCGGGCTGACGTCCAGCCGCCTGCCGAGGTCGTTGCCCGACCACTCCCGGCGGACCTGCAGCAGGGACAGCAGCGACAGCAATCGGGAGGACGGAGCGGGCATGACCCCGAGCATGCCAGGAGGAGCGGACAGGATCTGACCGCATCTGCCGCGATGCTGCTCGGGACGAGGCCGACCGGCGCTCGCACCGACGACGAGGAGTCGACATGACCATCACCACCATCCCCCACGTGAACTTCGACGGACAGGCCGCCGCGGCGCTGGCGTTCTGGAGCGCAGCCCTCGGCACCGAGCCCGTCGTCGTGACGTACGGACAGAGCGGCGCCGTCGCGGACCCGGCGTGGGCGGACCGCGTCGTCTGGGGCCAGGTGACCTCGGTGAGCGGCGTCCGGGTCATGGCGTTCGACGTGTGGCCCGGACAGCCGTACGACCAGGGCACGAACAGCTCGTACGTCTACCTGAGCGGCACGGACGCGGACGAGATCCGCTCGGTGTGGGCGGGCCTCCAGGAGGGTGCCGAGGTGCGACAGCCGCTCGGGCCGTCGGCGTGGTCCCCCCTGGCCGGCCAGCTGCGCGACCGCTTCGGTGTGGTGTGGGCCCTCGACGTGCCGGCTGAGCAGCAGCACTGACGACCGACGGCGGCGCGGATCGACGGCGGTACGTCCCGGACGCGACCGCCGTCGATCCGTACGCTGACCGGATGGGGACCACGATCACATCCGTGACCATCGCCTTCGTCATCGCCGCCGTCGTCCCGGTGGTCGTGACGTCGGCCATCCGCCGGGGGGACCGGAAGCGGAAGCACCAGCGCGTGCTCGCCGGGGCGGCCCCGGACGCACTGTTCACCGTGCGGCCGAGACGGTGGCAGCGGGTCGTCCTGCGGACCATCGGCATCCTGGTCATCGTCCTCGGCGGCGTGCTGCTGCTCGGTGCGGCCTCGACCACGGACGACCCGGACGCGTTGCCGATGGGCATCGCAGGCACTGTCGCTCTGCTCGGCGGGGTCGCGTCCGTCCTGCTCGCCAGTGCCCTGGCACGGACGCGGATCGATGCGCTGCCGGACCGGCTGGTCGTCCGGAAGGGCTTCCGGACCGAACGTGAGGTGCACCACACCGCCATCGCGTCGATCCGCCCCTGGACCGGCCCGTACGGTGGGATCCAGGCCCGCGACCCGGAGGGGACCGTGCTGTTCGACACGGTGTCGATCGCCATCGGCTATCCCGATCTCGAGGCCTGGCTCGCCGAGCGGGCGCCGTGGGCATGGGTCGCGTACGCAGGGGCAGGCACGCCGGCGCCGAACTGGCCCGCAGCGGGCGCTCCGGCACAGGGCTGGCCGGCACAGGGCCGGCCGACACAGGGCGCCCCGTACCCGGGCGCTCCCGGGCAGGGCTGGCCGACGCAGCGCGGTCCGGCCGAACCGTGGCCGACACCCGACGATACGGAACCCGGCACCCGTCGGCGCTGACCCCGGTCGAGTCCGACGCTCGTCGCTCAGCGCGCGGGCGTCCAGGTGCTGACGGTCACCGCCGCCGTCACCGTCTCCGGCGCGAACACCGTGTCCGCCGCCACGTGGTGGTGACTCGGCCCCATGTGCACCACGTCGTGCACGTCCTCGGCGGTGAGTTCCATCGTCCAGGTCAGGTCCTCGGTCGAGCGCAGCGTGAACGCGGGCGTCAGGCTGTCGTGCAGCCGGCGTTCCTTCTCCGGGTCCACGCTGATCGTGGCCGCCGCGAGTTCCGCCAGGTGACCGGCCCGGGGCGTGACGACGACGAGCACGCCTCCGGGGTGCAGCACCCGGGCGTACTCGTGCTGGTTGCGCGGCGCGAAGACGTCGAGCACGACGGCTGCGGCGTGGTCGACGACCGGGAGGCGCTCGGTCACGTCCCCGACGACGGCACCGACGTGCGCGTGGATGCGTGCCGCACGTCGGATCGCGACGGCCGACAGGTCCAGGGCGATCCCGCGCCTCCCGGCAGCATCGCCGCGTGTCGTGCCGTCGAGCGCGTGCGCGAGGTACGTGCCCGGGCCGGAGCCGACGTCGAGGACCACGCCGGGTGCGGTCGCGTCGGCGACCACGCTCGTGAGCGCCCGCTCGACCGGCGCGTAGTGACCGCGACCGAGGAAACGCAGCCGCGCGTCCACCATCTCCGGGGTGTCCGCGGTGAGTGCTCGACGCTTCACGGGCAGGAGCGTCAGGTGGCCCTGCTTGGCCTCGTCGTACCGGTGCCCGTTGCGGCAACCAGCCTGCCCCGGGGCGGTGCGGGCGAGCGGCTCGGTGCACACCGGGCACGCGAGCACGGGCAGCAGGTCGTCACGCACCGGTCCAGGGTACGGGGCGGCGGGACGGGTGGCCCGGTGCGGTGGTCGCGGTCGGGGAGCGCCCCCGGGGGTACGGCCAGGGCCTGGCTCACACGGGTGGCCGCTGGCAGGATCGGTGGGGTGAAGACACTGGAGTTGCCACAGACGGACCTCACCGCCTCCGACGTGATCGTCGGGATGATGCGGATCAACGACATGAGCGACGAGGACATCCGTTCGCTCTACACGGCCTCGCGCGATGCGGGCGTGACGATGTTCGACCACGCTGCCGTGTACGGCGTCTGGCACGGCTGCGAGGAGCGCTTCGGTTCGGCGGTGACGCTGTCGTCCTCCGAGCGGGCCGACATCCAGCTGCAGACGAAAGTCGGCATCCGGCCGACGGAGCACGGCGCGTACTTCGACTTCTCGTACGAGCACATCCTGTCCTCGGTCGAGGAGTCACTCACCGCCCTGCGCACGGACTACGTCGACGTGCTGCTGCTGCACCGCCCCGACGCCCTCGTCGAGCCGGAGGAAGTGGCCCGCGCGTTCGACGAACTGCACGCCGCCGGCAAGGTGCACCACTTCGGTGTCTCGAACCACACCCCGGGGCAGGTCGAGCTGCTGAAGAAGTCCGTGCGGCAGCCGCTCGCGTTCAACCAGGTGCAGCTGAGCATCACACACGCGAACGTCATCACGCAGGGCCTCACCGCGAACATGGGCGGGCTCGACCAGTCCATCGACCGCGACAACGACATCCTCAACTACTCGCGTCTCAACGACGTGACGCTGCAGGCCTGGTCCCCGTTCCAGAAGGGCTTCTTCGACGGCGTCTTCCTGGGCGACCGTGAGCAGTACGCCGAGCTGAACGACGTGCTCGAGGAGCTGGCAGCCGCCCACGGGGTCACCCCGACCGGCATCGCCGTGGCATGGATCACCCGGCACCCCGCGCACTTCCAGGTCGTCCTCGGCACGACGAACCCGCAGCGTGTGCGCGACTCGGCCGCCGGGTCCGACGTCGAACTCAGCCGCGAGGAGTGGTACCGCGTGCTCACGGCGGCGGGGCACACCGTCCCCTGAGTGGGCGGTCCCACCGCGGACGACGCGTCGGCGCAGAACTCAGGGCGCTGGCGCGTCGTCCTCGTCGGGCTCACGCGGAGGCAGCGCTGCCGCGGGGTCCGCTGACCCACCGGACACGACCTCGAACCGGATCCCGAGCGCGGCCGGGTCGTCGTCGAGCTCGAGCCCGTCGCCGCTGGCCTGCTCCTCGGGGATGGCGAGACCCTTTGACGGGTCGAACGCACTGCTCATCGACATCCGACGAGCATGCCCGGCCGACCCGGGAGTCCGCGCAACGTGCGCTGGTCAGTCGCCGAGGTCGCCCGGGTGCAGACGGTCGCCGGGATGCGGGGTCCGGAACACCGGGCCGCCGCCGGCCGCGTCCTCGTCGTCGTGTCGGACCGGGGAGTCCCCGGAGTCGCCGATCGCATCGGCGCCGGACACGTCCGCCCCGGACGGCTCGTCAGCGGGGGGAGCCGCACGCGACTCCTCCACCTCGAGCTCGTCCTGGTCGGAGCCGTCCACGGGGACGTCGCTGCCCTGCTGCTGGGGATCGAACGGTGCACTCATCGACATGGGTCGAGTGTGCTCCGCCCAGGTGGACGGCAGGTCAGCCTCGTCATCTGTTGTGGCCCGGTGCGTCTCCGGACTTCCCGGGACCGGTCGCCCCGCCCGGACCACTGTCGGCCGGGCCCTGCTGCGAGGTCGTGTCCACCCCGGTGTCCAGCGGGTCCTGCACGGGCAGCGTCGTGTCGTTGCCCGGCACCGGTGCGGTCGTCGGCAGCTGGTCGGTGGGCTCGCTCGACTCGTCCGACGGCTCCGAGGGTTCCTCGGACGGCTGTTCCTGCGTCGGCTCGGAGGGCTGCTCCGACGGCTGGTCGGCCGGCTGGCTCGGCTGCTGCTGGGCGGGTTCGCTGGACTCGTCGGACGGCTCGGAGCTCGGCTGGTCGTCGGCCGGTGCGGTCTGCTGCGTCGATTCGCTGGGGCTCGGTGACGTGGTGTCGTCACGGTTGAATGCGAGGGCTGCGACGACGATGCCGGCGACCACGAGGACCGCCAGGACGATCAGCGGCACCACCCAGCGCTTCCGCCGGGGCTCGTCGGGGTCCGTGGCGAGCGGCCGGGCCGGAGCAGCGGGCCCGCCCGCACGACCACCGGCGCCACCACCCGGACCGGCTGCTGCGGCTCCCGGCGTCCCGAGGACCGTGGTGGCCACGTCGTCGTCCGCACTCCGCGCCGGCTGGGACTGGGTCGGGAGCCGCCGGGTGGCGTCGTCCGGGCGGGAGGCTCCATGCACCGGCATCGCGCGCGTCGCCTCGTCCGCGGATGCGGTTCCGGCACCTGCGCCGGCGGCGGCTGCACCGGCCACCCCGGCACCGGCGGCGGCGCGCGTGACTGCCCCCGGGCCTCCCGGCAGGAGCTGCGTGGCGGGCGCGACCTCGTCCCTGCCGAGTGCTCGGAGGCGTGCGGCAGCCTCGGCGGCGGACGGACGGTCCTCCGGGTGCTGCGCCGTCATGACGTGCAGCAGCGTGCGCCACGCCGTCGGCAGGTGCTGGTCGATCTCGGGCGCTCGGGCGAGTCGGGCGGTGGCGGCCTCGACCGCGCTGCCCGGGAACGCCTGCTTGCCGGTCAGGGCCTCGAGGAGCATGAGGCCGAGTGCGTACACGTCGGCCTCGCCGGTGACGGGCTGGCCGAGGACCTGCTCGGGAGCCAGGTACGCGGCCGTCCCGATGACGGTGCCGGTGCCGGTGACACGGGCAGCGTCGCGGAGCAGCGCGATGCCGAAGTCGGCGAGCTTGACGTGCTCGCCGTCCTGCTCCAGGAGGACGTTGGCGGGCTTCACGTCACGGTGCACGATGCCCTGGGCGTGCACGGCGGCGAGCCCCTCGGCGACCTGCGCACCCACGCGGGCCGTGGTCGTCGGGTCGAGCGGACCCTCGCGGAGACGGGTGGCGAGGTCGCTGCCGGGGACGAGCTCCATCACGAGGAACGAGTCGCCGTCGACGTCGTCGAGGGCCGCGTCGAACAGGGTGACGAGGTTCGGGCTGCGGAGGCCGGCGAGCACGTGGATCTCGGCCTCGGCGCGCGCACGCTCACCGTGGTCGACGGGTCCGATGCGGAAGAGCTTGACGGCGACCTCTCGACCGAGCTGCTCGTCGACGGCGCGGTAGACCGATGCCATCCCGCCGTGCCCGAGGGTCCCGGTCACCCGGTACCTGCCGCCGATCAGCCGTTCTTCCATGCCGGAAACCTACCGGGCTGACCTGACGAGGGCGCGCAGCCCCGTCACGACGGGGTCGGCTCGGCGCCGCGGTGCAGCGCGGTCAGGGTGCCGACCGACGCACCGGTCGGGTCGTCACACGAACCACGTCGGTGGCACGGAACATCCGCACTCCCTGCCGCTCGACCTCATCGAGGATGCCGACGTCCTGGAGGCGCTGCACCGCGCTGCTCGCGGCTTGGTAGGTCTTGCCGGTCGCCCTGGCCACCATCGGGATCGTCACGAACGGGGAACCGATCAGCGAATCGACCACGTCCACGACCATGCCGCGGAGTCCGCTGTCCCGGATGCGATCACGGTAGCTCGACTGCACCGCGAGCAACGCAGTCAGGCGCTCGCCGGTGTCGACTGCCGACCGGTGGATGCCCTCTGCGAAGAGCGCTACCCACGAGTCCCAGTCCCCGTCCGCACTCACCGCTGCGAGGGCGTCCTGATAGCGCTCCCGTCGCGCTTCAAACCAGGGCGAAACGCTGAGCAACGGTTCGGTCAGGATCCTCGAGCGCATGAACTGCAGGACGATCAGCAACCGGCCGAGGCGACCGTTGCCGTCGTTGAACGGATGCAGTGTCTCGAACTGGTAATGCGCCATCGCCGCTGCGACCACAGGGTCGACGCGCATCTCGTCGGCGTCCGCTACCCACCGGAGCAGGTCGTCGACAGCGCTCCGGAGCGGCACGCCGGGCGGCATCGGCACGAACCGCGCGTCCTCGATCGCACCGCCGTGCGATCCGATGGCGACCGGGATGCTCCGGACGCGGCCGGCCTGGGCCGTGTCCGCACGAGTGCCTCGGACCAGGACCGACTGGAGCTCCTCGAGGAGCCCCGTGGTGACCGGCCGGTCGTGGACCCAGGTGAACCCCATCTCGGCCGACTCGATGTAATTCAGCACCTCCGCGAGCGCCGCCGAGCGCTCTCCGGAACCCACGGCTTCGGCGGCGAGGACGTCGTCCAGAGGTGCGAACGTCCCTTCGAGTGCCGACGTGCTCTGCGCTTCTCGGCGCAGGGTCGGTTGCCGCAGGATCCCAGGGTTCGGGATGAGCGACGCACCCTGCTCGAGGGCACCGAGGGACCGGTTGGCCCGGGACACCACGGTCCACGTCCCGCCGGACAGCGACGGCGGATCGCCGAGGGGGTCCGGGACGAAACCGAAGTGGTCGTACCGTTCGCCGGTCCGCCCGTCCGTCCCCGCGAGGGGAACGAGGTGTCCGACTGGGCTGCGACGGAACCGCTCGACGTCCATCCTTCAAGTTTAGAGGCCGTTTCTTGAAACACTGCCGCCGAAGTTCAAGTCAATCGCCGTGAACTTGAAATCACATGGGTGTAATTCAAGTTCTCACGACGGGGTCGGCTCAGCGCCCCGGTGCAGCGCGGTCAGGTACAGCCGGTGCGCGGTGACGACGAGCGCCAGCCAGGCGAGCCCGAGCGCCCACGCCGCCAGGACGTCGGTGGTCCAGTGGTGCCCGAGGAACACCCGCGAGACACCGACCGACAGCACGAACAGCGTCCCGACGACGATCGTCCAGACCCGGGCCACGACGCGGGTCTGCCGGAGGAGCAGCAGGTACACGATCGTGCCGACGACGACCGTGGCGTTCAGGGTGTGCCCGGACGGGAACGACGGCGAGTGCTCGAACGGCGGGACGGCGTCGGACATCGGCGGCCGGGCTCGACCGATCAGGTCCTTGCCCGCGATCGTCATGGCCAGGGAGCCGGCACTCGCGGCGACGAGGAGCACGAGCGGCGTCCACGCCCTGCGTTGGATCGTCAGGCCGACCAGGAACAGCACGGCGACGATCGGCATCCCGATGGTGCCGGCGATGTCGGTCCACCACGTGACGCCCTGGTCGAGCGCGGGCGACCGGTGCGTGAGCATCCAGTCGAGGACGGGTCGGTCGAGCACGGCGACGTCGTCGGACTCACGCACGGCGTCGTAGACCTCGGAGGCCACCCACGTCGCGACCGCGGCGATGCCGATCCCGACGAGCAGGGTGAGCAGCAGCAGCGGGAGCGCCCCGTAGCGGCGGCCGAGTGCCGCCCACGAGTCGGCGACGCTCCGGCCGACCCGCGTGCGCCACCGGGTGAGGTCGACGTCGCCGACGGTGCGGTCGACGCGCTCGCGCTCGGCTCCGCCGATCACGGGTGGTCGGCCGCCGGGTGCGTGGTGCTCTTCCATCGGACCAGCCTGCCCGTCAGCGGCTGTGCGGGCACGGCCGGCCTCGACCGGGGCGCCACCGCGGCAGCACCCGGGACCCGGTCGGGTCGCTACTTCGCCTGGTCGTACGACCGGACCACCGCGACCGTCAGCGGAAAGGTGACCGGGAAGCCACCGAACATGATCCGCCCGGCGTCGACCGCCGCGGCCCGGACCTGCTCGGCCACCCACTCGGCGTCCGCGGCCGGTGCGTGCACCACGAGTTCGTCGTGCACGAAGAAGACCATGTGCGGCCCGGACGTGACGGGCCCGTCGCCCCGCGCGGCCAGTCGGGTGCGCAGGCCGCCCATCCAGGACAGCGCCCACTCGGCCGCCGTGCCCTGCACCACGAAGTTCCGTGTGAACCGTCCCCAGCTGCGGGCCCGGGACTCGACGGCCCGCTGCATCGCGGGGGTGCCGTCCACGGAGTACGCCCGGTTCCGCGCCTCGAACCACGACTGCTCCGGCACCGGCGACGTCCGACCGAGCCGGGTCGTCACGGGTTCGCCCCGCTCCCCCGCCCGGGCCGCCTGCTCGACCAGGTCGAGCGCCCGCGGGAAGGCCCGGGCCAACCGGGGGACGAACCGCCCGCCCTCGCCCTGCGTCGCGCCGTACATCGCGCCGAGCATCGCCATCTTCGCCTGCTGCCGGGTCTGCACCGCACCGGAGGCCACGACCCCGTCGTAGAGGTCCTGTCCGTCCCCGGCCGCGGCCATGTCGGTGTCGCCCGACATCGCGGCGAGGACCCGCGGTTCGAGCTGCGCCGCGTCGGCGACGACGAGCTCCCATCCGGGGTCCGCGACCACAGCTCCGCGCACCTGCTTCGGCAGCTGCAGGGCCCCGCCACCGTTCGCCGCCCAGCGACCGGTCACCACCCCGCCGACGACGTACTCCGGGTGGAACCGGCCGTCCTGCACCCACTCGTCGAGCCACGTCCACCCGTTGGCGGTGAGCAGGCGGTACAGGCGCTTGTACTCCAGGAGCGGTTCGATCACCGGGTGCTCCAGCCGTTCGAGTTCCCACTTCCGCGTGCTGTCCACGACGAGTCCGGCCCGCCGCAGGGAGCGCAGGACGTCCGCGGGCGAGTCCGGGTTGAGGTCGGGGTCGTCGAGTCGCTGCCGGAGGACCGCGGCGAGCTCCTCGAGCTTCCGGGGCCGCACCCCGTACGGCACCCGCGGGCCGAGGGCGTCGGCGAGCAGCCGCTCGTGCACGTCGGTCCGCCAGGGCAGCCCGGCGTACTTGATCTCCGCGGCGACGAGCGCGCCGGCGGACTCCGCCGCGAGGAGCAGGCGCAGCGCTCCCGGCTCGCTCGCACCGGCCACCGCGTCGAGCTGCGCCCGGAGCTCGGCGACCGGGTCGAGGTCGTCGTCGGCCGGGGCGACCGTGAACAGGTCGTCGTCGAAGAGCGAGGCCTGCGTGGCGGGCGCGGGACGGGCCTCCAGAGCGGCGGCGGCGTCCCAGGCGCTCAGCGGCGCCTGCGCGAGGGCGGAACC
This sequence comes from Curtobacterium sp. MCPF17_031, assembly GCF_003234035.1. Taxonomy (NCBI): domain Bacteria; kingdom Bacillati; phylum Actinomycetota; class Actinomycetes; order Micrococcales; family Microbacteriaceae; genus Curtobacterium; species Curtobacterium sp. MCPF17_031. Next base: position 35,192 of record NZ_QKSG01000003.1, on the reverse strand, counting down.
GCGGGTGGCGAGGGCGGTGCGGAGCAGCCGGTGGCCGAGTCGGAGGTCCACGCATCGGGCCACGCGACCGCCCGCAGCCAGCACGGCCGGGTACCAGCGTGCGGTGTCGGACCAGACCCAGCGGACGCCCGGTCCCTCGTGCGCCGCGACGAAGGCCGGGAGGCCCGACTCGGTCAGGCGCACCGGCGCACCGTCCGACGTTCCCGCGTCCGTCAGCGGCGTCGCGGTGAGGCCGCCGTCGACACGGGCGAGGACGATGTGCACGCCGACGATTCTGCCGTGCCCCACCGTCCTCGCCGCACCGTCACGCGCCGACTTCCCCGGGGTGCCCGTCACGCCGCAGCCGTGCAGAACGCGCGACCAGCAGCGCTCCGACGCCGAGGGCGAGCAGTCCCACGGCCGGGAGCCCGGCCCACAGGATCCCGCTCCCGGTGAACGCGAGCGCCGCTGCCGGAGCCGGCCTGTGCACGGGTGGGACGGCCGAGACCACGGGGAAGGACGCCGTCATCTCGGTGGACCGGACCGGCACCGCTCCCTCCGGCTCGGACGGGGTCGTCGACGGCGCGTCCGCACGGCCGACGCTGCCGGCCGCGACCGCCACGAAGTCGACGTGCCCACGAGCCGCGTCGGCCGGGGTCAATCGGCGGTCCCGGTCGGCGGCGCACTCCGTGGTCGCACCCGGCTCGAGCGCGTCGGTGTCGCAGGTGATCGTCCCTGCGGCAGCGCTGCTGACACCGATCGTCGACGCGATCAGGTTGCTCGTGTTCGTCACCCGGTACCGCGACGCGATGGCGTCGCCGGCGTGCAGGGTCCGGGCGGAGGGGGTCCAGTCGCTCTCCAGGTACAGCGCCGACGCCGCGCCGAGGCCGACGACGACGCCGTCGGTGGCGCTGACCGGGGCTCCGTCCGGACCGATGGCCACGGCCGTCTCCGCGAACGGGACGGTACCGCGTTCCACGTCGTCCTGGGTCAGCGCCGTGGCCGGTACCGTGCACGGCACGCTCTGCCCGGGGGCGAGCACACCCGCGGGGCAACGTACGGGCAGGTCGGTGCGCTCGTCGATGGTAACGGAGGGGTCTCGGAGCGAGACGTTCCCCGTGTTCGTGACCGTGAGCGCGATCTCGACTCCGTCGCCCGCGTACGGCACCGAGTGGTCCGTCACGGCGAGGTGGGCACTCAGGTCCGTGCCGAGCTCCGCGACCTGCGCGGGCTCCACCTCGTCCTCCGCCTGGGCCGAGACGGTGTCACCGGCCGGGCCCGTGCCGGTCGCCGAACTCGTGAACGCGACGCGGCCCGCGTCGACGTCCACCTGTGTGAGCGCGTGGCCCGTCACCGTGCACCTGACGGTGTCGCCGGGCGCGAGGGGCGCACCGGGGCACGACACGGACGAATCGGGGTGGCTCGGCAGGGTGACGATGACCCCGGTGAGCGTCGTCGTCCCGGTGTTCGTAACCGTCGCGGTCAGTTCGACGAGTTGGCCGGGAACAGCCGGTCCGTCCGACGGGAGGCGAGCGTCGAGCGTGGTCGCGACGGCAGACCGACGGTCGGCGGGCTGCTCCGCTGCCGCGTCGGCCGACACCTCCACGCCCCGTGGTGAGGCCGCCGTCGCCGTGACGGCGTCCTGCACGGAGCCGCGGTCGACGTCCTCCTGGCGGACCGGACGGGAGGCGCTGGCGCAGTCCGTCGACGCGCCCGGTGCCAGCTCGGTCACCGCGCACGTCACGGGACCGTTGGTCCCGGTAACGACGAGGTCGCGCAGCGGGCGGCCGCCCGTGTTCTCGACGGTCTGCGCGAAGCGGAGCCCCTCGTCGAGGTCGGCCCGGCCGTCACCGTCACCGTCGTCGAGCACCGGCAGGTCGGTGACCGACAGAGCGGCGTCCTCGGCGCGGAACGTGATCTTCGTCTCCCCGGGTGGGTCGAGCCCGATGCGCTCGGCGACCGTTCCGGCGGTGAGTGCGAAAGTGGTGGCCGTCTCGCTCGTCACGTCGACCGCCACGGTGCACGAGCCCTGGCCGGAACGGAGGCCACCGGTGACCGCGACCGCGGTGCCGGTGGGGTCCGCGTCCACCCTGCTGTCGGCGCACGTGGTCCCCGCGTGCGGGTCTGCCGCGAGCGTGAGCCCGTCCGGGAGTGTCTCCCGGAACGACCATCCCGCCTTCGCGCCACCCTCACCGGTGTTCTGCACCGTGTAGGTCAGGCGTGCGGTCTCGCCGACGTACGGGGACGACCCGTCGAAGGCGTGCTCGAGCACCGGCGTGGCGTCGTACACGGTGACGCCGTCGATCGCGCCGTCGTTGCCCACATCGCGCGCCTCGGCGTTCCGCATCACCCAGCCGAGCGTGTCGCCGGTGAACAGCACCGCGGCGTCGGAAACGAAACGTCCGCCACGCACCGTGACACCGAGGGCGTTGATGGTGCGCGATCCCGGCGATGTACACGGGTCGATGGCCGTCGAGGTGACCCGGTGCTCGACACCGCCGTCGAGCAGGCCGAAGCGGAGCCGAGGGTGCGCCGCCTGGGAGCACGAGGTCGCGACCGCGTCGACGCCGAACGTGACGAACCGGTCCTTGACCGGCAGGGGGAGCGGCGTCAGCGTGCGGATCTGCACACCGTCCGCCGGAACGGGTCGGTCCAGTGTCCAGGCGCCGACGCCGTGGTTCGTCCTCGGATCGGACCCGTTCACCTGCCCGAGCGCGTGGTACAGCGGCGCGAGCTGCGGGCACGGCAGACCGGGGGTGGTCGCGGCGGCCACGATGCCGTTGCACTGTGCGACGTTGATCCACCCGGGATCCGCCGTGTACCGCTCCCCGTCCGCACCCACGTACTGGTCCAGTCGGGTCGGTCCCGTGCCGACGACGTGCTCGAAGTCCTCGACCAGGAGCACGCGCGGCGCAGCGCGACCGCCGCCGGTCTCGGCGGCTGCGCCGCGCGGCGTGGAGGGGACGAGGGCTTCGGAGGGACCTGCCGACACGAGGACCGTGGTCGTGGCCAGCACCACGATCGTGGCGAGCAGGGAGGCAGGTCGGGACGGCGGATGTCTGGTGGTCATGTTCGGAAGTTAGCAAGGAACTGGAGTATCACATACGGAAATCGCGCTTCCGGTGTGGGCCCAGGTGCCGCTGCGCCAGTCGGACCGCGCGGGCGCCCTCCGGCGGCGTCGCTCAGTCGCCCGGTCGGACGGCGGCGCTGTCGGCGATGTCGATACGGACGTCGCCGGACTCGGTCTCCTCGACCTCGACCCGCGGCGCCTCGTCGTGCTCGTCGGAGCCCGACATCCGACGGAAGGTGTCGTGGCGACGCTCCTCGAAGGTCATGTCGACGCCGTCGTCCAGGTGGTCTCGGTCGGGTGCGCTCATGTCCGTGACGGTACGCCGACCGGAGCGGTCCCGGTGCGCTCCGACCAGTGCCCGCCGGCGGCCCACCGCTCCTGGACGGCACGCTGCAGTCGGCCGGTGGGCACCGCCTGACGCGCGGACGCCAGGTCGGTGCCGAAGACGAACTTCGCCATCGAGTCGTCGCCCTCTTCGTGCGACTCGTGCGGGTCAGGGGGTCCTGGCAGCAGCGTGAACCGGGCTGCGAACCGCGCGGTGTTCGACGACGGCCCCAGTACGGCCGCGACCTCGGGATCGAGCAACCACGACGAGCACACGAACGTCTCGACCATGGACGCCGGGTCGAGCCGTCGGAGCACCGCGGGCGCGGCCGCGAAGGAGCGGTCGCACGGGTCCGGGTCCAGCGGTCCGACCTCCGGCACGTGCACCCCCCACGCCGGTGTCCCATCCGGCAGCTGGGCGGCCCGCTCGAACTGGAGGCGCCCCACGGCCACCACGCGACCGGTCGCCACCTGCACGAGCCAGTCCAGACCGGTGCCGTCCAGGCCGTAGCGGTCGACCTTGCGGTCCACGTCGGCGACGCTCGACGCGGCGTCCTCCGGGCTGCAGCCGTGGGTGGCGAGCCACTGCTCGGTGACCGGGAGCACCGCGCGGAGGGCGGCGAGGAGAGCCGCCTCCCGCCCCTTCGGGCCGAGGTGTCGCACAGCGTCCTCGAGCGCCGGCGCCAGCCCCGCGGGCCCGCCTGGCGAGCCGACGACGGCGGTGAGGAGCGCGACGGGGTCGGGGCGAGCCTCCCGTCCGACGTCTGCCGCGTTCACTTGAGCCCGGAGGAGGCGAGCCCGTCGATCACCCGGCGCTGGAGCACGATGAACATGATGAGCACCGGCGCCATCGCCATCAGGCTCGCCGCCATCAGCAGCGGGTAGTCGATGGTCCGGTCGCTCGACAGGGTGGCGAGGCCCGCCGCGAGCGGCATGTCCTCGGCGCGGGTCGAGACGACGAGCGGCCAGAGCAGCTCGTTCCAGGACCACAGGACGGTCGTGATCGCGAGCACGCTGATCGACGGTCGGGCGAGCGGCAGCATGATCCGCCAGAAGGTCTGGAACGGGTTCGCGCCGTCCATGCGCGCGGCCTCCTCGAGCTCGGCCGGCATGTTGAGGAACGCGGTCCGCATGAGGAACGTTCCGAAGGCGCTGAACAGGCCGGGGGCGACGATGCCGGCGAGGGTGTCGAGCCAGCCGAGCCCCTGCACGATCTGGTACTGCGAGATCAGGTACACCTGCGACGGCACCAGCAGGATCGACAGGACGATCCCGAGGATGACGGCCCGTCCCCGGAACCGCATCCGGGCGAAGGCGTAGCCGGCCAGGGTGCAGAGCACGATCTGCGCCGCGGTACGGATCAGGGTCACCCAGATCGACGTGCCGAGTTGGCTGAGGAAGGGCAGGCGGTCGAAGACGCGGACGAAGTTGCCCCACTGCAGTTCACCCGGCCAGAAGGTCGGCGTGGGCGCGGTCACCTGGGCGTTCGTGGAGAGCGCCATGATGATCTGCCACAGGAACGGGAACGCCATCACGAACCCGCCGATGCCGAGCACCACGTGGATCCACCAGTGGCTGCCGCCGCGGCGACTGGGGCGGGCGTCGGCACGGACCCGGGTGCGGCTGGCGGCCTTCGTCGCCGCCGTCAGCTTGCTGCCGTGCGCCTCGATGATGCCGGTCATGACTGGACCCACTTCCGCTGGACCCGGAACTGCACGACGGTGATGATCCCGATGAGCACGAAGATCACCATCGCGATCGCAGCCGCGAAGCCCTTGTCGTTGTCGATGAACCCGGCGCTGTAGAAGTAGAAGACGAGGGACATCGTCTTCGGGATCACCGGGTTGGTGGAGCCGAGGATGGCGTAGAGCAGGTCGAACAGCTGGAAGCTCGAGATCGTCGTGATGATGAGCACGAAGAAGATGCTCGGTGTCAGCAGCGGCACGGTGAGCGAGTGGAACTGCCGCCACCGGCTCGCCCCGTCGAGCTCGGCGGCCTCGTACAGCTCCGGCGGGATGTCCTTGAGCCCGGCGCCGAGGATGATCATCGAGAAACCGAGCGACGACCACAGCCCGACCAGCGAGACCGCGACGAGCGCGAAGCCCGGGGTCGAGATCCAGTACGGACCGTCGATGCCGAACAGCCCGAGGAACCAGTTCACGATGCCGAAGTCACCGTTGAACATGATGCGCCAGACCAGCGCGATCGCGGCGGGCATCGCCACGTACGGCAGGAAGAACAGCACCCGGTAGAACTGGGCGAAGCGCAGGCCCGGGGTGTTCAGCAGGCTCGCGAGCCAGACCGCGACCGGGATGCCGAGCAGCACGATCACCGTGTAGACGACCGTGTTGAACAGCGACTGGTACAGCTGCGGGTCGGACAGCAGACGCGCGTAGTTCGCGAACCCGGTGAAACTCGATCCGCCGAACACCCCCCAGCTCGTGAACGAGTAGTAGAACGTCTGCAGGATCGGCCAGATGAAGAACGTCCCGACGCCGATGAGCAGCGGCAGCACGAACAGCCACGGCCAGAAGCCGTCGGTGCGTGGGGCCCGCGTCGGCCGCGATGGGTCGGCGGGGCGGGTCTCGGGCGGCGGAGACGCCTGCGCGGCGTCGGGTCGCTGGGTGTGGATCGTCATCAGGTCGCTCCTCGGCCAGGGCGGACGGATCGGGTGGTCCGGGTGGTGCTGGGTGCTGCGGGTGGTGCCGACGTGCGTGTTCCGGCCGGTCGGGCGTGGGCCCCGACCGGCCGGCTCGTCGTCACTCCTTGGCGAGTGCCGCGTCCATCTTCTGGGCGAGTTCCTTCGTCACCTGGTCGACGGGCTCGGAACCGTCGAACGCACTCGGCAGCAGGTTCGTCTCGAGGGTGTTCCACGCGGCGGTGTTCTTCGACACCGGCAGCGGCTTGGCGTAGTCGACCGCGTCGAGGAAGACCTGCAGGTCTGCGTCAGGCATGGTCTTCGTGAAGGCGTCCTGCGTGCCGGTGTAGGCGGGGATGACGGCACCCATGTCACCCTGCTGCTGCTGAGCGGGCTTGCTGGCCAGGTAGGCCTGGAGTGCCTGCGCGGCGGCCTTGTCCTTCGAGCCCTCGGCGACGACGTTCGAGACGCCGTGGATGACGGTCGCCTGCTCCTTGCCCTTCGGCAGCGGGTAGGCGACGACGTCCTTCTCCATGTCGGAGCCGATCAGCGCCGACCGGAACCAGCTGCCACCCTGGTACATCGCGACCTTGCCGGAGGTGAACCACTGGTCCGCCGTGGTGTCGGTCAGCTGCTTGATCGAGGGCGAGGCGCCGGACTTGATCAGGTCGGTCCAGAAGCCGATGCCCTCCTGCGCGGCCTTCGTGTCGTACTCCGACTCGTCCCCGTCGATGACGGAGCCGCCGGCCTGGAAGATCGTGTCGTAGTAGGTGGTCTGGCCGTCCATGCCCGCGGCGGCGCCGTACGCACCGTCCGACTTCAGCTTCTCGGAGAGCTCGGCGCCGGTCTTCTGGAAGTCGTCCCAGGTCCAGTCCTTCGACGGCATGGCCACGCCGGCCTTCTCGAACAGGGCCTTGTTCATCCAGACGCCGATGGTGTCGAAGTCCTTCGGGACGCCGTACTGGGTGCCGTCGTACGTGTAGAGCTTGTTGAGCGCTGGCGAGTAGTTCTGCGGGTCGATCGCGCCGGACTTCACCTCGCCGGTGATCGGGGCGAGCTTGCCGTTCCCTGCGTACAGCTGGAAGTTCGGGCCGTTCATCCAGAAGAGGTCGGGGAGCGTGTTGCTCGAGCCCTGGGTCTGCAGCTTCGTGAAGTAGTTGGCGTACGGCGTGACGTCGACGTTCACCTTGATGTCGGGGTACTCCTCGTTGAACCCCTTGATGTTCGCCTTGATGGCCTTCACCTGGTTCTGGTCCCAGACGGCGTACGTCAGGTTCGCCTTGGTGTCCTTCGCGACCTCGCCCGAACCGGAGTCCGAGGACCCGGCTGAGGACTGGCTGCTGCATCCGGCGAGGAGCGCGACGGCGCTGACGGCGGCTGCGAGACCGAGCAGTGCGCGGCGGCGGCCACGGCCCGGACGGGCGGTTGGAGCGGTCATCGGGTGGTCCTTTCGGGAACGTCGTCGCGGTCGGGAGTGGTCGCGAAGTGTCGGAGGGTGGCGTCGGGGAGGGGCGGCACGTCGATGGGGACGGAGCCGTTGCGGAGCGAGCGGGTGGCGAGTGCCCCGGCGGCGACGGCCGCACGGGCCGCGATCGGGGACAGGGTGGTCGGCTCCCCGAACGCCAGCGAGCGGAGGAACTCGGTCATGGTGAGCAGGTCGGCGTCGGCGTGGCCGTCCTCGACGCCGTCGATCGGGTACTCGACGTCCCCGGCGACGTCCCAGTTGCGACGGTGGTTCCACACCTTGACCACGCCACCGCCGGTGTCCCCGATGTTCTCGAGGCGCCCGTGGGTGCCGATGACCGTGTAGTTGCGCCAGTAGTCGGGCGTGAAGTGGCACTGCTCGTAGCTGGCCTGCACGCCGTTCTCGAGGGTCATCATGACCATCGACACGTCCTCGACGTCGACGACGGGGTTCAGCCCGGTCTGCTCGGCGGGCGGCCAGTTGTCGAAGGAGAACCAGTCGGTCATCAGCTCGTCGCTGCGGTCGCGGCGGTCGGTGACGTCGCCGTAGACGGACAACGAGCCCATCCCGACGACCCGGCTCGTGTACGCACCGGCGAGGGCGTGCACGACGTCGAGGTCGTGGCTGGCCTTCTGCAGCAGGAGCGAGTTCACGCGGCTGCGGTCGGCGTGCCAGTCCTTGAAGTAGTAGTCGCCGCCGTTGCCGACGAAGTGGCGGACCCAGACGGCCTTGACCTCGCCGATCTCGCCGCGTGCGATCACGTCGAGCATCAGGCGCACCACGGCCGCGTGGCGGAAGTTGTGGCCGACGTAGAGCGGGGTGCCGGTCTCGGCGGCGGTGTTGAGGACGGCGTCGGCGTCCTCGACCGTGATGGCGAGGGGCTTCTCGAGGTAGACGGCGATGCCGGCGCGGAGCAGGTCGATCGCGATCTCGGCGTGGGTCCAGTCCGGTGTGGTGACGATCGCGGCGTCGACGGCGTTCGGGGCACCGTCGGTCCCGATCAAGGCGCGGTGTCCGTCGACGACGGTGGCGTCCGGCCAGGCCTCGGCGGCTCGTCGCCGGCCGGACTCGGTGACGTCGGCGGCGGCCACGATCCGGGCGTCGACCCCGTCGGCGTCGAGTCCGGCGGCGGCGACGTGGTTCGCGATGTACGACCGCTGGCCGATGCCGACCACGCCGACTCGGAGTGTGCGCGTGCTCGTGATGCTCATCTCGCTCCCTTGCGTGATTGTGACGGCCATGATGCCAAATCGATCATGAATGCACAATATGCGCTCACGGATCGCTCACGGAAGTGTGATGCGAGGGTTTAACACGCCGGTAACGTGACCGCGCTCGGTCGGGCGGCGCGAGGCGGGTTCGCGAGCGTCGGGCAGGCCCCGGAGAGTCGGGCGCGGCGACGCACGTGCTCGCCGGACGTGCCGGTCAGTCCGCGACGACGAGCTCCGCGCCGGCGGCGGCCAGGTCCGCGGCGAACCGCGGCGGGACGTCCCGGTCGGTGACGAGCACGTCGATGCGGTCGAGCGGGCAGATGCGGGCGAAGGTCGAGCGCTCGATCTTCGTCGAGTCGGCGACCACGATCACCCGGCGGCCGACCGAGGCGAAGTGGCGACTGACCTCGGCTTCACCCTCGTGCATGGTGGTCGCGCCGTACTGCCCGGTCAGACCGTCGACGCCGAGGACGACGACGTCGAGGGCGAACTCGTCGAGCGTGTCCCGCACCAGCGGCCCGATCAGCTCGTAGGACTGCCGACGGGCGACGCCGCCGGTCACGACGATCTTGACGTTCGCGCGGACGGACAGCTCGTAGCCGATGTTCAGCGCGTTCGTGACGATCGTGATGCCGTACTCGCCGTCGGCTCGGATGAAGCGCTCGCTCTTGCCGAGTTCCCGCGCCACCTCGGTCGTCGTCGTGCCGCCGTTGAGTCCGACCGTGTCCCCGGGTGCCACGAGGGCGGCCGTCGCCCGGGCGATCGCGGTCTTCGCCTCGGCCTGGCGGGCGATCTTGTACTGCAGCGGCAGCTCGTACCCGGCACCGAGGGCAGCGGCGCCGCCGTGCGTCCGGGTGACCAGACGCTGGTCAGCGAGCGTGGCGAGGTCGCGACGGGCGGTCGCCGCGGAGATCCCGAGCTCGTCCCCGATCTCGGTGATCGAGACGTTGCCGCGGTCGCTCACCAACTCGAGGAGGGCGTTGAGCCTCTGCTGCGGGGTCATGGCGTCATCCTACGGGCGCTCCTCCGCGGGCTCCATGATCGGAAATGACGTTTTGCACTTGCATCGAGCACGATCGATCGTCATGCTGGCCGATATCCGATCACCAAGGATCGGTCCGACCGGAAGGACACCATGTCCGACACCTTCGTGGGCGACGAGCTGGCATCGCAGCCGGCCTCCTGGCGCTCCGCCGCGGCACTGCTGCCCTCGTTCATCGACGTCCTCCCCCAGCCGGGCGAGCGCGTCGCCGTCATCGGCTGCGGCACGAGCTGGTTCATCGCGATGAGCTACGCCGTCGCCCGTGAGTCCGCGGGCCTCGGCCTGACCGACGCCTTCGCCGGCTCCGAGTACCGCGCCGGCCGCCAGTACGACCGCGTCGTCACCATCTCGCGCTCGGGCACCACCACCGAGATCATCGACCTCCTGCGCGCCCTGCCGGACCAGCGCACCGTCCTGATCACGGCGGTGCCGGACAGCCCGGCCGCAGCGGACGCCGACGACGTCGTCGCGCTGCCGTTCGCGGACGAGCGCTCCGTCGTGCAGACCCGCTTCGCCACCACCGCGCTCGCCCTGCTCCGCGCATCCCTCGGCGACGACGTCGAGGCCCTCGCCGTCCAGGCCGAGACCGCGCTGACGCTGCCGATCGACGACCTGCTCGGCGCCGAGCAGGTCACGTTCGTCGGCCGTGGCGCCGCCGTGGGCCTGACGTTCGAAGCCGCCCTGAAGACCCGGGAGGCCGCACAGTTCTGGGCCGAGTCGTACCCCGCGATGGACTACCGCCACGGGCCGATCGCGATCGCGCAGCCCGGCCGCCTGGTGTGGTCGCTCGGCTCGGTGCCGGACGGTCTGGCCGACGAGGTCGCCGCCACCGGAGCCCGCCTGGTGCACCACGACCTCGACCCGCTCGCCGGACTCGTCGTCGTACACCGGTTCGCCGTCGCCCTGGCGGAGCGCCGCGGTCTCGACCCGGACCACCCGCGCTCGCTCACCCGTTCGGTCATCCTCACCTGATGACCGCACGCGGGGCAGTGCTCGGGGTCGACGTCGGCGGCACGGGCATCAAGGCCCGACTGACCGCCGACGACGGACGGTTGCTCGGCGAGCAGCGCGTCCCGACCCCGCGTGACGACCCCGCTGCCGAGGCCCTCGCCGTCGTCGTGGCCGAGCTCGCCGTGCACGCGCGCTCGGTCGCCGGACAGCACGGCGTCGCACTCGACGCCGTCGGCCTGGTCGTCCCCGGCGTGGTCGACGAGGACGGCGGCCGCTCGGTGCTGTCCGTGAACCTCGGCTGGCAGGACGTGCCGGTCCGCCAACGGGTCGCCGCGGCGCTCCGGGCGACGGGCACCGACGTGCCGCTCGCGTTCGGCCACGACGTGCGCGCCGGGGCCCTCGCCGAGGTGCAGGCCGGCGGGCTCGACCACGGCACGGTCGCGTTCGTCCCGGTCGGCACCGGGCTCGCGAGCGCCCTCGTCGTCGACGGTCGGGTCGTCAGTGGTGGCGGCTGGGCCGGCGAGATCGGTCAGGTCCGCATCGTCCACGGTCCGCACGCGGGCCTCCGGGTCGAGGAGATCGCCTCGGCCGGTGCCGTCGCGCGCCGGAGCGACGCGCCGACCGCGCACGCAGCGATGCTCCGCGTCCAGGACGGCGAGCTCCTCGCCCGCCAGGTGTGGGACGACTGCGTCGGCGTCCTCGCCGACGCCCTCGCCTGGCTGACGGCCGCCGCGGGGTGTCACACGCTGGTCATCGGCGGCGGACTGGCGCAGTCCGGTCCGCTGCTGCTCGACCCCCTCACCGCGGCGCTGAGCGACCGGCTGGTGGGCGTCCGGGTCCCGGCCCTCGTCGGCGCACGACACGGTGACGCCGCGGGCGCGATCGGTGCCGCTCTCCTCGCACGGGAGCTGCTGGGGCGCGACCTCCCCGCCCGTCACCAGCGCGTCGACGACGGCCCGACCGCGGTGTCCGCGTGACGACGCTCGTCCGCGCCCCCCGGGTGGTCACCGCGGAACTCGACCTGGTCGACGGCTGGATCGCGGTCAGCGACGGTCGGGTCGCCGCGGTCGGCGCCGGACCGGCACCGGCACACGACCGCGTGGTCGATGCCCCGGGCACCGTCGTCCCGGGCTTCGTCGACCTGCACGCACACGGCGCGCTCGGCCACGACTTCGCCTCGTGCTCGGCCGACGAGGCCCGCGCCGCCGTCGCCCACCACGCCGGACGCGGTACCGCGCACCTGGTCGCGTCGATCGCGACCGGGGCGGTCCCGGACACGGTCGCCGCGCTCCACCGGCTGCGCCCACTCGTCGTCGACGGCACGCTCGCCGGGCTGCACCTCGAGGGCCCGTGGCTCGCACCTGCCCGACGAGGTGCGCACGCGGTCGCCCTGCTGCACCCACCGACCCCCGCCGAGGTCGAACTCCTGGTCGACGCCGGAGGCGGGGCCCTCCGGGTGGTCACGCTCGCCCCCGAACTCCTCGGTGCGATCGAGACGATCCACCATCTGGTCGACGCCGGCGTCGTCGCCGCGATCGGGCACACCGACGCCGACACCGAGCAGGTGCAGCGCGCGGTCGACGCCGGTGCGACCCTGGTCACCCACCTCTTCAACGGCATGCCGCCGCTGCACCACCGTGAGCCCGGTCCGGTCGGGGTCGCCCTGACGGACGAGCGCCTGACCGTGGAGTGCATCGTCGACGGCCACCACCTCGACCCGGTCGCCGTCGACCTGGTCCGCCGCGCTGCCGGTCACCGGTTGGTGTTCGTCTCGGACGCGATGGCCGCCACCGGCTGCGCCGACGGGCCCTACCGGATCGCCGGATCGGACGTCGTGGTCGACGGCGGGGTCGCGATGCTCGCCGACGGGTCATCGCTGGCTGGCAGCACGATCACCGTCGGTGACGCCGTCGCCCGGGTCCTCACCGCTCGTCCCGACGACGCCGCTCGTCCCGACGTCCGGGAGGCCGTGGCTGCCTCGTCCGTGCGCGCCTCCGCCCTGCTCGGCCTGCGTCCACCCCTCACCGTCGGTGCCGCTGCCGACCTCGTCGTCCTCGACCCGGAGGGCCGCCCTACCGCCCTGGAGGTCCCCGCGTGATCGTCGTCATCACCCCGAACCCCGCGGTCGACGTCACCTACCGCGTCGCCGATCAGGTCGTCGGGGTCACCCAGCGCGTCCTGGACGTCGTCCGCCGTCCCGGCGGGAAGGGCGTCAACGTCGCCCGGGTGCTCGACGCCGCCGGGGTGCCGACGACCTCCGTCCTGCCGCTCGGCGGGACGAGCGGTGCCTGGGTCGCCGCGGCGCTGCAGCGGGACGGCCTCACGACGGCCGCCGTGCCGGTCGTGGGCGACACCCGGACCACGGTCACCGTCGTCGACGACCACGTCCACCCGACGATGTACGGCGAGCCGGGGCCGGCGGTGACGGCGGACGAATGGGCCACCGTGACCGGTGCCGTGCGCAACGCGCAGGCGGCTGCGAGCGCCCTCGTGGTGTCCGGGTCCCTGCCACGCGGGACCGACCCGAGCGTGGTCCGGCCCTGGATCCGCGGCGCGGTCGACGCCGGCCTGCTCGTCGTCGCCGACCTGTCGGGGCCGTCGTTGCTCGAGGCGGCCGCAGCCGGCGCCACGGTCTGCAAGCCGAACCGGGAGGAACTCCTCGACGCCACGGGCGCGCGGGACGAACGCTCCGGTGCCCTCGACCTGCTCGCACGCGGAGCCGGGGTCGTCGTCGTCTCCGCGGGCTCGGCGGGCATCACCGCCCACACGCCGGACGCGGTCGTGACCGTCCCCGCGGTGCCCGACGTGCACGGCAACCCGACCGGTGCCGGGGACGCCGCCACCGCCGGGCTCGTCCTCGCGCTGACCGCACCGGGCCCCCGGACGGCCGCCGACGTCACCGCACCCGACGTCCTCCACCGCGCCCTGGTCTCCGCAGCCGCGTACGGCGCCGCCGCGGTCCTCCGCCCCGTCGCGGGCGAGGTCGACCTCGCCGCCGTCGACCGATTCACCACCCAGCTCGACCGAACCGGGAGCCCCACATGACCACCGCCCTCGCCCTCACCGGCCTCCTCGATTCCGCACGCACCGCCCGTCGGGGTGTCGGCGCGTTCAACGTCGTCCTGCTCGAGCACGCCGAGGCGATCGTCACCGGTGCCGAGCGGGCCGGCCTGCCCGTGGTGCTGCAGGTCAGCGAGAACTGCATCCGCTACCACGGCGGGCTGGCGCCGATCGTCACCGCGACCCAGGCCGTCGCGCGGGCCGCCGACGTGGAGGTCCTCGTGCACCTGGACCACATCGAGGACACCGCACTGGTGCACGCGGGCATCGACCTCGGCGTCGACTCGATCATGTACGACGGGTCGCACCTGGACTACGACGCGAACGTCGCCGTGACCCGGGCGCTGGCCGACCGGTGCCACGCAGCGGGCATCGCGATCGAGGCCGAGCTCGGCGAGGTCGGCGGCAAGGACGGCGTGCACGCTCCCGGCGTCCGCACCGACCCGTCCGACGCTGCCGCGTTCGTGGCGGCGACCGGGGTCGACGCCCTGGCGGTCGCCGTCGGCACGTCGCACGCGATGCAGACGCGCGAGGCGTCGGTCGACCGTGACCTCGTGGAGCGGCTGCGGGCCTCCGTCCCGGTGCCCCTGGTCCTGCACGGCTCGTCCGGGCTGTCCGACGACGAACTGCGGGGCGCGGTCCGCGCGGGCATGACGAAGATCAACATCTCGACGCACCTGAACGGGCTGTTCACGCGGGCGCTGCGCGACGTGCTCGACGAACGACCGGACCTGGTCGACCCGCGCCGCTACGTCGCCGCGGGCCGGGACGCCGTCGCCGCCGAGACCGCCCGGCTGCTCACGCTGCTCGCCGGGTAGGTCCGGGGCGGTCGGGCCCGGCCGGGGCCTGGCCGGGGGTCACCCCCGGGTGTGGCTCGCCCAGATCGCCGACGAGCCCTTCCGGAGCACGACGTTCCCGTCCGACTGCATCCGGAGCGTGACGCCGGCTCCACCCTTCCGGCCCGTGCCGGTCGACCAGCGTGTCGCCCCGAGGGGCCCCGCGAGCACGAGGTCGCCGTTCGGCAGGAGCAGCAGGGACGACCCCGCACCACCGCCGGTCTTCTGGAAGAGGCGCGTGCTGCCGGAACTCGCGACGAGGAGCCCGTTCGACCGGACGCCGAAGCGCCGCGTCCCGCTCGCGTCCCGGATCGACTGCCCGGCGACGAGGGTGGCGCCGGGCACGAGCTGGTCGGTGCCCGGTGCGCCGTTGTGCCAGAGGAGCTTCCCGTCGCGGGCGGTCAGTCGCACGTCGCCGGCGTCGTCGACGGTCAGGCGGGCGCCGCCGGAGGTGGTCCGGGCCGACGTCGACCAGAGGACCGCACCGGACGGGGCGACGACGGCGAGTCGACCGGTCGCGTCGAGTCGGAGCCCGGCGCCCGCGGCCGTTCCGCTGCTCCGCCACAGCCGTCGACCGTTGCCCCACTCGACGAGCGAGCCGTCGCCCTGCAGGTCGAGCCAGTACTGCCCGTACGGTGAGTGGATCGACGTCCCGGCGGGCACGGTCCGGCTCCCGGAGGCGATCGAGGTCGCGGTCGCCCCGGCTGCGGCGGCGGTCGTGGTCGGCGCCGTGCAGTCCGAGGCCTTCGGGAGCACGCGCCCCAGGGCCGACCAGTTCGGCGATCCGAGTCCGGTCGCCGCGTCCCAGCCGCGGGCTGCCCGCGCCGTGCCGTTGCCGCCGGTGACGACGTCGCGGAACGCGGCCGGGTTCCGGTAGAGCGCCTGGTGGACGTCACCGACGCCGGCGGCGCACCCGCGGGCGGTCAACGCGACCGCGAGCTGGCCGGCGAGCACCGGGGACGCCAGGCTGGTCCCGCCCCCGAGCACGAACCCGTGCGCGGTCGACAGGTACACCCCGAGCCCCTTCGCCGGGTCGGCGAGTGCGGCGACGTCGGGCAGCAGGCGCTTCGTTCCGCTGATGCCCGTCCCGGTCTGCCACGCGGGCTTGGCGTAGGCGCTCGAGGTCCCGCCCCCGCCGCCGCCCAGGGAGTTCGACCAGCCCGCCTCGGTCCAGGCGGTCCCCGTCTTCGTCCCCGTCTTCGTGAGCGAGGTACCGCCGACGCCGACGACCGCGGGCGAGGACGCCGGGTACGACACGTCGCGGATGGTCGTCGTCGGTCCGGTCGGGCAGCGCGCGCCGTCGTCTCCGGTGGCGGCGAAGACGGTGGCACCGGCAGCGACGATGCGCGCCAGGGCGGCGTCGAGTGCGGCCCGGGCCGCCGCGGGGGTCTGCGTCTCGCAACTGCCCCAGGAGATGCTCACCGCGGTGATGCCGGCGGTCCGCACCTCGTCCGCGATCCGGCTGTACGCGTCGTAGCTGCCCCGGAACGAGTTCTCCGTCACGTACACGCGCTGCCGGGCTCCCGGGGCGACGGCGAGCAGGGCCTGCTGGTCGAGGGCGACCTCGGTCTCACCCTGGGAACCGTCGCCGACGTGTGGGTCCGCTCCCGCGACCGCGATCTGGTCGAGCGCCGGCAGTGGACGCCCCGTCGCTGCGGCGGAGGCGCTGAGGTCGTTGCGGTCCCACCCGGAGAACTGCACGGTGGCGATCGTCGCGCCGGCCCCCGCCGTGGCCGAGCCCGAGGACCGGTACGCGCCGGCGAGGTCGGCGGGCGCGTACCCGGCGGGGACGGCCGCATGGGCGAGCGCCGGGCGGGCATCGAGCCCGAGCACCGAGACGACGGACCCGCCGAAGGACTGCGGCAGCGCCGGCTCCGCGGTCGGGTGCATGCCGTCACCGGTACCGACCAGGCCCACGTCGAACAGGGCCTCGGCCTGGGCAGCGGTGCCGTGCGCCTCGACCTCCCACGTGTCCGAGTCGGTCACGGTGAAGCCGGCGCCGGTCAGGACCGATCGTGCGCGCGACCGGGCGTCGTCGACGGGGGCCACGGCCTCCACGGCGTCCGCGCGCTGGGCGGCGCTGTCCCCGGTGGTCGCCACGGGCAGGGCGGCGAGCGCGGCCGGGTCGACCGGCCGGAGCACCAGCGTCAGGTCGACGGGGGTGTCACCCGGGGTCGCGCCGACCGTGGGGTCGGTGGGTGCGGGGACGCCACCGGCGGCCGGCACAGCGGTCGCTGGCGCAGCGGTCGCTGGCGCAGCGGTCGCTGGGGCGGCGGTCGCGCTGGCTGCGGTCGATGCCTGCGCCGGCAGGCCCGTGCCGGTCACGGCGAGTGCCGCGACCACGGCGGACACGGCGAGGAGGGTCGGGGTGCGGCGTGACATCGGCGATCGCTTCCGGAGATCCGAGACGACGACCGTCCCTGGCCGCCGGTCCGGCAGGTTCCGGACGGTGCACGCTACCCCGCCGCTCGACCCCCGCCGCAGCCCCAGTTCCGGGGCCGGGTCAGCAGAGCGGGACGTTCACCGCGAGACCGCCCATCGCGGTCTCCTTGTACTTGTGCGACATGTCCGCGCCGGTCTGGCGCATGGTCTCGACGACCTGGTCGAGCGAGACGTGGTGCACGCCGTCGCCACGGAGCGCCATCCGGGCGGCGTTGACGGCCTTGTTCGCCGCGATCGCGTTCCGCTCGATGCACGGGATCTGCACCAGGCCACCGACCGGGTCGCACGTCAGTCCGAGGTTGTGCTCCATCGCGATCTCGGCCGCGTTCTCGACCTGCTCGGGCGTCCCGCCGAGCAGTTCGGCGAGTCCCGCGGCGGCCATCGAGGCGGCCGAGCCGACCTCGCCCTGGCATCCGACCTCCGCACCGGAGATGGACGCCCGCTCCTTGTAGATCGAGCCGACGGCGCCCGCGGTCAGCAGGAAGCGGACGATCGCGTCGTCCCGTCGGTCGGGCGTGATCGTCGGCACGTAGGTGAGCGCGTAGAAGAGGACCGCGGGGATGATCCCGGCTGCGCCGTTCGTCGGGGCGGTGACGACACGGCCTCCGGAGGCGTTCTCCTCGTTCACGGCCATGGCGGTGAGGTTCGTCCACTCCATCGCGAAGAGCGGGTCGTGACCGGGGTCGTCACGGGTCAGCTGCTCGAACCAGTCGGCGGCTCGGCGCCGGACCTCCAGCCCGCCCGGCAGGGTACCGGTGCGACGGACGCTGCGGTCGACGCAGTCCTCCATCACGGCGTGGATGCGGAGGAGCCGGTCGCGCACCTCGGCCTCGGGGCGGGTCGCCGTCTCGTTGGCGAGGGCGACGCCGCTGACCGGGAGGCCCGTGGTCGCGCAGGCCGCCAACAGCTCGGCTCCGCTGGAGAACGGATGGGGCACCGCGTCGGTCTCGACCGGGATCGCGGTGCCGGCGACGTCCTCGCCCGGCTCCTCGTCGCCGTCGCGGGCGATGAACCCGCCGCCGATCGAGTAGTAGGTCTCCACGGCGGTCTCGGTGCCGGTGGCGTCGAAGGACCGCAGGCGCATGGCGTTCGGGTGCCGGGGCAGCATGGTCAGCGGGTGCAGGACGATGTCCGCCAGCCGGAACGCGACCGTCGGGCCGCCCGCCAGCGTCAGGAGACCGCTGGACTCGAGGCCCTCGAGCGCGGCGGTCATGACGTCGGGGTCGATGTCCTCCGGCCGGTGTCCCATCAGGCCGATCGCGACGGCGCCGAGCGTCCCGTGCCCGTGCCCGGTCGAGGCGAGTGAGCCGTAGAGGTCGACCCGGATGCTCGTGACCGGCAGTCCGACGACACGTCCGGCGAAGTCGACGCCCGCGCGCATCGGGCCCACGGTGTGGGAGCTCGAGGGCCCCACACCGATGCTGAACAGATCGAAGACGGAGACCGGCACGCCGACACCCTACGCCGTCCGGACGGGACGGCTGTGCGTGGTGCCGACGACCGGCGCCGGGGGCGACCTCAGCGGCGCTGACCCTGCACCGGCATGATGATCCAGAGCACGACGTAGGCGATCCAGAGCGGACCGGGGAACAGGCTGAGGACGACCCAGAGGACGCGGACGCCGGTGCGGGACCAACCGAAGCGGTCCGCGATGCCGGCGCAGACACCGGCGAGCAGTCGGCCGGCACGGGGGCGGTGCAGTGTGTTCGTCATGTCCTCGACGCTACGGGTCCACGCCGCGCGACGGCATGGGGCAGCCTCCCTTCCCGGGGTGGGGACAACCCCACCAGCGCGGGACGGGCCTCCCGGCCTGGGGCTGCTCTCGGATGACCAGTCCTACGGGAGCAGGACGATCTTGCCGCGGGTGTGGCGCTCCTCGAGCTGGGCGTAGGCGTCCTGCACCGCGTCGAGCGGGAAGGTGGCGGCGATCGGGACCTCGACCGAACCATCCGCCACCATGTTCGCCAGTGCCGACAGGATCTCGGGGTCGGCAGTGTCGGCGCTGCCGGACGCCTTGGCGCCGACCTCGGCCGCGGCCGCGAAGGCGATCGTCGTCTCGATCCGGTCGGTGGGCACGCCGAGGGTGATGCCGAGATGCACGTACTCGGCGCCGAACGTGTCGATGACGGCGTCGATGCCGTTCGTGGCGAGCTCGCGGATCCGGTCCTCGAGCCCGTTGCCGTACGCGACCGGACGGGCGTTCTTGGACCGCAGCCAGTCGTGGTTCGACTCGGAGGCGATCGCGATGACGTCGACGCCCTCGTTGGTCAGCAGCTGCGTGACGAACGAGCCGACGCCGCCGGCGGCACCGGACACGACGACGGTCTCGCCGGCTCGCGGGTCGACGGCGCGGACGGCGGCGGCAGCGGTGGTCGCGGCGACGTCCAGGCCACCGGCGGCCTCCCACGAGAGCAGACGGGGCTTCGGGACGAGCTGCCCGGCGGGGACGGAGACGTACTCCGCCTGGCTCGAGCGCTCCCACGACCAGCCGAGGACCTCGTCGCCCTCCTCGAACCCGTCGACGTCGAGGCCGATCGCGGCGACCGTTCCGGCGAGGTCGGTGCCCTGGCCGGAGGGCAGCTTCTCGGGGTCGTGGTCGTCGACGAGGCCCTGGCGGATCGCGGACTCGCCGGGGTTGACGCCGGCGGCGCGGACCTTCACCAGCACGCGGCCGGGAGCGACCTCGGGAACGGGGACCTCGGCGACGTGCAGGACGGAACGGTCGCCCCACTCCTCGAAGCGGACGGCGCGCATGGTGTCAGGGAGAGCAGTCATCCCCGGTCACGGTACGCCAGGGCGGCGACGGACGCCGCACTCCTCGCGGACGGATGTGTGATGGACCGCTCCATCATTGCCACGTGGGACACTGACGACATGCCCATCCTCCACAAGGACATGCAGCTCTGCATCTCACTCGCCGCCCGTCCGAGCAACATCGGCACCCGGTTCCACAACTTCCTCTACGACGAACTCGGGCTGGACTACGTCTACAAGGCGTTCACCACGACGGACCTGCCCGGGGCGGTCGCGGGCATCCGGGCGCTCGGTATCCGCGGGTGCTCGGTGTCGATGCCGTTCAAGGAGGACGTGATCCCCCTCGTCGACGAACTCGAGGAGTCCGCGGCCGCGATCCGCTCCGTCAACACGATCGTCAACGACGCCGGGGTCCTCACCGCGTCGAACACCGACTACGAGGCCGTCGCCGCACTGCTCGACTCGCACGGGGTCGACCGTGACGCCCGCGTGCTCCTACGGGGCTCCGGCGGCATGGCGAAGGCGGTCACGGCGGCCTTCCGCGGTGCCGGGTTCGAGCACCTCACCGTCGTCGCCCGCAACGAGGCGACCGGCAGCGCCCTGGCCGACCAGTACGGGTACACGTGGGTCGGCGCCGAGGAGCAGGCCGGGGACGCCGACGTGCTCGTCAACGTCACCCCGCTCGGCATGCGTGGCGACCAGGAGGCCGCGCTGTCGTTCGCGCCGGACCGCATCGCCGCCGCGGGCACCGTCTTCGACGTGGTCGCGTTCCCCTCCGAGACCCCGCTCGTCCGGGCCGGCCGCGACGCCGGTGCGCACGTCATCACGGGCGCGGAGGTCATCGCCCTGCAGGCGGCACGCCAGTTCGAGCGGTACACGGGCGTCGCCCTGACCGCCGACCAGGTCGCACGCGCGAGCGCGTTCTCCCGCGAGGAGTAGGCGGGCGCCGGTGGCTGCGAGACGCCGCCGAGTGCGCACGACGCCGCCGACTCAGGCGGCGTCTCGCACAGACCGTGGCGTCTCGCGTCGATGGGGGCGTCTCGCGGAGGGCTCAGTGGCTGCGCGCGCGACCGGCTGCGACCCAGCCGAGGCGGCGTGCCGTCTCGTGGTTGCGGACCCAGATGCCGGGCTGTGCGAGGAAGCCGGGAACGAGCGTCCCCGGGCCCTTCACGGGGTTCTCCCGCAGGGTGACCCGGCAGCCGCGGGGGTGGGGTTCGACCTCGACCTCGACGCGGGCCTCCCCCACCGGCCACCCGCGCGCCTGGATCACCATGCGTCGGGGCTCGTCGTACTCCAGGACACTCGTCGTGTCGTTGATCACGAGCGGCCACACCCCGAACGAGTGGTGCAGCTTCGTGCCGACCGCGGGCCAGCCGGGGTCCTCGCCGCGCATCCGGGACGCGCCGACCACCCACGTGGGGTAGAGCCAGCCGTCGCGGAGGACGTCGAAGACCTCCTCGGGCGTGCAGTGGATGATCCGGACGTTCTTCGCCATGTCAGCTCCTCGGTGCCAGGTCGACGTCCACCGGCAACCCGTAGGTGTGTCGGAGGGCGCTCTTCGCCGCGTGCCAGCCTGCCATGCCGTGCACCCCGGGACCGGGAGCCGCGGACTGCGACGCCAGGTACATGCCGCCGCCCATCCGCCACGGGTCACTCGAGAGCACGGGCCGCTTCACCAGCTGCCAGAAGCTCGCGGCACCGGCGGCGATGTCCCCGCCGGAGTAGTTCGGGTTGTACTGCTCCATGTCCTCGGCGGTCCGGCTGTTCGTCGCGACGATGGTGTCGCGGAAGCCCGGGGCGAACCGTTCGATCTGACGGATGACGGACTCCTGGTGGTCGACCGTCGAGCCGGCGGGAACGTGGGCGTACGCCCAGAAGACGTGTCCGCCCGCGGGGGCCCGGCTCGGGTCGACGACGGTCGGCTCGGAGCCCAGGACGTAGGGGCGGTCGGGGTCCTGACCGCGGGCGACCTGCGCCTCGGCCTCGGCGATCTCGGCCCGGGTGCCGCCGATGTGCACGGTGCCGGCGCGGTGGAGCTCGGGGTTCGTCCACGGCACCGGCTCGGACAGCGCGAAGTCGACCTTGGCCGCCGCGTTGCCGAACCGGAAGTGCCGCAGGGCGCCGCGCTTCGGTGCGGGCAGCTGGTTGCCGGCGATCCGGAGCATGGACGGGACGCTCGTGTCGAAGAACACCGCCTTGGCCGGGGTGAGGTCGCCGAGGGAGTGGACCTCCCGCCCGGTCTCGATCGTGCCGCCGTGTGCGACCAGGTCGGCGGCGAGCGCGTCGACGATCGCCTGGCTGCCGCCGATCGGCACCGGCCAACCGCGAGCGTGCGCGTACACGCCGAGCGACAGCGCTGCGGCCGCGGTGGCGAGCGAGGGCATGTGCTGGATGGAGTGCGCCGCGACACCGCTGATCATGGCCGGAGCGACGTCGTCGCGGAAGCGTGCGTTCCACGCGCGGGTCCCCTGCTCGAGCGCACGGAGCCCGAAGCGGGCCACGGTCACCGGGTGTCGTGGCACGTGCAGGAGGGCGTCCGTGGCGAAGTCGGAGACCTCGTCGGCGTGCGACACCAGTGGGGCCATCAGCTGCCGGTAGGCACGGCCGTCGACTCCGAGCGCGTCGGCGGTGCGGTCGAGGTCCTGGTACGCGATGCCGGCACGGCCGCCGTCGAGCGGGTGACCGTACTGCACCTCGGGCAGCCGGAGCTCGATGCGCCGTTCCATCCCGAACGCCCGGAAGAACTCGGACTGCAGTGCCATCGGGTGCACCGCGGAGCAGACGTCGTGCAGGTAGCCGGGCAGCGTGAGCTCCTTGGTCCGGGCCCCGCCGCCGATCGTGTCGTTCCGCTCGACGACCTCGACACTGAGGCCGGCCCGAGCGAGGGTGACCGCTGCGGCCAGCCCGTTCGGTCCGGCTCCGACGACCACCGCATCAACCATGCGGGCGAGCCTACGGAGCGACGGCTGGACACGGGTCGAGGCCCGCGTCCGGCACCGTGCGCCCGGTCAACTCGTGGTGGTGTCCGCCTCGGCCGGGTCGGTGCCGTCATCCGGTCCGTCGGTGTCCGGCTCGTCCGCGCCGACCGCGGTGCCGGATCCGACCGGGTGCTCGGCGACCAGGGTCGCGAAGTCCTCGTCGAGGAGCTGCTGCAGCCGTTCGTCGCGCCCGACCTCGTAGTCGTCGGCGGGCCGCTGGGCCCAGCCGAGACGGCCGACGACGGTCGTGCCGATGTCGTCCCATGCGCGGGCACGGGCGGCGAGGACGATGCCGTCGACGAAGTGCTGGTCGTCCCGGCGGGCGTCGAGGCGCGCGGCGAGTTCCTCGTACGTCGCCTCGCGGGTGCGGAGCTTGAGGTCGTCGCCGCGCCGGTAGTCGTGCTGGTGCTGCGAGCGCCCGCCCTGCTTGCTCGACCGGACCCGGATCTCCCGCATCCGTTCGGCGTCGCCACGCTGCTCCTCGGCCATCCGGTGCAGTTCCTGACGCGCGGCGTCGGCGATCAGGGCATGGTCGAAGTACCCCTGGTCGCGCAAGGCGTTGGTGATGATGCGGTTCGCCACGGCGACGATCACCGCTGCCCGGGCGATGAGGAACCCCTCGTCCACCGCGCGCTTCAGCTCGACCTGGCTGACGGGCCGATCGCGCACGTCGGGCTTGCGTCGTCCGAACAGTGCCATGCGTCGACGATACCGGCGACCGGGTCCCGGCGGGCGGCGGAACGGACGGTCGGGAGGCGCGGTGCCAGCTGACACCTGGGCCCACGTCGGTCGGTTCCGGACTGACGCGCCAGCGGCAGGCCGGCCGTGACCGGTGGGGAGCCTCCCGCCCTGACATCGTCACGTCGCGACCTCAGGGCTTCGTGATGAAGCCCTCCTTCACCATCCACTCGAACGCCACGTCCGCCGGCTCGCGTCCCTCGACGTCCACCTGCCGGTTGAGTTCCTGCAGCACCGCGTCGGTGAGCTTCGGCGAGATCTGGTCGTAGATGCCCTCGAGCTGCGGGTACTCCTGGAGCGCCGAGCTCGACAGCACCGGCGCGACGTTGTACGCGGGGAAGAACCCGCGGTCGTCCTGCAGGACCGTCAGCCCGAGTGACTTGATGCGGCCGTCGGTGGTGAACACCTCGCCGAAGTTGCACGTGCCGCGGTCGGTCGCCGTGTAGACGGTGCCCGTGTCGAGGATGTCGACGTTCTTCTTCGCGATGGCGTTGTCGCCCGAACCGCCGAGGTCCAGTCCGTACTTCTCGAGCATCGGCTTGAAGCCGTCCGCGCGGGAGTTGAACTCGGACTCGACGCAGAACGTGCGCTCGTCGGCGGGCAGGTCGGCGATCTGCGAGAGCTTCGTGATGCCGTCGAGGTCCTTCACCGCCTCGTCACGCACCGCGAATGCGTACGTGTTGTTCATCGGCGCCGGGGGGAGCCAGGTCAGCCCGTTGCCGGCGTCCTCGTCCTTGACCGCCTGCCACTGCTCGGTCTTGTCCGGGATGCCCTTCTTGTGCCCCATGAAGGTCAGCCACGCGGTACCGGTGTACTCGTACGTCAGGTCGGCGTCGTGCGAGGTCATCAGCTGCCGGACGGCCACCGAACCGGGCACGTTCGTCTCGTCCGTGACGTCGAAACCGGCGGCGGAGGCGGCGAGGACCGCGATCTTGCCGAGGACGAGCTGCTCGGTGAAGTTCTTCGACGTGACGGTGAGCGCCGCGCCCTCCGGCAGGTCGTCGATGTGCTTGATCGTGCCGGGCGCTGCGGCCGGCACGAACGACGCCGCCGGCTGCAGACCGCATCCGGCCAGGAGGCTCGTGGTCACGCCCGCCAGTGCGGCGGCGGCGAGCAGACGGCGGGCTCGGCGGCCCGGGGTGCGCGTGCGGCGGGTCATCGGAGTCCCTTCGGTCGGGCGAACGTCTCGACGATGCGGCCGAGCCAGTCGATGGAGAGGGCGAGGAGCGCGATGAGGAGCGCCCCGGAGACGAGGACCTTCGGCAGGAACAGGTTCACGCCGGTGGTGATGAGCAGTCCGAGGCCGCCCGCACCGATGAAGGTCGCGAGGGCGGCCGACCCGACCAGGAGCACGAGCGCGGTGCGGATGCCCGCGAGCATGACGGGGACGGCGAGCGGCAGTTCGACCTTGAGCAGGACGGCGGCGGCGCTCATGCCCATGCCCCGACCGGCCTCGACGAGCCGGGCGTCGACGCTCTCGATGCCGATGATCGTGTTCCGGAGCACCGGCAGGATCGCGTAGAGCACGAGGGCGACCACCGCGGCCCAGAACGTGAACCCGAGCCAGAACGCGAGGAGCACGATCAGGCCGACTGCAGGTGCGGCCTGGCCGAAGTTGGCGACCGCCAGGATCGCTCCGCTCGCCTTCCGCAGGGGCCCGCGGGTGAGCGCGATGCCGAGCGGGATGGCGACGACGAGCACGATGACGGTCGACATGAGGGTGAGCATGAGGTGCTGCCGGGCGAGGTCGAGCAGCCCGGACGGGTTCAGGGTCGTGCGCTCGGTGGGGGTCAGGTCCGCGGTGGCGAGCCAGACGGCGAACGCGCCGAGGACGACGAGGATCACGACCGGTTGGATGACCAGTCCTCGCCAGCTGGTCCGCTCCCCGGTCGCCGGGGATGCGGTGACGACGACGTCGCTCACCGGTCGTCCCGACCGTCGGAGTGCGCAGCGTCGGTGGCGAGCGAGTCGTCGGCGGAGCCGGCCGGCTCGTCATCGAGGTCGACGACGGGCGTGCTCGGCATCCCCTCGATCGGGTTCGTGTTCGTCCCGACGGGCGTGTAGGCCTGCTCCTCGGCGGCAGCGGCACGGGTTCGGGTGATGGCGTCCATCACCGTCTCGACCGTGATGACGCCCCGGAACGCGTCCCGACGACCGGTCACCAGCGCTGCACCGGCACTCGAGACGAGCATGGTGTCGAGCGCGTCGTTGAGGGTGGACGCCTCGGACACGACGGGCAGACCGGCCTCGATGCCCTCCGGGATCCGGTCGAGACGCTCGAGCTGGCGGCGCGACGGCCACCCGATCGGCCGCTGACGCCGGTCGACGACGACGGCGTGCCCGTGACC
This sequence comes from Curtobacterium sp. MCPF17_031, assembly GCF_003234035.1. Lineage (NCBI taxonomy): Bacteria > Bacillati > Actinomycetota > Actinomycetes > Micrococcales > Microbacteriaceae > Curtobacterium > Curtobacterium sp. MCPF17_031. Next base: position 9,356 of record NZ_QKSG01000003.1, on the reverse strand, counting down.
GCCGGCCTCGCGCATGCGCTGGAGCACGGCCTCCGTCTGCTCGCCCGGGGAGCAGGTGACGGCGTCGGCCAGTCCGACCTCGCGGACGCGGGTCAGGGTCAACTGCTTGAGGCCGGCACCCGAGCCGATGAAGTTCTCCACGAACTCGTTCGCGGGTTCGGCGAGGATCCGCTCCGGGGAGTCGTACTGCACGATGTGCGCGCCCTCGGAGAACACCACGATCCAGTCGCCGAGCTTCACGGCCTCGTCGAAGTCGTGGGTGACGATCACGATCGTCTTGTGGAGCTCCGCCTGGATGCGGATCAGTTCGTCCTGCAGGCGCTGCCGTGTGATCGGGTCGACTGCACCGAACGGCTCGTCCATGAGCAGGACGGGCGGGTCCGCGGCGAGGGCGCGGGCGACCCCGACACGCTGCTGCTGTCCGCCGGAGAGCTCACGGGGGTAGCGGTCGCGGTAGGTGTCCGGGTCGAGCGAGACGAGGTCGAGGAGTTCGTCGACCCGGGCGGCGATCTTGTCCTTCGACCAGCCGAGCATCTTCGGCACGACCGCGATGTTCGCCGCGACCGTCATGTGCGGGAAGAGTCCGCCGGCCTGGATGACGTAGCCCATCCGGCGACGCAGTTCGTCGCCGTCGATCTTGGTCACGTCGTCGTCGCCGACCACGATGCGACCCTCGGTCGGCTCGATGAGCCGGTTGATCATCTTCAGCGTGGTGGTCTTGCCGCAGCCCGAAGGGCCGACGAGCATGACGATCTTGCCGGCCGGGATCTCGAGGGTGATGCCGTCGACGGCGGGCTTCGCCTGGCCCGGGTACCGCTTCGTCACCTTGTCGAGCAGGATGCTCCGGCCGGTGACGTCGGTGTCGGGCGCGGTGGTCGGGGACTCAGTGCTGGACACGGATACCTCTCGAGGTGGTCAGACGGCCGAGGCCGAGGAGCAGGAGGTCGAGGACCAGGGCGAGCAACACGACGCCCACGGTCCCGACGATCACGGAATTGAGGGAGTTCGCGCCACCGAGGCGGGACAACCCGGAGAAGATGAAGCTGCCGAGTCCCGGGCCGAGTGCGTACGCGGCGACCGCGGCGACGCCCATGACCATCTGCGCGGAGACCCGCACGCCGGTGAGGATGATCGGCCACGCCATCGGCAGTTCGACCTGCACCAGGGTGCGGAAGCGGCTCATGCCGATGCCGCGCGCCGACTCGACGACGGCCGGTGGGATCTCGTTGAGCCCGACGACCGCGTTGCGGAGGATCGGCAGGGCGGCGAAGAAGGTCACCGTGACGACGGACGGCACGACGCCGAACCCGAGCGGCACGAGCAGCAGACCGATGACCGCGAAGGACGGCAGCGTCAGGCCGACCGTGGAGACCTCGTTCGCGGCGGAACGCAGGCCGGGTATTCGGTAGACGAGCGCCGCGAGGACCACGGCGATGATGGTCGCGAGCACGACGCACTGGACGACCAGCGAGAAGTGCTGCCAGGACGAGAACCAGATCTGGTCCCATCGCTCGGCGATGTACTGGAACACCGGTTCTGCACTCCCTCGGGTCGACGGTCCGGCCCACGGATCGGGGAACGGACGGCCTCCAAGCTACGCAGATGCTCAGCCCCGGCGGGGTCCCCATCGCGAGAACGACGGTTCCACTCAGCAACCATTGTCCCGATAAACCCTGGTCAGCGGCACAGCACCGAGCTGATCCTGGGAGGTGTGTAACGATCTCAACCGACGACGGGTACTGCCCCCGAGTGTGCACGGAGCGCGGATGCTCGTCCTGCGACCCGGTCGGACTCCTGCAGGGCGACCCGCTCGGCCGCGAGCAGAAGCCCGGAGACCTGCTCGGCGGTGCGCCCGGCGCTGTCGTTCCAGCGGGTGAGGTCACGCACGCGGCCCATCCGGATGTCCGGCGCGGGACACCAGGTCACCGGCGACCCCTCGGCCGCGGCGAGGGCATGCCAGACGAGGTCCAGGGAGCGCTGCACCGGCTGCGAGTGCACGGCGTGCGGCCCACCCGCGGCGTCGACGACGGCTCCGACCAGGCACGCGCCGACGAGGGGACGGCCGGCCACCTCCGTCGCGGCGGCACTCGACGCGGTCCGGGTCCGCCCCCGGTCGTCGACGTAGGCGAACCACGCGTGCTGGATCCACCCGCGGTCGACGACCGCGCGGGCGTCCGACAGCACGCGCTGCAGGTCGGACAGCTCGACGAGGTCGGCATCGAGCCGACGCAGCTGCGCAGCGGTGCGTCGGGCGGCGAGGTGGTCGAGGACCCGACGGACCCGGCCCCGCGGCGCGGTCCGGGACGAGGGGGAGGCGTCGGTGGCGACGTCGTGCTGGACGCGGAACTCGAGGGTCATGAGGCCCCTCCCGATCTTCACGTGCACGGATTGGTGTGGGGAGACGGTAACCCCGTGGTCGCGCTCGCGGTAGCCCCCGTCTCGATGACGTGCGCGAACCGGAGCAGGTCGTCAGTCGTCGAGGACGGCGTCGATCGCGCGTCGCGCCACCGCGTGGGACACCGACTCGTCACCGACGGCGAGCGCCGACGCGATCGACACGGCCCAGCCCCGGGCCCGCCCCCAGGAGTGCTCGTCCAGGCTGGCGTCCTGGGCGGTGACCTGGGTGCGGAAGGCGGACCGGGCCTCCCGGTCGAGCGTCAACCAGGCGGTCGCGAGGTCGACGGCGGAGTCCCCCGCCGTCACGTCACCGAAGTCGACGACCGCGGACAGGTGGTCGCCCCGCGGGCCGGTCTCGACGAGCAGGTTGAACGGGTGCAGATCACCGTGCACCCAGACGGGAGGCCCGGCAGCCACCGGCAGGTCGGCCGCCGTCCGCCAGGCGGTCGCCAGCTCCTGGGCGCGCGGGACCGGTCCGGACCCGAGTCGTTCCAGGACGGCGTCCGTCCGGGTGCGGAGCGGGACGGCCCGGACCGCGTTCAGCGGGGCGTCGTCCGGGGCCGGCACGTGCAGGGCGGAGACGAAGTCGGCGAGCGCCTCCCCGACCCCCGGCCCGCCGGCGTCGCTGCCGAGCGTCCTGCCCGGGAACCAGGGCACGACGCTCCAGGCCCACTGGTAGCCGAGGGCGGGGCGACCAGTGCGGAGCGGCACCGGGACGGGCACCACGGCACCGACCAGGCGGGCGAGCTCCGGCAGCCAGCGCTGTTCGTGCTCGACGAGCACCGCGGCGGCGGCGCGTCGGGGCATGCGGACGGCCAGATCGGTGCCGAGGCGGACGACCACGTTGTCCCAGCCCGAGGCGACGACGGCGAGCGGACGGTCGGCGAGGTCCGGGTGCTGGTCGACGAGCAGCGCGCGAACGAGGGCGGTGTCGACCTCGACCTCCGCTGCTGGTGTGGGCACCTCGCGATGCTAGCCGGGCGGTCGTCCGGGTTCGTGTCGTACCGTTCCGGCATGCATGGATGGCGCACGCCCGCACGGTGGGCCAGGACCGGGCGGTGGCTGCTCGTGCCGATCGCCGTGCTCGACTGGTTCTCGCTCGTGCCGCAGCCCGTGTTCGTCGCGGCCTTCGCGCTCGCCGTCGTCGGGCTGGTGGGCATGGGGGCGGCGCTCGTCGTCCGGATGCTCGGCGGCCGTCGGGGCACGATGGCCGCCCTCGGGGTCGTGCTGCTCCTCGGCGGGCTGGCGATGTTCGGGCTCGACCCGTTCCCGGGCTCGGTGCCGTTCCTCGACCCGTGGTGGCCGGACATCGTCACGCAGCCGCAGCACGTCGCCAGTGCGTACTGGCAGCTCGCGGCGCTCGGCGTCGTGCTGACCGGGTTCGGGATGCTCGCGACCCTGCTCGTGGCGGCGTTCGCGGGGAAGCCCGGCGCGCAGACGCGCTGAGCAGCCGGTCCCGAGCCGGCTGACGACCTCAGTGCCGGGTGACGACGACGAGGGTCAGGTCGGTCGCCGGGTCGCCCTCCGGCAGCAGCGTGCGGACGTGCTCGACCGCCGCCGTGCCGTCCGGCTGCGCGGCGACGAGGGCCGCGATCGCCTCGGGCCCCTCGACGCCGGGCACGGTCGACCACGCGTCGGAAGCCAGCACGAGCCGGTCGCCGGCTGCCAGCTCGACCGACAGCGTCGACCGGGCGCCGGGGGTCGATGCGGTACCGAGCCCGACGGGCAGCTCGGTGGACCGCACCGGACGGACGCTGCCGTCGGCGCTGACGACCACCGCGGTGCCGAGCCCGGCGTCCACCAGGTCGACGCGCCCCGTCGTCGGGTCGAGCCGTGCGTGCACCAGCTCGGCGACCGCGTCGGCGACCCGGAGGTCGGGGGCGACCTGGGCCTCCAGTCCGGCGACCGCCTCGGCGATCGGGAGGCCGGTCCGCGCGGCCAGTGCCCCACGGACGTCGGCCGCGAGGAGCGACGAGACGCGTCCGGCGACCACCGCGCCGACCGTCAGGTGCAGGGCGCCGTCGGGGGCGACCCGCCAGTCGGTGAGCCCGCCACCGCCGTCCGGGCGTTGGACGGCGAGCGTCGCGACGTCGTGGCCGGGGACCGACAGCGGGTCCGGCACCAGCGCCGCGCGCACCCTGGTGAGTCGGTCGCGCTCGAGCGCGTACCCGAGTTCGCGTTCGGCCCAGCGCGCCAGGTCGCGCAGCAGGGCGAGGTCCGTCGCCGAGAAGGCGCGCGGCTGCGCGTCCATGATGCAGAGCGTGCCCACTCGGGTGCCGTCGAGCATCGAGAGCGGCGCGCCGGCGTAGAAGCGGATGCCGTGCTCGGCGACGGCCGCGGTGTGCGCGAACCGCGGGTCGAGCGTCGTGTCCGGGATCACCAGCGGCTCCGGCGTGAGCACGGTCGTCGCGCAGAACTGCTCGTTCGCCGGCACGCTCGTGCCCTGGTTCCACCCGAAGGTCGACTGCGTGGTGACGAGGTCGTGGTGCACGAGGTTGAGGAACGTCAGCGGTACCCCGAACGCGTCGTGCGTCATCCGGGTTATCCGGTCGAAGCGTTCCTCCGGGCCTGCACCGAGGACGTCGAGCGCCTCGATCAGGGCCGTGCGGCGGTCGACCTCCTGCGGTGTGCTCACCCCTCCTGTCTACGCGACGAGTCGCCCAGGAACCAGTCCCTCGGGTGGGGGTCGGCGGTGAGCTGCCGGCGTGGACCGGTCGGCGCGGCCCACTCGGCGGCGTTCGCCAGGACCCGCTGGATGTCGGGGTGGTGGTACACCGGGTACTCCTGGTCGCCGGGCGAGAAGTAGAACACCCTGCCCAGCCCGCGACGGTAGGCGACGCCCGAGCGGAACACCTCACCGCCGGCGAACGTCGACAGGAAGACCTCTTCGTCCGGGCGCGGGATGTCGAAGTACTCGCCGTACATCTCCTGGCGGTCGATGACGATCGGGTGCGGGACCCCGGCGGCGATCGGGTGCTCGGGTGCGATCGTCCAGACCAGCTCACGCTCCCCGTCGTTGCGCCACTTCAGCGAGCAGGTCGTGCCCATCAGCCGGGTGAACGGCTTCGAGTAGTGGCCGGAGTGCAGCACCACCAGGCCCATGCCGGCGTGCACGTGCCGGACGACGCGGTCCACGACCTCGTCGGCGACCTCGTCGTGGGCGATGTGGCCCCACCAGAAGAGGACGTCGGTGGCGGCCAGGCGCTCCTCGGTCAGGCCGTGCTCCGGCTCCTGCAGCGTGGCGGTCGTGACGGTGTGGGCGGAGGGGAGTCGCGCCTCCAGGCCGGCGGCGACGACGGTGTGGATGCCGTCGGGGTAGTGCTCGCGGACGGTCTCGTCACCGCGGGTCTCGTGGACGTTCTCGTTCCAGACGACGATGTTCATGCGACGACCTCCACTTCGTGGCCGGCCTGCGCCGACGCGTAGACGGCGTCGACGACCCGCGTGCGGTGCAACGCGAACTCGCCGTGGTGGCCCTCGTGCGTGCCGGACCGGATGGTGGCGAGGAACTCCTCGATGACGCGCTGGTGGTGGCCGGCCGGGACGTGCACGGCGGGACGGGTGACCGCGGGGACGCCGTCGATGTCGGAGTACAGCTCGACCGTGCCCTCGGTGGCGTAGTTCCGGACGAACAGCCGGGCACCGCCGGTCGAGCCGAGGAGCTCGACCTCGATGTCCTCGTCGTCCTTCGAGTAGGACGCCCACGAGGCCTGCAGCTGCAGGCTCGAGCCGTCCTCGAAGCGGAGCAGGGCGTTCGCGAAGTCCTCGACGTCGAACGGGCGGCCGGTCGCACCGGAGACGGGTCCGCCGCCGGTGCTGCCACCGCGTCCGGCGGTACCGAGCTCGTTGTACGCGACGGCGCTGACGGCCACGACGCGCGGCTCGCCCATCAGGTGCATCGCGATGTCGAGGACGTGCGAACCGAGGTCGATGAGCGGACCGCCACCGGCTGCGTCCTTGTTCGTGAACCACGACGTGATGCCGGGGATGCCGGCGCGTCGTCGCCAGCTCGCCCGGGCGTGGTAGACGTGCCCGAGCGGGCTGTCCTGCCCGTCGACGGGGCGGACGTGGTCGGCCAGGAACTGCACGTCGGCGCGGCGGCGGTGGTTGTAGGCGACCTCGAGCACGCGGTCGTTCGCCACGGCGGCGTCGACCATCGCCTGCGCCTCGGCGCCCGTGGTCGCGAGGGGCTTCTCGCAGAAGACGTGCTTGCCGCTCTCGAGCGCGGCGATGGCGATCGGGGCGTGCAGGGAGTTCGGCACGCCGATCGACACGATGTCCAGGTCGTCGCGGGCGACCAGGTCCTGCCAGTCCGGGTACGTGTCCGGCACCTGGCGGGTCTCGGCGAGCTCGTGGAGCCGGCCGGTCTCCTTGCCCGCGAGCGCCACCACCTCGGTGCCGGGGAGTGCGGTGTAGGCGTCGAGATGCGTCGTCCCGGCGAACCCGAGCCCGACCACCCCCACGCGCAGCGTCTTCGATGCGTCCGTCGTCTGCGACATGTCGACCACGCTACCCAAGATCAGATCGAATCGATACGAGGAACTGGTGCTGGTGTTTTCTGATCGGTTGACCTACCTTCAGATCACATTCGCGCAGGTGCCGGCACCAGGGGGTGTCGATCCGCACCCGCGCCGAGGACAGGGGCTCGTCCGATGCAGCACCGCACCATCACCACCGCCGCACTCGCGGCCGTGATCGCACTCGCCGTGCCGACCAACGCGTGGGCGTCGTCGTCACACAGCGACCGTCACCCGACACCGACCAGCTCCACCGTGACCTACACGGCGAGCGATGCCGTCATCCCGAACCCCCAGCGCGGGTTCGACCACACCACCGAGACGCACTACCGCGCCGACGGTACCGGTTACACCCCGCTGGACGCCGCCACGCTCGAGGGCTACCGGGCCGACGGCGTCACCCAGATCGTCCGCGTGTTCTACATGGAGGCGTTCGTCGACCAGCGGCGCCTCAGCCCGGCCTGGCTGAAGCTGGTGCAGCACGACTACGACACCGCCCGCGCCGCCGGCGTCAGCGTGATCACCCGCTTCGCGTACGTCCAGGGCGGCAACTGGCCGTACTCGGCGCCGTACGGCGACGCCGACCTGCCGACCGTGCTCGCACACATCAAGCAGCTCACGCCGACCCTCCGCCGGAACGCCGACGTCATCCCGACGCTGCAGGAGGGCTTCATCGGCCTCTGGGGCGAGGGCTACTACACGGACCACTTCGCCAGCGACCCGGCCAACCCGGGCGTGCTGACCGACGCCGACGAGGACGCCCGACGCCAGGTCGTCAAGGCCGAGCTGGCTGCGCTGCCGTCCAGCCGCTCGATCCAGGTGCGCACCATGCAGATGAAGCAGGACGCACTCCGCACGACGTCGGGCACCGCCGGCGCACTCACGCCGCAGCAGGCGCACAACGGCTCTCCCGCCTCCCGGATCGGCCACCACAACGACTGCTTCCTCGCCTCGCCCGACGACTTCGGCACCTTCCTGACCGACCCGCTGTCGCTCGACCAGGACTACCTCGCCGCCGACTCCCGGTACGTCCCGGTCGGTGGTGAGACCTGCGCCGTGAACGCACCGCGGTCCGAGTACCCGTCCGCCTCGGCCGAGATGGCGAAGTACCACTACAGCTACCTGAACCTGGACTACAACAAGGACGTCCTGTCGACCTGGGGCCAGGCCGGCATGACCGACGCCGCGAAGAAGCTCGGCTACCGGTTCACGATGACCTCGAGCACCGTGACCTCCGGCAAGCACGCCGCGGTCTCGGTGTCGGTGCGCAACGACGGCTGGGCAGCGCCGTACAACCACCGTCCGGTGCAGCTCGTGCTGACCAACGGTCACCGGCACGTCACCGTGCCCGTCCGTGCCGACGCGTCGTCGTGGCAGCCCGGCACCACCGCGACCGTCACCGCGTCGCTCGCCGAGGTGCCGTCCGGCAAGTGGCAGGTCGCGCTCGCGATGCCCGCCGCCGAGCGCTCGGTCGCACGTGACCCGGCCTTCGCGATCCAGACTGCGAACGTCGGCACCTGGGACGCCGCCGCCGGTGTGAACCAGCTCGGGCAGGTGGTGACCGTCCGACGCTGACGCGGACTGCCGAACGACACAGACAGGACGCCCCGGGCTCTGCGGTCCGGGGCGTCCTGTTGTGGTTGGTCCGGGGCGTCCTGCTGTCGTTCCGCGCTCGTCCACGCGACTTCCACCCGGCCTCCGTCACGATGGAGGCCATGACCCCTCGATCCCTGTTCCGCGGCCTCGCGATCGCCGAACTCGTGACCTGGACGATGCTCCTGGTGGGCATGCTGTTGAAGTACGGCCTGGGTGCCGGTGACTGGCCGGTCCGGGTCGGAGGCGGGGTGCACGGCTTCGTGTTCCTGGCGTACCTGGTCGTCACGACGGTCGTCGCGGTGAACCAGCGGTGGTCGTTCGGCGCCACGGTGCTCGGGTGGGTGAGCGCGATCGTGCCGTACACGACGCTGCCGTTCGAGGTCGGAGTCGCCCGCCGCGGCATGCTCGACGGCGGCTGGCGTCGGCGCGTGGCAGCCGGGGAACGTCCCGGTCCGCTCGACCGGCTGCTCTTCGTGGTCGTGCGGCGCCCGGTGCTCTCGGCGCTGGTCGGTGTCGTGCTCGTCGCCGCCGTGTTCGGCGTGCTGCTGGCCCTCGGCCCGCCGGTCCCGTCCCGCTGAGTCGCCGCGCCGCAGCCGGGTCTGGGACGCGAAAGCGACAGATGTGGGCGGGAGAACCGGCGCGAACTGTCGCTTTCGCGTCTGGGACCGGCCCCGCGGTACGCCGCCGTGCGCGCAGGCAGGGCGCGCACGACGGACGGGAGGCCCGGTGCCAGCTGTGAACTGGTCCCCGGATCTTGGACTGCTTAGTTGGTTCGAGATCCGGGGATGGTTCTGTTGGGTGGTAACGCGTCATCGTTGACTGGTGCGCAGCGCACTGCTGCGGTGG